>NZ_BAABIC010000013.1:0-207357 GCF_039542425.1 Pseudonocardia yuanmonensis
GCACGTACTCCAGCTCGTGCGTGCGATAGGACGGGTTGATGTTGACCAGGATCGCGCCGATCTTCGCCGTCGCGTACTGCAACAGCGTCCACTCCGCCATGTTCGGCGCCCAGATCCCCACCCGATCGCCCTTGACGACCCCCGCGTCGAGCAGCCCGAGCGCCAGGGCGTCGACGTCGGCCCGGAACTCCCGGTAGGTCCACCGGCGGCCGCCGGGCACGTCGACCAGCGCCTCGCGGTCGGGATCGGCCGCGACGGTCCGGTCCAGGTTGTCGCCGATCGTGTCGCCCAGCAGCGGGACGTCCGAGGTCCCGGAGGCGTACGACGGCAACGCGGGAACAGCAGCACTCATGGGGACTCCTCGTGGCATCGGCGCCAGGGCGATGACGCAACTTAACTGACCGCTCGTACGGTCAGCAACAGGTTCCGCGGCCGACCTGTCCCTATAGTGGGCGGATGCCAGGACGGAGCCCGCGGGCGAGCTCCCGGGACGCGATCCTGCGCGTCTTCGCCGAGCACGTCGCCGATCGCGGGTACGCGGACACCAGCCTCGGCGACGTCGCCGCCGAGCTGAACCTGAGCAAGGGCACGATCGTCCACCACTTCGGCACCAAGGAGGCGCTGCTGCGCGAGGTGCACGTCGCCTACTTCGCGCGGCGCTTCGCCGAGGCGGACTTCGTCCACGCCCACCTGGCGGACCCGGTGAGCCGGCTCGTCGCGATGGTCTACGCGCTGCTCGCGGCGCACCGGGACGACCGCGCCGCCAGCCTGGCCTGCCTGCGCGAGCTCGTCCGCTACTTCGACGGCGACCTGACCGACTACGTCCGCAAGCAGCGGGTGCGCTACACCGAGATCGTCGTGGACATCCTGCGGGCCGGGGTGGGACGGGGGCTGCTCCGCACCCCGGACCCGCAGATGACCGCGCTCCAGGTCTTCGGCATGTGCAACTACGCCTGGACCTGGTACCGGCCGGACGGCCCGCAGTCCGTCGAGGACATCGCCCGGCTCTTCGCGCACAACGTCCTCGCCGGGCTCGTCACCCCGTCCGGGGACGACCGGGAGCTGGACGTGCTGATCACCGAGGCGATCGAGACCGTCCGGAAGGCCCCCGGCCGCAGTGCCGCCGGCGCTCCCGAGGGCGGGAACCCGGCCGAGCCCGTGCCGACCGCGCCGTAGCGCTCCCCGGTGGCGCGGCACGGGCCCGGCGCGGTCAGGCTGTCGCCGCGGCCTGGGTCCCGCCGACCTCGTCCTCGCGGCCGAGGTCACTGCGGCTGGTCTCGTGCAGGGCGTAGGTGCACGCGAGGCTCAGCACGGCGGTCACCGCGAGCATCACGCCGATCGCGATGCTGCCGAAGGAGGCCGCGAGGCCCGGCGCCAGCAGCGGGGGCACTGCACCGCCCAGCACGCCGGCCAGGTTGTAGCCCAGCCCGGCGCCGGTGTAGCGGTGCCGGGTCACGAACAGCTCGGGCATGAACGACCCCGCCGGCCCGTACGACACCGCGAAGACGACCAGCGTGACCGTCAGCCCGATCGCGAACGCCACGGCCGTCCCGGTGTCCAGCAACGGGAACAGCACCAGCGCCCAGACCACGCCCGCGGCGCACGACGTCATGATCACCCGGCGCCGCCCGAAGCGGTCCGACACCACCCCGGACACCGCGATGGCCACGGCGAAGACCGCCGACGCCCCGATCCCGATGCCGAGGACGACGGGCCGGCTCAGCCCGGCGCCCTCGGGGTTGGTGCCGTAGCTGGTCAGGTAGGCCGTGCCCATGTAGAAGAACGCGAACAGCATGGTCAGCGACCCGGCCGCCAGGAACACCTCGCGCGGCTGGGCGCGCAGCACCTCGAGGAAGGGCACCCGCGCGCTCTGCGCCGGGGCCTCCTGCACGGCGCGGAAGGCCGGGGTCTCCTCGATCGTCGTCCGGATGTAGAAGCCGACGATCACCAGGACCGCGCTGAGCACGAACGGCACCCGCCAGCCGTAGCTCAGGAAGGCCTCGTCGCCGTCGCCCAGCACCAGGCCGGTCACCAGGAAGGTCGCGCTGGACAGGGCGAAGGCGAAGGCCGGGCCGAGCTGCGGGAACACCCCGTAGAGCCCGCGCTTGTGCGCCGGGGCGTACTCCGCCGTGAGCAGCGCGGCGCCCGCCCACTCGCCGCCGACCGCCAGCCCCTGCGCGAACCGCAGCACCACGAGCAGGATCGGCGCGACGATCCCGATGGTCGACGCGTCCGGCAGCAGCCCGATGAGCACCGTGGAGACGCCCATCAGCAGCAGCGTGCTGATCAGCGTGCGCTTCCGTCCGATGCGGTCGCCGAAGTGCCCGAAGAGGACGGCGCCGAGCGGACGGGCGATGAACGCGACCGCGAAGGTGGCGAAGGACGCGACCGTGCCGGCCGTCGCCCCGAGCGCCGGGAAGAACACCTTCGGGAAGACCAGGGCCGCGGCCGTGCCGTAGATGAAGAAGTCGTAGAACTCGATGGTCGTTCCGACACAGCTCGCCGTCGCGACCCGCCACATCGGGGTCGGCCGGCGGTGGTGCGGCGCGGACGTGGACATCGTCGTCCTCCTGCGGTTCCGGTTGAGGTTCCGCACAGGGTGTCCGCCCGGTTCGTCCCCGGCTACGCACGAAAGGGGGTAGTGCGAAGGTCGGCGACGGCCCGGAGGACGACCCGGGGACGGCTCAGAACAACCCCGCCGCCCGTCCCACGTGGACGGCCGCGGTCCGGTTGCGCACCTTCAGCTTGCGCATCGCCGAGCGCAGATAGGCCTTGACCGTCTGCACGCTCAGGGTGAGCTGGTCGGCGATCTCGACGTTGCTGGCCCCGACGGCGACGAGCCGGAGGACGTCCGTCTCCCGGCGGGTGAGCTTCTCGGCGGCCGCCGTGTCGCCCGGCGCCTCGAGGGCCGCGGACGCGCCACTGAACTCGCGGTGGATGCGGGCCAGACGTTCGCGGAGCCGGTCGTCCGAGGTGGCGGCGATGATGTCGGCCAGCTCGACCAGCGCGCGGCGGGCGCCGTCGTCGGCGGGACCGGCCGGACCGACGGGCCCGTCCGGCGGGAGGTCGGCCGGCCGCCGGAGGTCCGCCTGCAGCTGGGACGCGACGAGGCTCGCCTGGCGCAGCGTGCGGTCCCCGATCGGGTCGCCGGAGCGGACCGCGCCGTAGAGGACGCTGCGGACCTCGCCCTCGACCCGGACGGGGAAGGCGAAGATCGAGGTCAGCTTCTCCTCGGCGACCATCGTGTCGTAGTCGTGGGTGATCGCGCGGGCCGCGGCGTAGTCGTCGACCCGGCAGGGCACGCCCCGCTCGAGCGCGGTGCCGCCGAGCCCCCGCCCGCGCCGGATGACCAGCCCGGACAGCGCGTCGCTGATCGTGCCGACCTGGGCGGTGATGGCGAAGCGCCCCTCGCGGGACCCGCCCGGGACCGCCCCGCCGAAGACGACCGGGAGGCCCGTGAGGCGCTGCAGCTCGGTGAGGCGCGTGCGCACGGCGCGCTCGGCGGTGCGGTGGGCGGTGTCGACGCTGACCACGGCCGGGTCCTCTCGGATCGGGTCGGGCGGCGGAGCCCCGCCGGGTGGCGGTCACTCCCCGAGCACGACGGGGGACGGCGGCGAAGTGTCTACAGAACGCCTCCGGTACGTCAACTCCGCGTCGCACGACCCACCGCCCTGAGCGGCGGCGACCGGTCCCCTACCCACTTTCGGCGGTAGCCGACGCGCCGGTCGGCGGGGTTGACCGGATCGAGTGGCGGCGGCGAGGCAACACCCCTGTCACCACGCGTGATCGTCACGAAACGTGGAGGACTTCCCGAAATCCGGGAGGCCGAGCGGGTGGCGCGCTCGGCCGTCCTACCGTCCCGCAGTCACGCACCGTGTCCGAAACCGCCCGTCCGGAACGGGGTGGATGACACCGAATCCGCGGTTCGTCGTTGCTGCGGCAAGTCCCCCGGACGGCGACCTTCCCGCGCCGGCCGGTTCGGCCCCCAACGAAGAGGACCACCATGGCCAACCACCGCTTCGCTCCCCCGACGAAGGCCAAGGAACCAGGAACGGGACTGCGCGCCCCGGTCGGACGCCGCAAGTTCCTGGGCTACCTCGTCGCTGCACCGACCCTGGTGGTCGCCGCCGAGTTCACCCGCCAGACCGTGTTCGACGGGCCGTCGGCCTCGGCCGCGCCGATCCCGTCGGTGCCCCAGACCCCGGAGGCCTACGACCTCCTCGACCTGCTCCGCGACGCCGCCCGGCCGACCGCGAACCTCATCCGCATCGAGGTCAACCGCGACGGCACCGTCTCCTTCGCGCTGCCCCGCTCGGACAACGGCCAGGGCATCATCACCTCGACCCAGATGATCATCGCCGAGGAGATGAACCTCGAGGTCGAGCAGGTCAAGGTCACCCTCGCCGACGCCCGTCCCGAGCTGCTGTTCAACCAGATCACCGGCGGCTCGAGCACCACCTTCACCACCTACACGCCCATCCGGGTGGCCGCGGCGCTGGCGCAGATGCGGCTGCTCGACGCCGCCGCGCAGCTGCTCCAGCAGGACGTCCGCACGCTGACCGCGCGCAGCGGCCTGATCACCGGCGCGGCCGGGCGCGTGCTGTCCTACGGCGACCTGACCGAGGCCGCGGCCAGCCGGGTCGACGAGCAGGTCGAGGTGGTCCTGAAGCCCCGCGAGGACTTCCGGATCATCGGCAAGCCGCACAACAAGACGGACGCCCGGGACATCGTCACCGGCCGCAAGTGCTTCGCCACCGACCTGCAGATCCCCGACGCCCTGCCGACGGTCATCTGCCGGGCGCCGGACCTCAACGGCACCCCGGACAGCGTCGAGAACATCGACGAGGTCCGGGACATGCCGGGGATCACGGACGTCGAGATCGTGTCGACCGGTGTCGCCGTGCGTGCGCGGACCTTCGGGCAGGCCATCGACGGCGTCCGGGCCCTGCGGGTGAACTGGAACGACGGCACGGTCCACGGCGAGAGCGACGAGACAATCCTCGCCAAGCTCCGGGCCGCGGAGCTGCCGATGGCCGTCCCGCCGGTGGGCGGCGAGACCGTCGACGCGTCGTTCACCTTCTACTTCAAGTCCAGCAGCGCCCTGGAGACGAACTCCGCGATCGCCGACGTCCGGTCGGACCGGGCGGAGATCTGGGGCGCGATGAAGAACCCCGTGACGGCGCAGGCCGCGATCGCGAAGAAGCTCGGGCTGCCGCAGAACGCGGTGACCGTGCACGTCACCGAGGGCGGCGGCTCCTTCGGACGCAAGCTGTTCTGGGACGCCGCGCTGGAGGCCGCCGAGGTCTCGCAGACGATGGGCAAGCCCGTCAAGCTGATGTGGACCCGCGCCGACGACTCCCGCCAGGGCCGGGTGCACCCGATGGCGACCTCGCGGATCCGCGCCTCGGTCACCAAGGACTCGGTACTCAGCTTCGAGCAGCGGCACACCAGCGTCTCCACCGACTTCACCCACGGCCTGGGCGACGCGATCACCGCCACCGGCGCGCGGGCCCCGCTCGGCAACCTCACCTTCGCCGAGTCGATCTTCGAGCTGACCCAGGTGACGCCGTACGACTTCGGGGTGTCCACCCGGCTGCTCAACGAGGTCGAGATGGGCTTCAACACCTCGTCGATGCGCAACGTGTACTCGCCCGACGTGGCCACCGCCCGCGAGCTCGTCACGGACCAGCTCGCCGCCAAGGTCGGCCAGGACCCCTACGAGTTCCGCCGCCAGTTCCTGCGCAACGACCGGATGCGCGCCGTGCTCGACGCGGTCGCCAAGGAGGGCCGCTGGGGCCGGTCGATGAAGAAGGGCACCGCGCAGGGCATCGGCTTCCACACCGAGTACAAGGGTGTGTCCGCGGCGCTGGTCGAGATCGACTGCCGGCCCGAGACGGTGAACCGCAGGATCCGCGAGGGCGTGACCGGGCCGCGCGTCACGAAGGTGACCTTCGCGGTGGAGATCGGCCTGGTGATCAACCCGCGCGGGGTCGAGGCGCAGATGATGGGCGGGATCAACGACGCCCTCGCGCTGATCCTGTCCTCCAGCCTGCACCTGACCGACGGGCACTTCGTCGAGGCCAGCTGGGACAACTACTTCTACACCCGGCAGTGGAACACCCCGCCGGAGATCAACATCATCGTCCTCGACGCGCCGGGCGACGAGCCGGGCGGCGCCGGGGAGTTCGGCCTCGCCGCCACCTGCGGCGCGGTGGCCTGCGCCTACGCGCGGGCGACCGGGAAGGTGCCGGAGTACTTCCCGATCAACCACAAGGACCCGTTCCCGTTCGAGCCCAAGCCGCTGGTGCCGCCGATCCCCGAGTCGCCCACCGACGGCCTGCGCTACACCTACTGATCAGGAGAGCACCGACATGCCCACCCACACCTTCACGCTCAACGGCGAGCGGGTCACCGTGGACGTCGAGGACGACGTGCGCCTGCTCTGGGTCATCCGGGACATGCTCGGCGTCACCGGCCCCAAGTACGGCTGCGGCATCAACGTCTGCAAGGCCTGCACCTGCCACATCAACGGCAAGGCCTTCAACCCGTGCTCGGTCCCGGTCGGCGCCGTCTCCGAGTCGGACGAGATCACCACGATCGAGGGCCTGGCCGACGGCGACGAGCTGCACCCGATGCAGAAGGCCTGGATCGAGCAGGACGTGCCGCAGTGCGGGTTCTGCCAGCCGGGCCAGATCATGGCCGCCGTCGCCAAGGTCCGGCAGTGCCAGCGCGAGGGCCGCGACGTCGACGACGAGGCCATCGAGGAGATCCGCAACATCTGCCGTTGCGGCACCTACAACCGCATCCGCGAGGCCATCAAGGCCGGCGCGGACGAGATGTGAGGCCGGGAATGAAGAAGCGCATCATCTGCACCCTCGCCCTCGGCGGGGCGCTGCTGCCCGTCGGCACCGCGGCCGCCGCCGAGGCCCCGGCCGGTGACCTCGCCCAGGGCGCGAGCGCCACGCAGGCGACGGCGCAGACCGCCGCCGAGTCCTTCCTCGACGCCGCGAACGGCAACGGCCCCACCGGCGCCGACGGCGTCGAGACCGAGTTCCCCGACCCGAGCTTCAACTACTTCGCCGGCCCCGGCGGCGGCCTGCTCGACGGCCCCTTCGACTGACCCCGAACCAACCCGGCGAACGGCACTCTCGCTCATACCTAGTGAGCGAGAGCGCCGTTCGTTCATGTCCGGGTCAGGCGAGGAGGGGCGCCAGGCGGGCGGCGTGGTCGCGCAGGAGCCTGATGATCTCCTCGTTGGGCTCGGCGATCCGGGCGGTCGGGCCGGCGAGGGCGAGGCCCGCGACGAGCCGGCCGTCCCGCGGCCCGCGGATCGGCACGGCGATGCAGCCCCGGTCCTCCCGGACCTCCCCGCACTGCCGCGCCACGCCGTCCCGCGCGACCGCCTTCAACGTCCGGTCCAGGTCCGACTCCGACGTCACGGTGCGCGCCGTGAACGGGCGGAGCTCCCGCACCAGCGCCCGCCAGTCCGCCTGCTCGGCCAGCAGCAGGCGACCGAGGGCGAACGCGTACGGGAAGCGCGCGAGCTGGCCGGCGTCCGGCGCGGGGTGGTCCGGGTCGGGGTCGATCAGCGCGATCTGCTCGCCGGCGTACGAGGCGAGGTGCACCGCCCATCGGGTCTGCCCGCGCATGTGGTCGACGACGGCGCGGGCGGCGGTGTTCAGGGCCGTCGTCGCGGGCAGGGCGAGCCGGCCCGCCCGGCGGCCGAGCGCGAAGCCGGACAGGTCGGGCAGCCGGACCAGGTACTCCTCGGCCACCAGCAGGTTGAGGATCCGGTAGGTCGTGGCCTGCGGCATCGCCAGCGACTCGGAGATCTCCTTGGCCGTGACGCCGGGGCCCGCGGACACGACCTCCTCGAGCACGTGCAACGCGCTGCGGACGGCCTTCGGCTGCCGTCCGGACAGCGGGATGGGCCCGGTCATGCCGCCCCGCGGTGGGGGAAGAGGACGTCGCCGGTCGTGGTCTCGTCGTACACCCCGATGGCCGCGAGCGCGGCCGGGCGGCGCAGGCGCAGCAGCAGGTAGCCGACGGCGCCCAGGACAGCGAGCCCGCCGAGAAGGACGCCCGACAGTGGCCTCGTGACCACGAACGCCACGAGCACGACCAGCAGGATCGGCACGATCACCGCGCTGACGGCGACCGCGGGCCAGGTCAGCTCGCCGATCCGGTGCAGGAACACCGGCGCCGCCGCGCACACCAGCAGGTACGCCAGCAGGAACCCGCAGGCCGCGAGGGTCAGCATCGTGACCAGCACGGACATCAGCGGGACCCCGGCGGCGAGCAGCACGACCGGCAGCCCGGTCGTCACCGGGACGGACGCGGCGATCGCGACGTGCGGGGTTCGGAACCGGCGGTGCGTGCGGCCCATGACGCGCGGGGCCACCCGGTCGCGGGAGAGCGAGAACAGCACCCGGGCCAGCGCCGTCGACGCCGCGAGGCAGCAGGCGAAGAAGGACATGACCAGCCCGAGGTCGAGCAGCACCGGCAGCCAGCCCCAGCCGTTGGCCGCGGCGAGGGCGACCACCGGCTCGGTTTGGCCGGCCAGCCCGCCCGGGGTGGCCGAGAAGCCGAAGACCTGGACCTGGGCGGCGAAGACGTAGAGCACCCCCGTCACCGCCGCGGTCAGCCCGACGGCCCGCGGGACGCTGCGGAAGGGCTTGCGCACCTCGGTGCCGAGCGCGGTCGCGATCTCGAACCCGATGAACGCGGCCAGGGCGGGCAGCACGCCGGCGAGGATCCCGCCGGCGCCGGGCGGCGGCATCGCCGTCGGCTCGGCGGGCGCCCCCGCCGCGGGGCCGCCGGCGAGCAGCAGCGAGAACACGATCAGCATCAACGTGATCGAGACGCTCTCGACCGCGAGCACCACCCGCGCCGAGAGCCGCGCCCCGCGCAGCACCAGCACCGCGGTCCCGAGCCCGATCACCGCCATGATCACCGCGGCCCCCGCGCGCCCCGGCGTCGCCCCGACGACCTCGCCGATCAACGCGTCGAGGTACACGATGGCCCCGACCAGCGCGGCGGCGGCGAGCAGCCCGTACCCGAGCAGCGAGGCCAGCGCGCTGGCGTAGGCCGCGGCGGGGGTGAGCCCCTTCGCGGTGAGGCTGTACAACCCGCCGGAGGCGGCCATGCGCCGGGTGAACCGCGCGATGCAGCCCGCGATCAGCAGGGCCAGCACGGTCGCGATCACGAACGACCAGACCGTCCCGTGCCCGGCCGACACCGCGACGATCGCCGGGGTGGCCGCCATCGCGGCCGACGGCGCGGCCCCGGAGACCGACTGGGCCACCACCTCCAGCGGCCGCAGCCGCCGCCGCTCGAGCCCCTCGACCGGCGACCGGCTGCGCAACCGCACGGGCGCGTCGTCGCGCATCCACTGCCCCTTCCCTTGCACCGCCCGGAGCGTAGGCCGGAGATGTTGCCAGGGCGGGCACCGCGATGACCAGCGATGACGGCTCGAATGAGAACCGCGCGGCGCACCCGGGGGCCGAATGAGAACGTGCTTTGACTCACGCGCCGCTGCCGCTCACGGTGGTCGCCATCACTCTGCCGAGCCACCTGGAGAGCCGCTCATGAGCGTCACGGGTTCGGATCGACCACACACCCTCACCGGCAGACTCGGTGTGGGGTCGATCGTGTTCATGGTCGTGGCCGCCGCCGCGCCGCTGACCGTCATCGCCGGCACCGTCCCGCTCGGCCTGGCCGCGGGCAACGGCGCCGCCTTCCCCACCACCTTCGCCCTGTGCATGGGCATCCTGCTGCTCTTCGCCGTCGGGTTCTGCGCGATGAGCCGGCACGTGCCGAACGCCGGCGCCTTCTACTCCTACGTGCAGCGGGGGCTCGGCCGCCCGCTCGGGCTCGGCTCCGCCTTCCTCGCCCTGGTCACCTACGCGGCCGTGCAGCTGGCGGTGTTCGGCTACATCGGCGCGGTGATCGACGCCCTGGTACAGCACTGGGGCGGCCCCGCGCTGCCGTGGTGGGTGTGGACGCTGGTCGTGGTCGCCGTCGTCGGGGTGCTGGGGTACCGGCACATCGAGCTGTCCGGGAAGGTGCTCGGCGCCCTGCTGATCGCGGAGGTCGCGATCGTCCTGGTGTTCGACGCCGTGGTCGTCGGCCGGGGCGAGCAGCTCTCGACCGCGTTCCTGCAGCCCTCCCAGTTCGTGTCCGGCTCGCTCGGCATCGCAATCATGTTCGCGATCGCGTCGTTCATCGGTTTCGAGGCCACCGCGGTGTTCCGCGACGAGGCCCGCGACCCGCAGCGCACCATCCCCCGCGCGACCTACACCGCGCTGCTGCTGATCGGCGTGTTCTACACGCTCTCCGCCTGGGCCGTCGTGTCCGCGTGGGGCGATGCCGCGGCGATCGAGGCGGCCGGCGCCGACCCCGGCAACATGATCGTCACGACGATCACGAACATCCTCGGGCCCGTCGGCGGCGACGTCGCCCAGGTCCTGCTGATGACCAGCCTGTTCGCCGCCGCGCTGTCCTTCCACAACGTGCTCGCCCGCTACTACTTCTCGCTCGGCAACTCCGGCGCCCTGCACGCCGCGGTCGGGCGCAGCCACCCGCGGCACTCCTCGCCGCACGTCGCGTCGCTGACCCAGACCATCGTCGCGGCGGCCTTCATCGTGATCTTCGCGATCGCCGGCATGGACCCGGTGACCCAGGTCTTCGCCTGGATGGCCGGCACCGCCACCCTGGGCGTGCTCGCCCTCATGACGCTGACCTGCGCCGCCGTGCTCGTGTTCTTCCGCCGCAACCGGGTGGACACCCGGGCCTGGAACACCCTCGTCGCCCCCGCCCTCGGGCTGATCGGCCTGCTGGCCTGCCTCGTCCTGACCGTGTCGAACTTCCCGACGCTGATCGGCGGCTCGGGCGCGCTGGCCTTCGGCATCGGCCTCGTCCTCGTCCTCGCCTTCGTCTTCGGCGTCGTCTGGTCCCGCCTGCGCACGGTGACCGGCTCCCTCCCGGCCACCCCCACCCCCGCCGCCGACGCGGCCTGAAAGGAGATCCTCGGATGACCACCCTGGACAACCGTCCCGAGACCGGCACCGCGAACCGGCACGCCCTCGCGATGACCAGCGAGGCCGAGGTGAGCACCGTCCGCGAGGTGCTGCTCGAGGCCGGCCTGCTCGGTGAGACCGTGCGCTACACCTTCTTCACGCCGGAGGAGCCGCCGAAGTCCGAGGTGCTCGCCGGCGGCACCACCGACCGCCGTTTCCGCGTGATCCTGCTCGACATCGCCACCGGACGTTCGTGGGACGTCGTGGTGTCGGTCGACTCCCGCTCGGTGGTCTCGAACCGCGAGCTCGACCCGCCGCGCGACGGCCAGCCCCCGATCATCGACACCGAGTTCGAGATGATCGAGGACGTCCTCAACGGCTCGGACCAGTGGCGCGAGGCCCTGGGCCGACGCGGCATCGACCCGGCCACCGTGCGCGCGGTCCCGCTGTCCGCCGGCGCGTTCGACGACTACCCCGAGACCCCCGGCCGGCGCGTGGTGCGGGCCTTCGGCTTCCGCCAGGACCACGAGAAGGACCACCCGTGGGCGCACCCGATCGACGGGCTCGTCGCCTACGTCGACCTCACCGCCCGCCGCGTGGACCGCGTCGTCGACGAGGCGATCCACCCCGTGCCGGAGACCACCGGCAACTTCGACGACCCCGAGGTCCAGGGCCCGCCGCTGGACCTCAAGCCGATCGAGATCACGCAGCCGGAGGGCCGCTCGTTCACCGTGGAGGACGGGCACGTCCGCTGGGGCAAGTGGGACCTGCGCATCGGGTTCAACGAGCGCGAGGGCCTGACCCTGCACCAGATCGCCTTCGACGGCCGCCCGATCTGCTACCGCGCCTCGGTCGCCGAGATGGTCGTCCCCTACGCCGACCCCTCGCCGGTCCGCTTCTGGCAGAACTACTTCGACTGCGGCGAGTACATGTTCGCCCGCTACGCCGACTCCCTGCAGCTGGGCTGCGACTGCCTCGGCGACATCCTCTACACGGACGCCGTGATCGCCGACGACCTCGGCAACCCACGCACCATCCAGAACGCGATCTGCATGCACGAGGAGGACTACGGCGTCCTCTGGAAGCACTCGGACATGTTCACCGGGTCCCGCGAGACCCGCCGCCAGCGCCGCCTGGTGATCAGCTTCTTCACGCCGATCGGCAACTACGACTACGGCTTCTACTGGTACCTCTACCTCGACGGCACCATCGAGCTCGAGGCCAAGGCCACCGGCATCGTGTTCACCTCCGGCACGCCCGGCGAGTACGCCACCGAGATCGCCCCCGGGCTGGGCGCCCCGTTCCACCAGCACCTGTTCTCCGCCCGGCTGGACATGACCGTCGACGGCGCACGCAACGCCGTCGAGGAGATCGAGGCCGCCCGGGTCCCGATGGGCGAGGGCAACCCCTACGGCAACGCGTTCCGCCGCCAGGTCACCCGCCTGACCCGCGAGTCGGACGCCCAGCGCGACGCCAACGCCGCCACCGGCCGGGTCTGGCACATCATCAACACCGAGAAGACGAACGCCCTGGGCCAGCCCGTCGGGTACACCCTGCACCCGGAGGGCCAGCCCACCCTGCTGGCCGACGACGCGTCCGTCATCCGGTCCCGCGCGGCCTTCGCCAGCAAGGCGCTGTGGGTCACCCGGTACGACGCGGACGAGCGCTACCCCGCCGGTGACTTCGTGAACCAGAACCCGGGCGGCGCCGGGCTGCCGGCCTGGGTGCAGGCCGACCGGCCGGTCGACGGCGAGGACATCGTCGTGTGGCACACCTTCGGGCTCACGCACTTCCCGCGCCCGGAGGACTGGCCGATCATGCCGGTCGACTACACCGGCTTCGTGCTCAAGCCGTCCGGCTTCTTCGACCGCAACCCCGCGCTCGACATCCCGGCCTCGAGCAACGGCCACTGCCACTCCGAGGGTGTCGTCCACGGCCCGGGCAAGGACCGCGAGGCCGAGTGATGCACGGCGCGGGCTGGTGGGAGGCCGTCGTCGGCGTGGCGTGCCTGCTCGCCGCGGCGGTCTTCCTGGCCCGCGCCCTGCGCGGTGACCGGCTCGGCGTCCCGGCGCAGCGGTGGACCGCGCTGGGGCACGGCGGCATGGCGCTGGCGATGTGCGCGATGGCGGCCGGCGGGCTGGTCCTGTCGGCCGTCCTCGCCACCGCCTCCTGCCTGTCCACCCTGGCCGGACGACGGCGGGGGGAGGCCGGCGAGCACGGCGCGGTGGTGCACAGCTGCCTGGCCGCGTGCGCGATGGTGGCGATGCCGCTGGTCGGCGGGGCGCACACCGGCCTCGGCCTCGCCGCCGTCTGCCTGGCGCTCACGGGCTACTTCGCCGTGCGGGGCGGGCGGTGGCTCTCCGCCCTCGCGCTGCGGAGCCCGCGGGCCCGCCTGGAACCCGTCGCCCACCTCGTGATGAGCGGGGCCATGGCGACGACCTTCCTCACCATGATCTGAGAGCGGTTCTGCGTCCTGCGGTCCATGCCGCCTGGATGTAAGGATCCCGAAATGTCACGCTCAGCCTGAGCGCTGCCCCGATCAAGGCTTGAGCTATGTGTTCTACACCCGTTCAACTTCAGCCAAAACAGCCCCGCGGGTCATCGACCTCTCCAAGGTAACCGGCC
This sequence comes from Pseudonocardia yuanmonensis, assembly GCF_039542425.1. Taxonomy (NCBI): domain Bacteria; kingdom Bacillati; phylum Actinomycetota; class Actinomycetes; order Pseudonocardiales; family Pseudonocardiaceae; genus Pseudonocardia; species Pseudonocardia yuanmonensis. The sequence continues at coordinate 13,644 of NZ_BAABIC010000013.1, forward strand.
CTCTCCTGAGGTGGCAGATCGCCGACCAGGGTGCACAGCCGTGCGGCCCAAAGATTCGGTGCAACGTTCCACACCCTCGTCAAGCCATCGGCCCGCTGAGCGGCCACCCTATCGTCTCCGATTCGGACGAGCCCCGCCTCCACATCATTCGGAGTAGCGGCGTTCTCCGGATCCCGCCATTCTCCCAAGAGCCTGCCTTCACGCGTGTCCCACACGAGCAGCCGGGACCGGATTTCAGCGGTCGCGTCACGAGTCGGCTCGACTTGACGAACAGCCTGGCTCCCGTCTGCCACGAAGACGCTGCTGCTCCCACTGATCAATCCGTCGCCGCCGCTCAAAGGGACGCGAGAACCGCTGCTGATGTCGAGAATCGCGTCAGCCAGCAGGACACGATGCCCCTCGTCGTCGACGACCGCACGGAACGCACCTGCCAGGTCTCGTGTCTCTGGTGCTTCCGTTCCGATCGGTCGTGGATTTCCATCTCTGAGGTCGTAAGCCCGCACTGTGCTGCCGCCGGGACCCGAGATCTGAACGACAGCGAAGGCAGCGTTCGCGACCACATCAACGCTCGACTCGAGGCCTGCCGGCGCATCCGCCAGAACGTGCTCGCCACTGTCTCCCACGACGACTACTCGCCGCGGCTGCACCGTGTAGTCCACAACAGCCCTCGGCCCACCGAGAGTCGTGTGAAGTGTGCGAGCCACCTCGACCGGTCCGACCGCGGCGGGAGCCGCACCTACTTGAATGCCATCAGGCAATCGTCGTACAACGATCCGCCCGTCCTCCGGCGTGAGGAACTTGCTTCCGTCAGCAGCGAACTCGGCGGGGGTGATCTCCGCGTTCCACGTGGCCGGGCCGGGGAACGACGCGATGCGGCGGGCGGTCGCCACCTCCCAGAGGTCGGTCGCCTCGTTCCGCTCCGTGGTCATGTATCGGCCGTCCGGACTTGTCTGCAGCCGGAAGACCTCCCCGTACAGGTTCGTCGGGATCTCTTCGTACCGGTGGTCGTCGGCGGGAGACAACAGGGTCACTGCTCCTAGCGCGTCAACCCCAGCGCCAGTCCGACCACCCCTCACGAGGTCAAGTCCATACACCGCCGTCGGCAGTCGTGCGACTTCGACGAATACGCCTGTCGAGCGGACGAATCTGACCACCTCCCCCACGTCGTTGCCGACTAGCACCGACGTGCCGTCGTCGGAGATCGCCACCGCGAGCCACCCCGGCTCGCCAGGAAGTTCGACAGACGCGACGAGGGATCCCGACCGCACGTCCCACACCTCGAGATTGCGGAAGTTGCGGATGCGGACGGCAGTAGCCCCATCCTCGGAGACATCCACGAAGTCGCGTGGCTCCTTCGGAAACAGTACTGGGGTCGTGTATCGACCCGTTGCCCGAAAAGTAGCGGCAGCAAGTGCGGCGGGACCGGTGCCGACGAGTACCGCCGAAGTCCCTGGACGTAGGGGAAGGACGTAAGTCGACTCGCTGCCGCCATCTCCCACAGAAACCACAGCCGACTCGCCGTCCCGTGCGACAGCCTCGAATCTCCCGGCAGCAGCCAGTGACCGGCTGTAGATCAAAGTCCTCGATTGGATGTCCCAGACATCAACGATGCCGGAGAACATGACTGCGAGTCGACCGTTGTCAGTGAAGGTCAACGAAGGTGACACGTTGCCCTCGCCCCGATGCGGTGGTCGAAGCCGGCCAATTTCTGCTCTACTCGCCGCATCCCAGAGTCGAACGCTGCCGTCGTACCTGCTGACCCCAGCCACAGTACGGCCGTCGGAACTGAGTGCCACCTTCGTGACGAGACCATCCGGGTCCGCAGGCGCTGCACCGTGCTCCGCAAGGTAACCAGTGACGTGGCGAGCGTTGTCGTAGGCCGCCATCAGTGCAGCAGTGGCCTGCGCAGACGGCTCGGTCTGATACGCCAGCAGGGCGAGCCGGGCAGCCCGACCGGGCTCGCGGACCGACAAGTTCACCGATTCCGCCGCGATGGCGCGTGCAGTAGACGCACGCAGCTGCTCGAGGGCGCTATTCCGCTGCGAGACGGCCAGCAAGGCTGCAACGACAGCCACAACGAGCAGCACGCTGAGGCTCGCTACGCCGCCTTGCAGGGTGCGGCGAGCTCGCCGAGACTCACGCTCATCTTCACCGTCGAGGGCCTCCTTCGTAACTCCCCGCAGAGGGGCGGCCAACGTCCTCGCTGCATCCCGAAGCCGTACGTTCCGCTGCGACGGATGGGTCGTTCCACGGGCCGAGGAGACGTCTTCCCATAGGGGCTCCCGTGAGTACCATCCACTCATCACATTCCGCGGTAAAGCGGTCGTTCGAGACCAGTCGAAGTCATTTCGACCCGAGTCCCAGGCAATGCAACCTTCAGTCAGGACGATAAAGCACTTTGACGATTCTCGGAATTCTCGCCAGTAGGCGATCTCCCTGTGCACCCAAGGTGATTGGGCCGCCTTTGGCGACGCCATCAGGATGAAATACTCAGAGGACTCCAGGGCGAACCGGATCGAGTTCCACAGGTCAGCCGTCATAGTGAGACTTGTACTGTCCCGGAAAATCTCCAGCTCGCTCCGCCGAAACCATGGTCGACCTACTCGGCGGATCAGTTTCTGGAGTATAGGCGCCAGTTCCGCGTCCGTGCTGTGACTGTACGACATGAACGCGCCATACTTCTTCCTCGAGCCCTCGGACATAAGCCTCACCTGCGAGCCAGTGCGCTGCTGTCGACGCCGTCCTCGTGAGCAGGCAGTGTTGCGTTACACACGCAAGGTGTCCTTGCGAACTCGATCAAGTGGGGTGGCTCGAGCGCCTTCGGGCTTGAGTGTGCCGCGACCAGGTCGGCGACGCGCCGCAGGAACACGGCGTGCATCGCCTCCTCCTCGGTGGCGTACGGCCGGTCATCGAGCACCTCCGGCGCCTCCCCGTGTACCCCGGTCAGCGCGGCCAGCCGGTACTCCTCCCAGGGCCGCACGGCGACGATCACGAGCTTGCCGGGGATCGGGCCCGCCGCATGTGCCGCAGCACCCGCTGGAGCGTGTCGCTGTGCGGCCCGGCGGGGTTCGCCTCGTGCTCGGCGATCACCTCGTCGCTGAGCAGCGACAGCGTCCGCTCCGTCGCCCGCCGTTCGACGAGGCCGTAAACCTCGAGCTGCCTGTCCCGCATCCGAACCGCCTTCCCGTGGTGGTGGTCCGTCAGCGAACCGGAGGCCGAGTGCGCCCTCAATGGGCAGAAGTGCCCATTGAGCCCACCCCCTCCTCGCTCCCCGGCGGTGCCTCGGGCACCAGGAAGCCGACCAGCAGCTTGAGGAACAGGAGCCCGGGGATCCAGGCGAGGTAGGGCGGCACGGGCAGCCAGAGGAGGCCGGCCAGCACCCCGCTCACGGACGCGGTGACGGCGACGACCCGCCTGACCTGCAGCCGCGTCCACTCGATCAGCAGGGCCGCCATCACCAGCCAGGCCGCGTTGACGACAGGCCACGCCCAGCCCGTGGCGAACACGGCGCCGACCACGGCGAAGTGCACGGTGTGGCAGGCGACGAAGCCGAGCCGGAACGCGCGCCCGTGCCGCTCCCGCTTCGCCGCTGTCGACAGGGTGGTCACGGTGCCGCCGACGAGGTCGACCGCGACGACGGCGAGGACGACCGTCCCGAGCGCACCGGTGCCCCAGCCGCCCGTGGCGCCGACGTACCCGGCGAGCAGGGCGAGGAGCACGGCGAAGGCGCCGGCCTCGACCGCCAGCTCCAGACGTGATCGTCCGCGGCCGGTCAACGCGCCGACCAGGCCCGCGTGCCTCCTGCGGATCCTCGCCTCCCTCGTGGTCATCGGGGTGCGATCGTCGTCGGTCCGCGGATCACGACGCCGCGCGCCGGCGCTCGAGGAACCGGTCGAGCCCGGCCCGCACCCCGGGGCCCCGACGACGGAGGCGAACCAGGCCGCCTCGATCCCGAGGCCCTCGTCGATGGGCACGTTGATCCCGCGGGTCACGGCGGCGAGACACGCGCTTGCGCCCGACGTGCCGCGGGAGCCGTTGCGACCCGCCGAACGGCGGCGGGAAGCCGAGCGTGATCTCGGGTTTGGCGAAGGTCGCGTGCTCGGCGGCGAGGGCCAGCGGCGCCGCCTCGGTGATCTCGCAGCCGCCGCCGTACGCGAGCCCGTTGACGGCCACGATCACCGGCACGGGACAGGTCTCGACCGCCCGGGTCAGCGCGTGCCCGCGGGCCACGATCTCCCGGAGCGCCACGGCCGGACCCCGCGCGATGCTGCCGGCGAGGTCGGGGATGTCGGCGCCGGCGCTGAAGGCGCGGTCCCCGGCGCCGGTGAGGATGATCGCCCGCCCCCGTCCGTGCGCGGCAGCTCGTCGAGGTGCGCGCGCAGCGCGTCGATCGTCGGGTAGTCGAGGGCGTTGAGCTTGTCCGGGCGGTCGATCGTGACCACGGGCACCGTCCGGTCACCGGACACGCGGACTGACATGGGGACTCCGATCTCGAGGTGACGTCGGAACGCCATGTCAGACCAGCCGCCCGCCGTCGACGACGACGGGCCGGCGGGTCGTCAGGCCGCCGTCAGCCCGTCCGGTACCAGCGGCAGGCGTACGGCTCGAGGTCGACGGACGCCCGCCCCTCCTCGTCGAGCCGGAGCGGCTTCGCCGCCGGGTCCAACACGTTCGCCAGCTCGGCACCGGGCAGGCCGGTCAGCACCGGTTCGGCCCGGACCTCCGCGTCCGCGAAGTTGTGCAGGGCCAGGACCGTGATGCCGTCGACGTCGCAGCGGTGCGCGAACACCGGCCGCGCCTCCGGCCCGGGATCGAGCACGGTGTAGCTCCCCCACGCCAGCTCCGGGCAGGCGCGGTAGCTGTCGACGAGCAGCCGCATCCAGGACAGCAGCGACCCCGGGTCCCGCGTCTGTTCCCGCGCCGCGGCCCAGTCCATGTCGGAGCGGACGGCGAACCGGCCGGGCAGGCTCAGGTCCTCGACCATGCCGATCTCCTCGCCGTAGTACAGCACCGGGGTGCCGGGCAGGGAGAACAGCAGGCTGTAGACCATCCGGATCCGGCGCTCGTTGCCGCCGAGCATCGAGGGCAGCCGCCGGCGCAGACCGCGGCCGTAGAGCTGCATGTCCTCGTCCGGGCCGAACGCGGCGAAGACCTCCGCGCGCTGGGCGTCCGTGAGCTTGTCCAGGGTGAGCTCGTCGTGGTTGCGCACGAACGTCGCCCAGTGCCCGTCCTCGGGCGGGTCCGGCCGCTGCCGCAGCGTGTTCGCCAGCGGCTCGGCGTCGGCGCGGGCCAGCGACAGGTACATCTGCTGCATGCCGACGAAGTCGAAGCACATCGTCAGCTCGTCCGTGGAGCCCCCGCCGTCCCGCGCACCGAAGAAGGGCATCGTGTCCGGGTACGGCAGGTTCACCTCGCCCAGCAGCACCGCCTCGCCGTTGCGCCGGCGCAGGAACGCGGCGAGGTCGGCGAGGTAGTCGTGCGGGTCGGGCAGGGCGGCGGCGTCGTCCTGGCCGTCGGTCTCCAGCAGGAACGGCACCGCGTCGACGCGGAACCCGGACAGCCCCAGCTGCATCCAGAAGCCCATGATGCGGGCGATCTCGTCGCGGACCTCCGGGTTCGCGACGTCGAGGTCCGGCTGGTGCTTGTAGAAGCGGTGCAGGTAGTACTTCCCCGCCTCCTCGTCGTACTGCCACAGGGAGGTCTCCTGGTCCGGGAACACCACCCCCTGCGGGCCGTCGGCCGGCGGCTCGTCCTGCCAGACGTACCAGTCGCGGTACGGGGAGTCCGGCGAGCTCCGCGCGTCCTGGAACCAGGGGTGCCGGGCGGAGGTGTGGTTGACGACGAGGTCGGCGATCACCCGCATGCCGCGGTCGTTCGCCGTGCGGATCAGCTCCACGAGGTCGCCGTGCGTGCCGAGCCGGGGGTCGACGCCGTAGAAGTCGACGATGTCGTAGCCGTCGTCGCGGTCCGGGGTCGGGTAGAAGGGCATCAGCCACAGGCACGTGACGCCGAGCCGGTCGAGATGGTCGATGTTCTGGATGAGCCCGCGGAGGTCGCCGCAGCCGTCGCCGTTCCCGTCGGCGAACGTCTCGACGTCCAGGCAGTAGACGACCGCGTTCTTCCACCACAGGTCCGAGGTGCGGGTCAGCTTCACGCCGCACCCCTCAGCTGGGGCAGGACCTTGTCGCCGAACGCGTCGAGGAACGCGTCCTGCTCCTGCCCGACGTGGTGGATCGCGATCTCGTCGAAGCCCAGCTCGGCGAACTCCGCGAGCAGCGCGGCGTGCCGGGCGAGGTCGCTGGACACCTGCACGGTCTGCCTGACCTGCTCGATCGGCACGTGTGTGGACACGGCGTCGAAGGTCTCGGCGGTGTCGATGTCCCAGCAGGCCGGCGGCGGGAAGACGTTGCTGCGCCACTGGTCGAGCGCGATCGCCTCGGCCGTCTCCTCGTCCGGGGCCCAGCTGACGTGCACCTGCAGGTGCAGCGTGCCGCGCCCGCCGGCGTCCCGGTAGGCGCCGACCATCTCGCGCAGGTGCGGGAGCGGGGCGTTCACCGTGATCAGGCCGTCCGCCCACTCCGCGCACCAGCGCGCGGTCGCCACGCTCACCGCGGCCCCGACGAGCGGGGGCGGCTCGGGCGGGCGGGTCCACACCCGCGCCCGGTCGACGCGGACGAGCCCGTCGTGGCTGACCTCCTCGCCGCGCAGCAGTGCGCGGATGACGTCGACGCACTCCCGCAGCCGGGCGTTGCGGACCTCCTTGCGGGGCCAGTCGTCGCCGGTGATGTGCTCGTTGCTCGCCTCGCCCGTGCCCAGGGCGGCCCAGAACCGGCCCGGGAACATCGCCCCGAGCGTGCCGATGGCCTGCGCGATGATCGCGGGGTGGTAGCGCTGCCCGGGGGCGTTCACCACGCCGAACGGCAGCGACGTCGCCTGCATCGCCGCCCCCAGCCAGGTCCAGGCGAAGGCGGACTGGCCCTGGCGCTCGCTCCACGGGGAGAAGTGGTCGGACGACATCGCGGCGTCGAAGCCGACCTGCTCCGCGCGGGTGGCGGCGGCCAGGAGTGCGGTCGGGGCGATCTGCTCGTGCGACGCGTGCCAGCCGTAAGCGGTCATTCCCGCCAGTACCCGGCACGGTTCCGGACGACACTCCGGACTTCGTGGGGCGCCGGACCCGCTGGTGGCCCGGCCGTTCGCCGGTCATGCTGGTCGCGTGGCCTACCGCTTCCTCGCCGACGCGGTGATGCTGGTCCACTTCGCGTTCCTGGCCTTCGTCGCGCTCGGCGGGTTCCTCGCCTGGCGCTACCGCCGGGTGATCGCGCTGCACGCGGCCGCGGTCGGCTGGGGCCTGGTCAGCGTGCTGGTCGGCGTGGAGTGCCCGCTCACGGCGTGGGAGGACCGGTTCCGCCGGCTCGCCGGGGAGCAGGGCCTCGCCCGGGGCTTCATCGACACCTACCTGACCGGCGTCGTCTATCCCCGCGAGCACCTGCTGACCATCCAGCTCGCCGTCGCCGCCCTGGTCGCGCTGTCCTGGGTCGGCTTCGTGCTCCGCCGGCACCGGGCCGCGGTCCGCCGCTGAGGATGGTTGCACCTGTCACGATCCCCGGACCGGGCCACGGCCTCGTCGCCCTGGCCCTTTGCGTGATCGGCAACGACTTCCGCCGGTGGTGGGGCCTCGCCTTCGTCGCCGTGCTGGCGAGCCTGATGGTGCTCTCGACGGGCCGGCCGTCCGAGGTCGCGACCCGACCGGGCCCGCCCCGACGGCGGTACGCGGGTGCACTCGCGGGAGCGTTCCTGCTCGTCAGCGCCGGCGCGCAGGTCTTCCCGACGTGGCCCTCCTGGGACCCGGGCGCCAACAGCAACATCTCGATCGAGCACCTGGAGGGGACCGGGTAGCAGCCGGGGAACGCCCGCCCTACCCGAGGAACCAGCGCACCGCGTCCTCGGCGATCCCGGCCGGCACGACGTGCGGCCCGTCGAACTCCCGCACGAGGGTCGGGACGTCCTCGACCTCCAGGCGGCGCGCGATGCGGCGGCTGGTCACGTCGATGGGCAGCACGGTGTCCGCCCGTCCGTGGGCGAGGTAGACGCGCGGGGCTCCCACCCTCGGCACGGGGGCGAGGAAGCCCGGCGAGAAGGCGATGACGTGGGTGAACAGGTCGGCGTTCGCCAGTCCCAGGGACAGCGCGTACGAGGCGCCGTCCGAGAACCCGCTGATCGCGAGCCGGCCGGGATCCACCGGGTAGGTGGCGAAGACCTGCCGCAGGGTCTCGTCGATGCGCCGCACGTCGGGGCCCCAGCCACCCAGGACGACGTCCCAGGTGCTGCCGGACGACCGCGGTCCGAGCAGGAGCAGCCGGTGGGTGTCGGCGAACGGCTGCAGCGGTGCGATCCCGCCCCGGCCCTCACCGCCGGCGCCGTGCAGGGCGAGCACCAGCCGCAGGGGGACGTCGTCGGGGCCGTCCGGGACGTACAGCACCGCCTGCGGTCCGGGTGACAGGTCCAGCTCGCGCAGCCCGGGACCGGGGACCGGGGCGGCGACCGGGGCGGGACGGGCGCTCAGCCGGGCGTCGTCCCTCCCCATCCAGCGGTTCACGTCGAGACCTCCGGGCGTCGGCGTGCATCCGCCGGTCCCCGCCGCCGCCAGGGCGACGAGGGCCCCGCGCAGGACGGCGCGCCGGGCCAACGGCTGCACGACTGGCTCCTTGATCATCGGGAGTCCGGGGATACCCGCGGGCCTCCCGGCCGAACGCGCACACCGGGCCGCGGGCTCCGACCCGGCGCGCACCCCGTCGTCGTGCCATTCTGTCGCCCGGGCCGGTGGGCCCGGCAGGGCGACCGGAGCCGGGAGCACGCATGAACCTCGAGAAGGTCGTGTTCGGCTTCTTCGTGCTGCTCGCCGCCACCCTCAACTTCGGGTTCTTCATCGGCGACATCTCCGACCCCGCGCTGCACAACATCTACGAGCTGTTCGCCGCCATCGTCGTCAGCCTCATCGCGACGGTGCTCAAGTTCGGCGACCGCACGCAGATCGGCGCGGTCCACCTCGCCACCAGCCTGGTCGCCGACCTGCAGCTCGTGGCCGCTGCGATCGCCTGGACCTGGTCGGCGCACATCGCCGACAACGCCCTCACGCCGTCGGCGACCGCGGCCGTCGTCTCGCTGTCCGGCGGCGCCCTGTTCGCCAACGTGGTCTCGGTGGTGCTGCTCGTGGTCGAGACCGTCTCCTACCACCGCCGGTAGGGACCGTGGGCAACCCGCTGCTCTCCTTCTGGATGCGACTGCTGGGTCAGGACGAGGACCCGGGTCACCGCGGCCGGTCCCGGCGCCTGCGCCAGCGCATCCCGATGGCCTCCGCGATCGAGGCCGAGGCCACGATCTTCCTCATCCTGCGCCGCATGCGCGCCCCGCTGATCGTCCTGATCACGATCTTCGCGGTGAGCGTGTTCGGCCTGACGCTGGTCCCGGGCGAGGACGCCACCGGCGCGCCGTACCGGATGAGCGTCTTCGACGCCTTCTACTTCATGAGCTACACGGCGTCGACGATCGGCTTCGGCGAGATCCCCCACGCCTTCACCCCGGCCCAACGGCTGTGGGTCACCGCGACGATCTACCTCACCGTCATCGGCTGGGCCTACGCGATCGGCACGCTGCTGGCGCTCCTGCAGGACCGCGCCTTCCGCCGGGCGATCGCCCTGCAGCACTTCACCCGCAAGGTCAAGCGGCTGCGCGAGCCGTTCCTGCTGATCATCGGCCACGGGCGCACCGGGGAGCTGCTGTGCCGGGCGTTCGACGCGCTCGGCCGCCGGGTCGTGGTGATCGACATCGCCGAGGACCGCATCGACGCCCTGGAGCTCGGCTCGTACCACGGGGACGTCCCCGGGCTCGTCGCCGACGCCCGCGACCCGGGGCACCTCGGCGTCGCCGGACTGCGCAGCCTGCGCTGCGAGGCCGTGGTCGCCCTCACCAACGACGACGAGGCCAACCTCGCCGTCGCGATGACGGCGGCGCTGCTGCGCCCGGACGTGCCGGTGGTCGCCCGCACCATCTCGCCTGCGATCGCCGAGCGCATGCGCGCCTTCGGCAGCCCGACCGTCGTCAACCCGTTCAACCGCTTCGGCGACCACCTCCGGATCGCCATGCGCTCGCCGGCGTCCTACCAGCTCATGACCTGGCTGGAGAGCGGGCCGGGCGCCGAGCTGCCCGCCCGGGGCCGGCCGCCCGGCGAGGGGCACTGGGTCGTGTGCGGCTACGGCCGCTTCGGCCGCGAGGTCACCGCCGACCTGCGCGCCGAGGGGCTCGACGTGACCGTGGTCGAGCCGCGCAGCACCGCTCCCGAGCCGCACGACGGCGTGACGACCGTCGAGGGCTCCGGCGTCGATCCCGCCGTCCTACGGCGTGCCGGTGTCGCGAACGCGGTGGGGTTCGTCGCCGCGACGGACAACGACACCACCAACCTCTCGATGGTCTCCGACGCCCGCCGCCTGAACTCCTCGATCTTCGTGGCCGCCCGGCAGAACCGGGCCGCGGACGCGGCGCTGTTCGCCGCAATGCGGATCGACTCGCTGCTCGTGCCCGCCGAGGTGGTGGCGCACGAGGTGTTCGCGCAGCTCAGCACCCCGCTCCTCTGGCGCTTCCTGCAGCAGGTGCCCCAACAGGGCGACCGGTGGGCGGCGGACCTGATCCGTCGCATGAGCGGGGAGTGCGGGCGCCGACTGCCCATCCTGTGGAAGATCCGGCTCAACCGGAGCGAGGCCCCGACCCTGCCGGGCTGGCTCGCCTCGGGCGAGGCGCGGCTCGGCGACGTCCTCCGCGACCCCGAGAACCGCGACAGCCGGCTCGCCATCGTGGTGCTGATGGTGCTGCGGCGGGGCCCGGACGGGACCGAGGAGACCCTCATGGGGCCGGCGGACGACGTCGTCCTCGCCCCGGACGACGAGCTCCTGCTGGTCGGCGGCACCGCCGCCCGCCGCGGCCTCGACATCACGCTGCTGGTCGACGCGGCCCGGGAGTACGTGCGGACGGGGCAGCGGGTGCCGGCGGGGTGGGTGTGGCGCAAGCTCACCCGGGCGGGCCGGGACTGACGCGGCCCCGCGCCGTGGCCTTGGTCCCTTCCCCCGGTGCGGCGGCTGGCGCAGGCTGCGGCCGTGGTCACGAGGTTGCGGCTCGACGAGCTGATGTCCGCGTGGGTCGGTGGCCGCGACTCCCCGATGCAGATCGGCCTGCTGTGCGTGTTCGACGCCGAGCCGTTCCGCCGGGCCGACGGCCTCGTCGACCTCGCCGGGGTCCGCGCCGCACTCGCGCTGCGGGCCTCCCGGGTCCCGGGGCTGCACCGACGCGTGGTGTGGACCCGGCCCGGCGAGGGCCGGCCGTTCTGGGCCGAGGACCCGGCCTTCGCTCCGCCGGACCTCGTCGAGGTGACGACCCTGCCGCCCGGGACGGACCTGCCCAGCTGGGCGGCCTCGCGGGCCGCGACGCCGCTGCCGCCGGACCGTCCCCTGTGGCGCGCCGACGTCGTCGGCGGGCTCCCGGGGGACCGGGTCGCGGTGCTCCTGGTGGTGTCGCACGTCCTGGCCGACGGCGCCGGCGGCATCGCGCTGCTCGGCTCGCTGCTCGATCAGGATCCCGCGGCGGCGGCTCCGGTGGTTCCGCCGGCACCCGCGGCACCGCTGCCGTCGCACCGGCAGCTGCTGCGCGAGCGGCTGCACGAGATCGCCGACGCGGCGCGACGGCGGGGTCGGCGGGGTCGGCGGGATCGGCGAGGTGCCGGAGGCCCACGCGCTGGCGTCCACGGGTTGACGGAGATCCGGGCCGCACTCGCGGAGTTCGCCGGGCCGGAGCCGGTCACCTCGCTCCCCCGGCAGGTCGGGCCCGGGCGCAGGCTGGGGGTCGTCCACGTCCCGCTGCCGGAGCTGCTGCGCACCGGGCACGCGCTCGGGGTCACGGTGAACGACCTGGTCCTCGCCGCCGTCGCCGCGGGTCTGCGGGAGTACCTGACCGCCCGGGACGAGGGCGTCCCGGGTCCGGTGCTGCGCGCGAGCGTGCCGGCGACGACGGGACACGCGGACCGCCAGGTGGGCAGGATGCTCGTCGTCGGCCTGCCCGTGGGCGAGCCGGACACGGCGCGACGGCTGGCCGTGATCCACCACGCCACGACGCAGGGCAAGGCCCGGCTGCGTGCCGCCGACGCGGACGTCACGGATCTCCGCCTGCCCGTCCCGGTCGCGCGCCCGCTGCTGTGCTGGGCCCGGCGGTTCGGCAGCCGCCGGCTCACCCTCAGCGTGACCGACGTGACCGGGCCCTCGGCACCGCTGTGGCTGGCCGGCGCCAGGCTGCGGGCAGCGGCACCGATCGCGCCCCTGAGCGCCGGGGTGCCGCTCACCGTCGCGGCGCTGTCCTACGCGGGCGAGGTGGTGCTGACGATCAACGCCTCCGACAGCCTCACCGACCTGGACCTGCTGACCGAGGCGACTGCCCGCGGCGTCGCCGCCCTGCGGGAGCTGGCGGGGGTCGCGGCCGAACGGCCCCCGGCGCACGCCTGGTGATCAGCCGGCCGTGGCCGACCCCGGGCACGTCCGGGCCGGCCGGCGTGCGGCCGGCCCGGACGTCGGGCTCACGCGAGCTCGAACCGGTCGAGGTTCATGACCTTGTCCCACGCGGCCACGAAGTCGTGCACGAACTGCTCCGACGCGTCCTGGCAGGAGTAGAACTCGGCCACGGCGCGGAGCTGGGAGTTCGCGCCGAAGATCAGGTCGACCGCGGTGGCGGTCCACCTGGCCTCACCCGTGGCGCGGTCCCGGCCCTCGTACACGTTCTCCGTCGACTCGGACGTCCGCCACTCGGTGCCCATGTCGAGCAGGTTGACGAAGAAGTCCGTGGTCAGCGCCCCGGGTCGGTCGGTGAGGACGCCGTGCGGGGCGTGCCCGGCGTTGGCGTCGAGAGCGCGCATGCCGCCGACGAGCACCGTCATCTCGGGTGCCGTCAGGTTCAGCATGTACGCCCGGTCGACCAGCCGCTGCTCCGGCGGCACCTTGTCGCCGGACCGCATGAAGTTGCGGAACCCGTCCGCGCTCGGTTCGAGCACGGCGAAGGACTCCACGTCGGTCTGCTCCTGCGAGGCGTCCGTGCGACCCGGCGTGAACGGCACCGTGACCTCGTGCCCGCCGTCACGCGCCGCCTTCTCGACGGCCGCGCAGCCGCCCAGCACGATCAGGTCGGCGAGCGAGATCCGCTTCCCGCCGGACTGCGTGTCGTTGAACTCCTGCTGGATCCGCTCGAGGGTCTCCAGGACCGGCGCCAGGGCGGCCGGCTCGTTGATCTCCCAGTTCCGCTGCGGCTCCAGCCGGATCCGCGCCCCGTTGGCCCCGCCGCGCTTGTCCGTGCCGCGGAAGGAGGCCGCCGACGCCCACGCCGTCGACACCAGCTGTTGGACGGACAGACCCGAGTCGAGGAGCGTCCGCTTGAGGGCGGTCACGTCGTCGTCGCCGACCAGCTCGTGGTCGACTACCGGGACGGGGTCCTGCCACAGCTGCGGCTCGGGCACCCAGGGGCCGAGGTAGCGCGAGATCGGGCCCATGTCGCGGTGCAGCAGCTTGTACCAGGCCTTGGCGAACGCGTCCGCGAGCTCGTCGGGGTTCTCCCTGAAGCGCTTCGTGATCGGCCCGTAGATCGGGTCGAACCGCAACGCGAGGTCCGAGGTCAGCATCATCGGCGCGTGCCGCCTCGACGGGTCGTGGGCGTCGGGCACGGTGTCCTGGGCCTCGGCGTTCTTCGGGGTCCACTGCTTCGCGCCGGCGGGGCTCTCGGTGAGCTCCCAGTCGTAGCGGTACAGGTTCTCCAGGTAGCCGTTGTCCCAGCGCGTCGGCTCGTTCGTCCAGGCGCCCTCCAGCCCGCTGGTCAGGGTGTCGGCGCCCTTGCCGCTGCCGCAGGTGTTCCGCCAGCCCAGGCCCTGCTGCTCGAGCGGGGCGCCCTCGGGCTCCGGGCCGAGACAGTCGGGGCTGACCGCGCCGTGGCACTTGCCGACGGTGTGGCCGCCGACGATGAGCGCGACCGTCTCCTCGTCGTTCATCGCCATCCGGCTGAAGGTCTCGCGGATGTCGTGTGCGGAGGCCAGCGGGTCCGGGTTGCCGTTGGGACCCTCCGGGTTCACGTAGATCAGGCCCATCTGCACCGCGGCGAACGGGCCGGCGAGCTCCCGCTCGCCGCTGTAGCGCTCGTCGCCCAGCCAGGTGTCCTCCGGCCCCCAGAAGATCTCCTCGGGCTCCCAGATGTCCTCCCGCCCGAAGCCGAAGCCGAAGGTCGGGAGCCCGAACGACTCGTAGGCGCAGTTGCCGGCGAAGATGATCAGATCGGCCCAGGAGATCTTGCGGCCGTACTTCTGCTTGACCGGCAGGAGCAGCCGGCGCGCCTTGTCGAGGCTCACGTTGTCCGGCCAGCTGTTGAGCGGCGCGAACCGCTGGGCGCCGCTGCCGCCACCGCCGCGGCCGTCGGCGATGCGGTACGTGCCCGCGGCGTGCCAGCTCATCCGGATGAAGAGGCCGCCGTAGTGGCCGTAGTCGGCCGGCCACCAGTCCTGCGAGTTCGTCATCAGCTCCATGACGTCCCGCTTCAGCGCGTCGACGTCGAGCGTCGCGAACTCCTTCGCGTAGTCGAACGTGCCGCCCATCGGGTCGGCCTGCGGCGCGTGCTTGCGCAGGACCGAGAGGTCCGGCTGGTTGGGCCACCAGTCCCGGTTCGTCATCGGTCGGTGCGCCGTCGGGGTCGGGGACGGGATCCTCGGGTTCTCGCTCTCGCTGACGCTCTCGGTCACGTCGGTCCTTCTTCCTGTCTGGCCGGATCCTTCTGCTCGCGGGTGGCTCGGGAGGTGTCGTCGCGCGCGGCCGCACCGCAGTCCGGGCAGAGGCCCCAGAAGATGACCTCGGCCTCCTCGACCGCGTAGCCCTGCTCGTCGTCGGCCGTCAGACAGGCGGCGGTGCCGACGGCGCAGTCGACGTCGGCGATGGCGCCGCAGGCGCGGCACACGAGGTGGTGGTGGTTGTCCCCGACGCGCGCCTCGTAGCGCGCCACCAGGCCCATCGGCTGGATCCGCCGGACGAGGCCCGCCGCCGTCAGCGCGCGCAGGACGTCGTAGACCGCCTGGTGCGACACCTGGCCGACGTCCGCGCGGACGGCGGCGAGGATCGTGTCCGTGTCGGCGTGGGGGTGGTCGTGCACCGCGGCCAGCACCGCCGCGCGCGGCCGGGTCACCCGCAGGTCGACCCCGCGCAGCATGCGCTCGAACCGTGCCGTCGGCGACACCCGGACAAGTCTCGTCCCGTTCCTTGAACCACTCAACGAGCAGGGCGGAACCGGGCAGGGCGGATCCGGGCAGGGCGGATCCGGGCAGGGCTGAACCGCCGTCGCCGGGTCGGCACCCGGAGACGGCGGTCGCCGGCCCGCGCGGTCTAGCGGAGCGAGGGCCGCTGGCCCGTCGGGGTCTCCGACCTCCCCGCCGGACGCTCGGCGCGAGGACGGGCTGCACGCGGCCGGGGGCTCTCCTGCTCCCCGTCGGTGTCCTCGCCGTCGGCGTACGCGGCGTCGACGTCCTCGGCGTCGATCTCGATCGCGTTGGGGTCGGAGTCCTCGAGGTCCCCGGCGTCCTCGTCGGCCTCCTCCCCGGAGTCCTCCTCGGTCTCGGCCTTCGACCCGGCCCGCTTCGAGGCCGCGAACTGCTCCAGCCGCTCGGCGAGCCGCTGGAGGCCCTGGAGGGCCAGCATCGCGAGCCGCTTGATCAGCTGCAGGAGGATCGCGGCCTTGGCCACGAGGAAGCTGAAGCTCGCCCCCAGGACGGGCTTGACCACCGAGCCCACCGTGCCGACGACACCCTTCACCGTGCCGGCCGCCGTCGACGCCAGCCCACCCACTGCGGTCTGACCGGTCTTCGCGACGCCCGAGGCGACGGCCTCACCCGTCTTGGCCACGCCCGATCCCGCGGTCTTGCCCGCGTCGGCAGCGGTGCGACCCGCCGTGCCGACGGCCTGCGCAGCCCCGGAGGCCGCGGTCTTCCCGGTCTGGGTGACGGTCCGCGCGGTCCGTTCCGCACCGGGTGCCGCCGCCTGTCCGGCCCGACCTGCGACGCGGCCCGCCTGGCCGACGGTCCGACCGGCCTGGCCGACGGTCCGTCCCGCCTGCGCGGCCGCGGCGCGGCCGGCCTTGCCCGCGACCCGGCCGGTCACCGACGTCGCGCGGCGGACACCTCCCGCGACCCCCTTCGCCGGGGGCTTCGTGCCTTCGGTGGGTGGCTTCGTGCCTCCGTCGGGCGCGGACATGCCCGCCGCGCGACGCCGGACCTTCTTCCGCAAGGCGTCGGACGCGTCCTGACCGCCGTTGCGGCCGGTGTCGCCGCGCTCTTCCTGGGGCCGGTCGGATTCCGTCATCGGTCCGCCTCTCCTCGTCCGTGCGCCCGACTACCACCTTCCCGCTGCCGCTACCCACGCGCGGGTCGACGACCAGGCAATTTGCGCTGAACGGACGTGCCCACAGGACCGTGTCCCGCACGCCGTCGGCGACCGAACGCCGTGCTGTCGGCAGGCACCTGCCCGCAGCACCGGCAGTGACACGCGGGCCTACGGATCTCGGCGTCCGCCGAGCAGCCGAACGGCTTCGGCGACCAGGGCTGGGCGCCGGGCGGTGCCCGTCTTCGTGAGGAGCCGTTCGACGTGCTTCTCCACGGTCCGCACGGACAGCACGAGCCGCGCCGCGATCTCCCGGTTGTCCAGGCCTTCGGCGACCAGCGCGAGGACCTCGCTCTCCCTGGAGGTCACGCCCTTCTCCCGCAGGACCGTGGGGACGGCGGTGGTGGTCCGCCGCGGCACGGCCACCCCGGCGCTCCGCAGCTGCCCGCGCAGGACCGCGGCCCAGCGCTCACGGCCCCGCGCCTCGACCTGCGGGAGATCCGCGGCGAGCCAGCGCGCGGGCTCGCCCCAGCCGTCGGCGAGCGCCGCGGTGGCCACCAGCCGCCGGGCCTGCAGGCGATGCCAGCCGATGTCCACGGGCCGGCGCAAGGTGTCCTCGGCCTCGTCGAACGCGGTGAGCGCGCCGGCCCGGTCGCCGCGGCGACCCCGGGCGATGGCCTCCGCGAACCGCGCCATGCCCCGGTTCCAGCGGTTGGTGAGCGGATCGGGCGGCTCGGGAGCGGCGGTCCGCCCCGGATCGCAGGCCACGGTGGTCATGAGCCAGAGTCCGACACCGGGTGAGCCCGTGACCTCGTCCGGCCGTCGCGCGAACTGCGTCATCGCCTCGTCGAGGTGCGCGTGGGCGGCGGTGTCGTCGCCCCGGTCGAGGGCCCACATCGCCCGCACCTGCGCGACCTCCCCGCGCAGGTGGGTGTCGTCCGGGGCGAGGGTCTGCGCCTCGGCGAGCTGCGCCTCGGCCTGCTCACCGAGGTAGGCGCGGGCCGCGGCGTCGAGGACGAGGGCCTTGGGCAGCGTCGCGAGGTGCAACCGGCGGGAGGCCGTGATGGAGCGAGTCGCCGCCGCGATCGCCTCCTCCGTCTCCCACCGGGTGTTGCGGATTGCGGCCTCCTGGAGATCGACCACCGCGACCCCGGCGAGGTCGCCGAGCGCGGCCACCCGTGCCCGGGCCTCGGCGAGCAGGTTGACGCGGAGGGTCTCCTGCACCCCGGCGATGGCCCGCTCGTAGGCGGCACGCGCCGCGGCGTGCGCCAACCCGTGCTGCTCGGCGAGGGTCTGGGCGCGCAACGCCAGCGCCTCGGCCTCGCCGAGGTCGGAGCGGCGGGCGAGGCGGCTCAGCAGCAGGAGGGCGTCGACCCGCACGTCGACCGGGCCGCGCTCGTGGGCCGCCGCCGCCAGGTGAGCGGCGTCGTCCGGGCGGGCGTCCTCCAGCGCAACGGTCGCGCGCACCACCATCGCCCGCAGCCCGTCGGCGCCGTGGGCGGGAACCTGCCGGAGCTCGGCCTCGGCTGCGGCCCAGCGGCCGGCGCGGACGTGGACGCGGGCCAGCCGGACACGGGCTGCGGCCGCGTGCGGCGCGGCGTCGAGCAGGCGCCGGCTGATCGCGGCGGCCTCCTCGGTCTTGCCCGCGGACGTCAGGACCTCGGCGAGGAGCTCGTCGACGGCGGTGGGGTCGTCGGACACCTCGCGGGCCCGGCGGAGCGTCGTCTCGGCGGACTGCAGGGCGCCGCGGGCGAGGTTGCGACGGCCCGCCTCGAGCAGCACCTCGGCCGCCGCGGCCCGGTCTCCCGCGGTCAGGGCGAGGTCGGCGGCGACGTCGCACCACGGGCCGTCGAGCTCGGGCTGCCGGTGCCGGACGGCGGCGAGTGCCTTGGCGGCCCAGGTCGCGCGCTCGGGCGGGAGGAGGTCGGCGAGGACCGCGTCGCGGACGAGGGCGTGGCGGAACCGGAACTCGTCCTGCTCCCCGGGGTCGATCACTCCGGACCGGATCGTCTCGCGGAGGACGGCGAGCGCCGCGGTCTCGTCGAGGCCGACGGTGTCGGTCAGGACGCGCCAGTCGAACCGCTCGCCGAGCACGGCGGCCGCCTGGAGGGCCGCGCGGCCGTCGTCGGGGAGCGCGGCGAGCCGCGTCCGGACGGACTCGGCCACGGAGCGGGGGACGGTTCCCGGCTCGGCGCCGAGCAGCTCCTCGACCAGGAGCGGGAGACCGGCGCTACGACGGTGCAGCGCCTGCCGGTCCCCTGCGTCGATCGTCGTGTCGATCCCGCACGCGTCGATCATCGCGTCGATCTCGGCGGCGGTGAGCGGTGTGAGCATCCGGACGGTGCAGGCGTCGCGCCGGGCCAGGGTGTCGGCCAGCCGGGCGACGGCGTCCGGCTCGTCGCGGGCGGTGAGGAGCAGGGCGACGTGCTCCGTGTTGTCGGCGAGGAACTCGACCACGGCGAGGGTCTCGGGGTCGGCCCAGTGCAGGTCTTCGAGGACGAGCAGCAGCCCGTCGGGCGCGAGGTCCTGGAGGAGCCGGAGGACGGCTTCGGCGAGGACGAGCACGGAGCCGTCCGGCTGGTCGTCGGCACGCCAGCGGGGGACGAGCCGACCGAGCTCGGGCCGGGCGTCGATCCCGGGGTGCCGACGCAGCCCGGCGAGCAGGGCCTCCGCGATCGGCCGGAAGGCGGTCGCGTCTCCGTTCGGCACCGCCCGCCCGGTCAGCACGGGGATGCCCCACGCCTCCGCCGCCACGGCCGCCTCCCGTGCGAGACGCGACTTGCCGATCCCGGCGGGGCCGAGGAGCGCCGTCGTCGAGCCCCGTCCGAACCGGGTGGCGGCGAGCGCGGACCGCACCGCGGCCAGCTCCCCCGCCCGCCCGACGACGACGGGGCAGCGCGGCGCGGGCACCTACCGGACAGTAGGCGACCGCACGGACGTACGTGCAGCGTTTGCGCCGGATACGTACGCACCCCGATGTCGGTGGGCGCGGGGCGCGCCAGGGTCGAGGTCATGACGATCCCCACCACCCGCCCGTACCACCTCGCCGCCGGCGAGGGCCCCGCCCTGTGGCACCTCGGCGCCCTGCTGACCTTCAAGGCGACCAGCGACAACACGAACGAGCGCCTCTGGGTGCAGGAGGCCTACGGAGCCCGCGGCTACGCCAGCCCGCTGCACCGCCACACCCGCGAGGACGAGGCCTTCTACGTGCTCGACGGCCGCCTCGCCGTGTCCGTCGGCGACGAGGTGATCACTGCCGAGACCGGCAGTTTCGTGTGGGCCCCGCGGGACCTCGCCCACGCCTTCTGTGTGGAGTCCGACGAGGCCCGCTTCCTCGCCTTCTCCACCGGCGGCCGGATGGACCACTTCTTCTTCGCGACCGGCGAGCCCGCGCCGTCGGCGACCCTGCCCCCGCCGCCGGAGGGCCCCCCGGACGTCGAGGCACTCGTCCGGGCGATGACGGAGTACGGCGTGGAGATGCTGGGCCCGCCGCCGCAGCCACGGGGGTGAGCGCGTGGCCCTGGCCGGAGGGGGGCCAGGGCCTCACGAAGGCTGCGGCAGCGCCACGAGGTCGTCCAGGCTCACCTGCTCGACGGGTCGGCAGGGCGCGGGGGGCCGACCGAGCAGGTCCGGACGATGCACGACGTTCCTGCCCGGTGGACCGCCCGACCACCACGGCGGAGGGAACGACGGGATGCCACCGTCCACCGTGACCGTCCACTCGCCACGGTGGATCAGCCGGTGGTGACGCGCACACAGCAGCACCGTGTTGCCCAGCGAGGTCTCCCCGCCGTCGACCCAGGGCCGCAGGTGGTGGCCCTCGCACCACTGCGCCGGCATCCCACAGCCGGGGAACGCGCATCCACCGTCGCGGGCCGCCAGCGCCCGCCGCAGTGCGTGCGGCACGACCCGATGCTTGCGCCCGACGTCGAACGGCTGCCCGCCCGACCCCAGCAGCACGGGGATCACCCCGGCGTCGCACGCCAGGCGCCGCGCGTCCTCGGCGCGGATCACCCCACGCGCGGGCCCGTCCCCGAACTCCAGCAGCCCCGCCCCCGCGTGGCGGAGGTCGTGTAGGGAGATCGTGACGGTGCCCTGCGGCCGGGTCCCACCCTCGACGGGCAACGCCCTGAAGTTCAGCAATCCGCCGACAGAGCTCGACCAGCGCATCACCGTCCCGCTCCGCCGTCGACCGGGGATCGGGTCGTGACTCACCCGGGCCGTGCTCGCAGCCGGACTCCGTGCACTCCCCGACCTCGTGCTCACCGGTCGGCGCGGCCAACGGGGACAACGCGGTCCGGATGATCGCCGCCGACTCCCGGTCGAACCGGCCCCGCGCCTCGAACCCCTCGCCGCGGGGCAGGAACCGCAGCCGCGTCCGCGTGGGGTCGTGGTGTCGGGGCCGCGGCCCGTCCGGATCGAGCATCGCCAGCGCGTGCTTGCCCACCCTGCGTAGCGCGTCGGGGTCGAGGAGTCGGGCGTGCTCGGCCAGATCCTGTTCGAGGGGTTCCTGGTGCTCGGCGACCAGGTGCGGCGGAAGCGCGGCGAGTGTCCGCTCGATCACCACCACGTGGTCCAGCGAGATCTCCGCGGACGCCATCGCCAGCGCGGTCTCCGGCATGGCCGCGCGAAGCTCCTGCCCCCGCAGGGAGCGCCGCGGGGCGGCGGCCCGCGCCGCCCGCACCCGCGCCTTCGCCGCGCCCGCCCCGACCTTCTGGACCGTGCGCAACAGGTCCGCGGTGTCCTTGAACCCACGCTCGGCGGCGATCCCCCGGGCCTCCACCTCCCCGATCACGGCGACCATCCGGGCCTCGACGGCATTGCGGGCCCGCTGGACGTCAGCGACCGCGGCGAGGAGATCCTCGTCCGCCACGTCACTCCAGCCGGCCATGCGCCGATGGTATCGAACATATGATCGAATTACGGCAGTTGAGCTGCAGCGATCCGATGAACGGCCGCCTGGCGACGACGACTGACGCAACAAGAAAGATCGAGTTGAAACTCAGCCAGACGTGCCACTTGACGCTGGATGCCCTACATCGCCCGCCGTTGGCGGCTCAGGGGAGGAGGGCCCTGACCTTCTCGAGGTCCGGGCCTCCTGGTTCGATCAGCACGACGGCGTCGTCGAAGGCCGCCTCGGCGTAGCGGTGGAGTTGGTCCCCGAGCGGGCCGAGGTCGGCCGGGCTCGAGAGCGGGATGGCGCAGACGATGGCTCGTCCGCCGCCGGCCGCTCGGTAACGGGAGTGGGCCTCGAGGATCTGGTCGGGGGTGCGGCGGTGGGCGGAGGCCAGCCAGCCGTCGAAGTGCCGGGCGGCCTTCTCGACGTTGGCGCCCCACGAGCCCAGCAGGAGCGGCGAAGCGTCATTGCCGAGCAGGTCCCGCAGGCGTGCCACGTTCTCGTCGAAGGTGCGGAAACGGCTGCGGAAGTCCCGGTCCAGGAGCGCGTAGTCCGTCTCGGTCGAGCCGGGGCTCACCCCCAAGGTCAGGCGGTCACCGCACACCAACTGCAGGGACCGGATCCTGTGGGCGAGGTCGGCGGGGTGGTGGAGCGGCACCTGGATCGTGGCCGTGCCGATCTCGACCCCGGGAGCAGCGACGGCGGCCGCCGCCAAGGCGACGAAGGGGTCCGGGACGAAGCCGGAACGCCCGATGATCTGCGGCATCCACAGGCTCTCGAAGCCGGCGTCCACCAGACACCGGGCCCAGGAGGCGACGTCGTAGGGCGGAGCCGAGCCCAGGTGGGCCAGATAGGCGCCGAGCTTCACGAACGGGAGGCCGCGAACCGCGCGTACCAGCGCAGCGCGTCGGGGTCGTCGACCGAGGCGACGTTGGCGGCCTTCTCCAGCGGACGTCCGGTCATCAGTTTCTTGATCGGGACTTCCATCTTCTTGCCGCTCAACGTGTGCGGCACGGCGGGCGCCTCGAGGATCTCGTCCGGGACGTGGCGGGGCGTGAGCCGGGTCCGCAGCGTGTCGACGATCCGCCGCCGCAAAGCGTCGTCCAGCACGTGCCCCGCAGCAGGAACGACGAACAGGCCCAGCCAGTAGCCGTCGTCGGGTCGGTCGACCCCGACCACCAGGGTCTCGCTGATCTCCGGCATGGTCTCGAGCACGTCGTAGAAGTCGCTGCTGCCCAGCCGGACACCCTGCCTGTTCAAGGTCGAGTCCGAGCGGCCGTGGATGGCGAGGCTGCCGTCGGCGTAGAACGTGACCCAGTCCCCGTGCCGCCAGACGCCGGGCCAGGTCTCGAAGTACGACTCCGTGTAGCGCTCCGCGTCCGGGTCGTTCCACAGGTGCACCGGCATCGACGGCATCGGCTGCGTGACGACGAGGTCGCCCACCTCGTCGACGACCGGATGGCCCTCCTCGTCCCAGGCCGCGCAGTCGACGCCGGCGAGCCGGCCGCCGATGCGCCCCACCCGGACCGGGGCGTACTCGTTGGCGCCGACGAACGCGCCGGAGATGTCGGTGCCGCCGCTGGTCGAGTCGATCCGGACGTCCGGGCCGATGTGCTCCATGATCCAGTGGTAGCCGGCCGAGGGCAGCGCCGAGCCGCTGACCATCACGTGCCGCAGCCGGCTCAGGTCGTGCTCCTGCCGGGGCGACACCCCCGTGTTCGCCGTCGCGGTGACGACGGCGGCGCCGAGCAGCATGACGTCCGCCCCGGTGCGGGCCGCGACCTCGAAGACCGCGCCCGCCGGGTGGCCGGGGCTGCCCTCGTACAGCACGATGCTCGCGCCCTGGGTGAGCACGCCCAGCTGCATGTTCCACAGCGCCCAGCCGGTCGAGGTGAAGGCGAACATCCGCTCGGCGGCGCTCGTCTCGCGCGGAGCGGGGCGCAGCCCGCAGTACAACCCGGACCACATCAGACCCTGCAGCGTCATCCCGCCGTGGCCGTGGACCAGGCCCTTGGGCAGCCCGGTGGTGCCCGAGGTGAACAGCACCCAGAGCGGGTGGGAGAACTCGACCTGCTCGAACTCGAGCGGCGCGTCCTCGGCGAGAACCGAGTCCCACGGGACCGCACCCGGAGGAGCAGGCCGGTCGAAAACGTACGGAACGTGGACGAAGTGCCGCACCGTGGGCAGCTTCTCGCGCAGCGTCGCGACGACGTCGGCGCGGTCGATCTCCTTGCCGTTCCAGTGGTAGCCGTCCGTGGCGATGAGCACGGTGGGCTCCAGCTGTGCGAGACGACCGATGGTGCCCTCGGCGCCGAAGTCCGGGGAGCAGCACGACCACACCGCGCCGACCGCGGCGGCGGCGAGGACGCCGATCACCGCGTGCTCGGTGTTCGGCAAGTAGGCGCAGACCCGGTCGCCGGGGCGCACGCCCGCCCGCCGCAGCCAGCCGGCCGCCGCCGCGACCGACCGGCGCAACGCGCCCCACGTGATCTCCCGCGCGGGTGCGCCGCCCTCCCGGACGCACACCACCGCCACCGAGGAGTCCTCCCCGCGACGCAACGCGTGCTGCGCCCAGTTCAGCCGCGCCCCGGTGAACCAGCGGGTGTGCGGCATCGGGTCGGCGGTGCGCACCTGCGTCCACGGCGCGGAGAACTCGACCTCGTAGTAGTCGACGAGGGACAGCCAGAACCGGTCCAGGTCCTCGACCGACCAGGCCCAGAGCGCGTCGTGGTCCGCGAACGGCCGCCCCTCGCGCTCCGCCAGCCAGTCCAGGTACTCGCGCAGCGCGGATCCCTCGATGCGGGCCGCCGTCGGGCTCCAGATCGTGTCGGTCATCCCCACCGCCTCACTGTGCGACGGGCCCGTCGCGCCGGGCCCGCCGCACATGCTCACACGAGGGACGCGGTCAGCCCACCGTCGAGGACGTAGTGGCTGCCGGTGACCCACGACGCCCGGTCGGACGCGAGGAAGGCCGCCACCTCGGCGATGTCCTCCGGGGTGCCGAGCCTGCCCTGCTTCATCGCGACGAGGTCGCCGAACGGGACCTGGGTCGCCGCCTCGAAGTCCGGAACGAGCCGTTCGACCATGGCGGTGTCGGCGAAGCCCGGGCAGACCGCGTTGACCCGCACGCCCGTCGGCCGCATCTCCACCGCGGCGACCCGGGTGAGCTGGATCAGCGCCGCCTTCGACGCGCAGTACGAGCCGAGCAGCGGGCTGCCGCCGATGCCGGCGATCGAGGCGATGTTGACGACGTTGCCCTTCGACTCGATCAGGTGGCCGATCGCCGCCTTCATCGCGACGAACGGGCCGCGCACGTTCACCGCGTAGATCTTGTCGAAGCTCTCCGTGGACTGCTGCAGCAGCGGCGAGGAGACCTCGATCCCGGCGTTGTTGACCAGGACGTCGAGGCCGCCCAGCAGATCCACCGCCTGCTGCACCGCGCTCTGGACCTGGGCCTCGTCCGTCACGTCGCAGTTCGCGACGCCCGCCGCACCGATCTCGTCCGCCGTCTGCTTGGCCGCGTCGGCGTTGATGTCGCTGACGACGACCCGGGCGCCGCGCTGCGTGAACAGCGTCGCGATCGCCTTGCCGATCCCGGCAGCGGACCCGGTGACGAAGACCCGCTTACCGTCGAGTTCGGGCATCTCTTTCCTCTCACTTCGGTGTGGGGAGTGCGGAACCGGAGGTCAGGAGGCCTCGACCTTCGGCATGATGTCGTTCTTGATCCGCTTGAGGTCGTCGAGGGTCTTGGACACGGGGACGTCCGCGAACGGCGGCCAGAACATCGGCATCGTCATCCCGGCCTCCTTGTACGCCTTGAGCTTGTCGGTGATCTGCCGCTCGCTGCCCGCCAGCAGGTTCGTGACCTTGCCCGCCGGGGAGTCGTCCAGGTCGACGTCCGTGATGACCGTCCAGATCATGCTGCTGATCTCGAGGTCACCGATCTTGCGCTGGCTGCCGATCGCCTCGAGCTCGCGCTCGATGCCCCCGCGCCAGGTGGCGATGTCCTCGGGCGAGTCCTGGATCCCGATCCAGCCCTTGAGGTCGTACTTGCTGACGCGCTTGGCCGCCCGCGCCGGGTCCTTGAGCCCGGAGAAGAAGATCGGCAGCGGGTCCTGCAACGGCTTGACCCCGAACCCGCAGCTGTCGAAGTCCGCGAACTCGCCGTGGTACTCGAACAGCTCGTTGTTCCAGACGCCCTGCATGACCTCGATCGTCTCGCGCACGTGCTTGTGCCGCTTCGGGAAGATGTGCGCGGCGCTCGCGGCCGCGAACTCCTCCGGCATCCACCCGGATCCGACGCCGACGTTGAGCCGACCGTTCGAGAGGTGGTCGATCGTGGCCATCTCCGCGGCCAGGACGCCGGGGGCGCGGAACGGCGTGTCGATGATGCTCATGCCGATCCGGACCTTCGAGGTCTTGGCCGCGAGCCACGGGATCAGCGGGTAGCCCTGGAACCACTGGCCGCGCGAGGACACCGGCAGCGCCTTGGGCAGACCGTCCATCATCCCGAAGGGGTACTGCAGCTCCTGCCGGTCCGACGCCTCCGGGACGACGATCCGGTCCAGCGTCCACACCGAGTCGAAGTCCAGCTCCTCGGCGAGCGCGGTGAGGTCCTCCAGCTCCTTGACGGTGACCTTGTCGCGGAAGTTCGGCAGGTAGAGAGCGAGTTTCATGAGGTGCCGCCTCCTTGCGGTACTGCGGTGAGTGTCGTGCGGATCTCTGTCTTCAGGACCTTGCCGATGGTCGAGCGGGGGAGATCGGGCCAGATCTCGATCTGCTTCGGCGCCTTGACGCTCCCGATGCGCTGCTTGACGAACGCGATCAGCTCGTCGACGTCGATCTCGGTGTCCGGCTGGAGCTGGACCACGGCGGCGACGCGTTCGCCCCACTTCTCGTCGGGCAGCCCGACGACCGCGCAGTCCCGGACGGCGTCGTGGGCCATCAGCGCCTGCTCGACCTCGGCGGAGTAGACGTTGAACCCGCCGGTGATCACCATGTCCTTCGCGCGGTCGACGATGAAGAGGAAGCCGTCCGCGTCGAGGTAGCCGATGTCGCCGGTGTGGTGCCAGCCGTGGGCGGACGCCTCCGCCGTGGCCTCGGGGTTGCGGTAGTAGCCGGCCATCACCAGCGAGCCCCGGACGCAGATCTCCCCCCGCTCCCCGCGCGGGACGGGCCGGCCCTCCTGGTCGAGGATCGCCACCGTGACCAGCGGCGAGGGTCGGCCGGCGGACGACAGCCGGTCGGTGGCGATCGTCCCGTCCGGCAGCCGGTGCTCGGCCGGGGACATGGTCGAGATCATCATCGGGGCCTCGGACTGCCCGAAGAGCTGCGCCATCGGACCGATGCGGTCGAGCGCCTCGGCCAGCCTGGCCACCGACATCGGCGCCGCGCCGTACCAGAAGCACTGCAGCGACGAGAGGTCCGTGCCGTCGAGCGCCGGGTGGCCGAGCACCATGTAGATCAGCGTCGGCGGCAGGAACGTGTGGGTGACCCGGTGCCGCTCGATCAGCTCCAGGAACCGGCCGACGTCCGGCTTCGCCATGATCACGACCTCGCCGCCGAGGGCGAGGATCGGGAAGCAGAGCACGCCGGCCGCGTGGGTCAGCGGCGCCTGGGCCAGGTACACCGGGCGCCCCTCGAACGGGTAGCTCATCAGGGTGATCGCCGACATCGCCTCGAGGTTGCGATCGGTGAGCATGACCCCCTTGGGCCGCCCCGTGGTGCCACCGGTGCCGACCAGTGCCACCACGTCCTCGGGCTGCGCGGCCTCCGCTTCCGGGTCCTCGCGCGCGGCGTCGAGCCAGGGGTCGAAGGCCTCGGCCAGGTCGTCGCCGTCGCCCAGTCGGACGAGCGTGGTCAGCTTGGGGAGCTTCGGGGCGATCTCGGCCACCAGCCCGTCGAACGCCGGCTGGAAGATCAGCGTCGAGCAGTCGAACAGGTCGAGGAGCTCCGCGTTCTCCCCCGCCGGGTTGCGCGGGTTGATCGGGCACCACACCGCACCCGCCCGGGCGATGCCGAAGACGCAGGAGAACGCGGTCGGGTCGTTGGCCGAGAGGATGCCGACCTTGTCCCCGGGCCGGGCACCCGAGCGCCGCAGTGCCCTGGCGACCGCGTGGGAGAGCTCGACGACCTCGCCGTACGACAGCGACGCCCCGTCGAGGGTCAGGCAGGGCGCCCCGGGGTCCAGGGAGGCGCCCTTGTCCAGATAGAAGGTCAGCGACATCGTCGCCTCTCGGTCGTGCCGGCACCGTTGCCGACAGGGACGACCGTGGCCCGATCTTGGACGGTTGTCAAGATTTTCCTGGACGAGTGGTCAGGAATTCAGCTCGATGGGTATCGTCGCGTCATGCCCAGCTCAGCCGCCGTGCGGTCGCGGTCCCGTGTGGACAAGTTCGAGGACCGCCGCCGCGAGCTCGCCGACGCGGCGTTGCTGACCCTGGCAGAACTCGGTTACGCGCGCACCAGCCTGCGCACGATCGCGGACAACACGGCCTTCTCCCACGGGCTCCTGCACTACTACTTCGCCGACAAGATCGATCTGATCACCTACTGCGTGCGGCGCTACAAGGACGCCTGCGTGCAGCGGTACGAGGGCCTCGTCGCCGCGGCGTCCACACCGGACGAGCTCGCCGCGGCGTGCGGGGACGGGCTGGCCGCCACGCTCGTCGACGCCCCGCTCGTGCACCGGCTCTGGTACGACCTGCGCTCGCAGTCCCTGTTCGAGGGGGCCTTCCGGGACGACGTCGCCGAGATCGACGGTCGCCTGCAGGACATGGTCTGGCGCCTCGTGCGCGCCTACGCGGACCTCACCGGGACCGAGCCGACCTGCTCGCCCTCGGCGGCCTACGCGATGTTCGACGGGCTGTTCCAGCAGGCGCTGCAGCGCCACCTCGCGGGGTCGGACACGGCCCTCGACGACCTCCGACGCAACAGCCGGGACCTGCTGCCCCGGCTCTTCGTCTGACTCTTCGTCTGACTACGCATCACGAGGGCAGGCCGCACCCGTGGCCTCCGGGACCGGGCGGCTCCGCGCGCCGCAGCGCTCCAGCCAGAGCACGAGCTGGCGGTGGACGGCCTCCGCCCCGTACAGCAGCGCTTCGCCGTCGACGCTGCGGTCGAGCAGGCCGGTCTCCAACGGCCAGTCCGCCGGGTGCACGAGCACGGCGTCGTTCTGCCAGCCGCCGAGGCCGCCGTGGCAGCCGACGAGCTCCTCGAACGCGTGCACCTCGTCCGTCCGCGGATCGACCGTGGAGTGCACGTAGAGATCGGGGCAGGACTCCATGGCGGCGACGCGTGCCAGGTCGGCCGCGGCCCGGGGGCCGAACGCGGCCAGCGGGTCCCGGCCCTCGACGACGTCCTCGAGCAGCACCCGCACGCCGTCCGGGCCGACCGCCAGCGGCCCGCGTGCGCTGTCCACCACGACGAAGGCCACCCCGGGCTCGGAGAGCAGGCCGCGGACCAGCGCCGGGAACCGGCGGCCCAGCTCCTCGATCGGCACCCGGCCCGGCAGTTCCGGGAACCAGATCAGCCCGACGTTGCCCGAACCCACGACGACGAGCTCCGGCCGCTCGCCGCCGGAGGGCCCGGCCGTCGCCGCCCGCGTGTCCCGCTGCGGTCCGACGACCATGCCCGTGCCGTCGGTGCCTCGCCCGTCGGACCGGCGCGCCGCCGGGCGGACGGCCGACAGGACCTCGGCGAGCATCGCGTTGAGCGGCCCCCACACCTCGACGTCGCCGGTGTCGGCCAGCGTCGCGGTGCTGCTCGTCTCGGTGTGTCCCCGGACCGCGGCCTCCAGGCCGCGGCCGGTCAGCTGGCGGAACGTCGGCCCCTGGCTCTGCCCGTGGTCGGACAGCACCACGAAGCGGTACTCCCGTGGCGCGGCCGCCGCCACTCTCTCGAGGGTGCCCAGGACCCCGTCCACGCCCGCCAGCGCGGCGAGCGACTCCGGCCGCGCGACCCCGGCGTGGTGCGCGATCTCGTCGTAGTCGACGAGATCGACGAAGATCACCGGGGCTCCGGCGATCATGTGCTCGGCGACCAGGGCGACGTTGAGATCGCGCAACAGGACGTTCGTCAGCCCCCGCAGGGCCACGTAGGCGCCGCGCCGGCGGACACGCGGCTCGATCCCACGCAGGCGCTGCCGTCTGCTCTGGTGGAGCTCCTTCACCATCTCGCCGAGCGTCCGCACCAGGGCCTGGGGGAACACGAACGGGCTGGCGAAGAACCTGACGTAGCCGCGGCCGGGGCCGAGGCCGCCCCGGCCGGTGATGCGGCTCATCGTCATGAAGGCGGTCGGTGCGTCCCCGCTGAAGATGTTCGACACGCTCACGCCGCCCTCGGCCAGCAGCCCGCGCCCGTCCGACAGCCGCTTCTCGACGTCGGCCGCGTCCGCGGGGCGGTTGGCGACCAGCAGCCGACCCGAGTCCTTCTCGTACCAGCGGAAGGCCGGGATGCCCTCGTTGGTGCCGTGCAGCAGGGCCGCCTGGCTCGCCGGCGTGGTCGACGGGACCCGCGCCCACCAGCGGACCGCGTCGTGGCCGCCGGAGCGCACCCAGCGGGCCAGGGTCGGCAGGACCCCTGAGACGATGCCGTGCTGCAGTAACCGGAACGGCAGACCGTCCACCTGGACCACGACCATGCCCACCGCGGGGCCCTCGGCGTCCGGGCCCGGTGCCGGTGTCCGCCGACGTCGTCGCTCGCCGCGGCGGACCAGGTCCGCGACGAGGTAGGAGCTGTCGGTGACGCCGAGCAGCCAGCGGGTCACGACCGAGACCACGGCGACGATCACCAGGGTCGCCAGCGCGTCGCCGAGGGAGTCCAGCGACGCCGACGGCACCGCGAGGAGCGCGACCTCGACCACGACGACCTGCACGAGCACCCCCAGCAGGAGCGCGGTCACGGCGCCCGCCCGCCTGGCGAGGACCCGCAGCACCGGCCGCACCAGCGCATCCACCACGGCCATCACGGCGGCGACCACGAACGCCGTCCACCACGGGGAGAGGGACAGCCCGTCGAGGACCCACGCCGCGACGAGCAGGGCCGAGCCTGTGGCGACGAGCCCGATCAGGCCGTCACGCACGTCGCGGCCGCTCGCGCGCAGGCTCGGGCCCGCGTGCCTGTCCACCCCGGCATCGTGCCCGGTCCCGCCCCACCGCGTCGACGAGCAGCGCCGTGCGGCCCCGAAACCGGTCCCGTCGGCACTCCGGGGTGGGCCCCGCACGGCGCCGGTCCGTGCACGTCACCCCGTGCGGGTGAGCGGAGCCGGCGACGCGTTCGCGACCGTGGATCGCCGCACCGCAGACCGTCGTGGGGAGCTCGTGTGACCGACCAGCCGACCGCCCTGTCCGGTCTCGACCGGCTCCGCCTGCGCCACGCGTGGCTCGACCACCTGGTGCGCGCCGGGGTGCGCTACGCCGAACGGCACGGGAACCACTACGCGGCCGGGATCACGTACTTCAGTCTGCTGGCGCTGGTCCCCCTCACCATGGTCGCGTTCGCCGTGGTGACGCTGGTGCTGTTCACAGACCCGGAGCCCCTCGCGCGGCTGCGGGCACACGTCGACGAGGCCCTCCCGGCCGGACTGGACGACACGGTGAACTCGATCATCGACCAGGCCGTGGCCTCCGCCTCGACGGTCGGGGTGGTCGGCCTGCTCATCGCGATGTACACGGGCCTGGGGTGGATGAGCAACCTGCGCGCCGCGCTGTCCGAGCAGTGGGGACAACCGCCGCAGCCGCCGCCGTTCCTGCGCCGCCTGCTCGTCGACCTGGTCGCGCTGCTCGGGCTGGGCCTGGCGGTGGCCGTGTCGTTCGGCATCACCACCGCGGCGGGGGTCTTCGCCGGGCGGGTCCTGGAGTTCCTCGGGCTGGCCGACCTCGGATGGGTTCGCTGGCTCCTCACCGCGCTCGGCGTCGTCCTGAGCCTGCTCGCCGACTGGCTGCTGTTCCTCTGGGTCTACGCGCGCCTGCCCCGCGGGCGGTTGAGCTGGCGCAGTGCGGGGCGGGCGGCGGTCGGTGCCGCGGTCGGCATCGAGCTCATCAAGCAGGGGATGGTGGTCTACCTGGCGATCGTGACGCGCTCCCCGACCGGCATCGCGTTCGGCCCGATCCTCGGGCTCCTGATCTTCATCTACACGGTGACCCGCTTTCTGATCTTCATCGCCGCCTGGGCGGCCACCGCCCGTGAGACCCAGCCCGAGCACCCTCCGCCCCCGCCGGAGCCCGCGGTGATCCGGCCGGAGGTGTGCGTTCATCGAGGCCTCGGAACGGTCGCGAGCGCCGGCCTGCTCGGGGCCGCGGCGGTGGCGGGCCTGGTCGGTGGCCGGTTGCTGACCCGCCGCGGAGGGGAGGAGTGACGACGAAAGCGGGCATTGCGGCCCCGTCCGGTGCCGGAACGGGGCCGCAGCCGGACGCCGGCGCTACCGGCCGGGCACGCTCGGACCGTCCGGGTCGACGTCGAGCTCCTCCTGACCGATCTCGGTGCCGACGGTCTCCTGCCCAGTGCGGGTCTCCGTGCCGAACCGCCGGACGACACCGGCCGGGACGGCCGCCCTCGCGAAGAGCTGCGCCTCCTCGGGCAGCACCACCTCGGGCGGCTCCTCGGACGTCGCCGGGCCGTCGTCGGGGGCGTCCCGGTTCACCTCGGCGATCGGCTCGGGCTCGACGGTGATGAGCTCCTCGCGCGGCGCCGGCACGCTCACCTGCTGGTGCCCGGGCACGATGTGCGCGCCCAAGCCGGCCCGGTCGGTCTCGCGGGGCTCGGTTCCCACGTCGAGCCGCTCCTCCGAGCCGGTGATCGCGTGGAGCGGCGTCTCCTCCCGCGGGGAGCCCTGGCCGTCCTCCGCCGTACTCGGAGCGTCCTCGACCGTCGCCAGCAGCTCGGGCGAGTGCAACTCCTCGTCTCCGTCGCTGCCCGGCTCGGGCGGGTGCGCGGGCAGCTCGTCCCTCTGCTTCGCGGCCGGCGTGGTCTCGCCGGCGTCCGGCGTGTCCGGGGTGGCGTTGTCGCCGTGGTCCTGCTCCGCCGAGGGCGCCGGCCGGCTTTCGCCGGTGGACCCGCCGTCGGCGTCGGGCCGGTGCCCACCGTCGTGGGTCTCCGCGAAGTGGTGGTCCTTGACCGTCGCCAGCAGCTCGGGCTTGTGCAGCTCGTCGGCCCCGTCGAGGCCCAGCTTGCGGGCGTGCGCGCGCAGCTCGCCCAGCTTCATGCTCGACAGCTCGCTCGCGAGGTGGTGCTCCTTGACCCTCGCCAGCAGCTCGGGCTTGTGCAGCTCGTCGGCCCCGTCGATCCGCAGCCTGCGGGCATGGGCGCGCAGCTCG
This sequence comes from Pseudonocardia yuanmonensis, assembly GCF_039542425.1. NCBI lineage: Bacteria > Bacillati > Actinomycetota > Actinomycetes > Pseudonocardiales > Pseudonocardiaceae > Pseudonocardia > Pseudonocardia yuanmonensis. The sequence continues at coordinate 46,289 of NZ_BAABIC010000013.1, forward strand.
TCCAGCTTCATGCCCGACAGCTCGCTCCGGGTCGGGCGCCGGCCGCCGGACGCGCCGCCGCCTCCCAGGCCGTGGTGGTCCTTGACCTTCGCCAGCAGCTCGGGCTTGTGCAGCTCGTCGGCCCCGTCGAGGCCCAGCGTGCGGGCGTGCGCGCGCAGCTCGCCCAGCTTCATGCTCGACAGCTCGCTCGCGAGGTGGTGCTCCTTGACCCTCGCCAGCAGCTCGGGCTTGTGCAGCTCGTCGGCCCCGTCGATCCGCAGCCTGCGGGCATGGGCGCGCAGCTCGTCCAGCTTCATGCCCGACAACTCGCTCCGGGTCGGGCGCCGGCCGGCCGACGCCCCGCCGCCGGATCCGTCGCGGTGCTCGCCGCCGTGCGCCTGCGCGTAGTGGTGGGCCTTGACCTTCGCCAGCAGCTCGGGCTTGTGCAGCTCGTCGGCCCCGTCGAGGCCCAGCGTGCGGGCGTGGGCGCGTAGCTCGTCCATCTTCATCGCGGCCAGCTTCGTCTCGCTGACGTCCGGCGTGTCCGGGGTGGAGTTGGCCATCTCGGTGTCCCTTCGTCGGCGTTCTAGCCGGCGAGATACCCGGCCCCCGATCCGGGAAGCGGGACCTTCCGGCCGCTGACGAGGCTCTTCACGGCTGCGATGTGAAGCCGACGACCAGGGCAAACCCCTGTGCTCCAAGCGGCTGTGCGCGCCGCGGGGCGCACGGGTCACAGCTGAGCGGGACAGGCCTCCGTGCCCGAGCCCCAGGTGCTGGCCGCGCGGGCGTGAGGCACTCCGGCGCGGCGGCTCACCACGGAGCAGCCCGATGCCGAGGACGAGGGGTGCGCAAGCATCCTCGGAGATCACGAGTACCCGCCGACGGCCGAGCGGCCGAGGAGTCAACCCAGCATGGTCCGGCGACGCCGGTACTCCTCCTCGTCGATCTCGCCGCGTGCGAAACGCTCGTCGAGGATCCGGCGCGCCTCGCCGCCGGCGCCGTTCCCGCTCTGCTCGTCACCGCGCGTCCCGCCTTGGGCTCGCTGATAACCGAGGTACGCGAGCAGGCCGAGACCGACCACGATCAGCAGCGGCCAGACCCAGAACAGGCCCATCCCTCCGGCACCCATCATCTGCTCGACCCTCCTTCGGTCCGCCGTCGGCCCGGCCCACGGGCGCGGGCTCACCGGGTCACAGATCACCGATCGCCGTTCAGCGTGAGTCCGCCGGCGAGGGCGGGAGTGGAGTGGCTATCGGTGCGAGTCTGCTCGGGTCCCGCCGGTGAGCGTGCCGAGGCGGTGGCGGTACTCGTCGTCGTCGATCTCGCCGCGGGCGTACCGCTCGGCCAGCAGCTGCTCGGGCGTCGGCCGGTCCGCGGGTGAGGGACCGCTGCGGGTGTGCCGGACCGCGCGGACTCCCATGACGAGAGCAACGATCAGCAGCGCCCAGAACACGATCGAGCTGAAGGCCATCAGGGCGTATCCCCACCCGCTCATGTGGTCGTCCCACCAGTACATCATCGGCCGTTCCTTCCGCGAGGTCGGCGGGCTGCCGACGACTGCAGCGTGCGCCGGACGGCGACGGGACGCGCAGAGGACAACGCCCTCAGCCCCGTAGCGAAGGTCCCCTCCGGCCGGCTCGAGCAGAAGGGGTACTCGTCCAGGGCCTTGGTCCCACACCCCCGAGAGCAGGCAGGTGTGCCGCAGGGGCGGGTCGCGGCGCCTGACGCGGCCGGGATCCCGGCGCTCCGACTCGTGGACGCGCCGGCGCGGAGGGTGCCGAAGGGCGGCCTCAGCGTCCCTTCAACTCACCCGTTTAGGCTTCCCGTTCGTGACTCGGGCGCCGGGGCGGCTGCACGGGGGCACGCTCGGTAGCAGAGCGGTGCCCTCTCGAGCAGCGGTGCGCGCCGGTCGCGTGCTGCGCCGGGTCTCCCTGGTCGCGGTCATGGTGATGCTCGGCGGAGTCCTGGCCTTGTGTTGCTGCACCGACGGCCCGACGGACACGGTGTCGCACGCTCCGGGGTCGGACGTCGCCCTCGCAGGCCACCACGTCGGCGAGGTCGGCACCAGCGCAGCGGCCCACGGGGCCGGGAGTCGGCTCGCGCCGGATCACCTCGCGCCGTCCCCGTCCCGCAGCGGCGCCGCCCCCACCGAGGCCGTGACCGGAGCGGCCGCGGACATGACCGCCCCGGTCCCGGGCCGCGGCGGAGATGCCCGCCGGGCAGGAACGACGGACACCTGCGGGTCACCTGCAGTCCTGGCTCAGGCCTCCGTGGCGCCGACGGCGATCACGTTCCTGCATGCACCCACGGCGCCCGTCGCGGCTGCGACGCAGGTGCTGCCGACGGTGCACCGGGCGGGCGCGGACTCCGAGGACCTTCCCCCGCCCGGGCTCCGACCATCGCCGTACCTGCTCTGCGTGATGCGGACCTAGGCCGACCGGCTCGTCGGTACTGCACGTCCTCCGACACGCGCTCCCCTGTCCGCCCGACTCCGTCGGGAGTCCGCGGCGGGTGCGCGCCCCCTCGAGACGCCCGGCGTCTCCTTGAGCCTCGGCAAGGTGACTGAGCTGTGTTCTCCCGGCGACGGTCGGGTGCGCCGCACCCGGACCTCGATCTGCCCACCGAACGTCTGGCCCCCGGCCCCTCCGACGCCGGCGAGGCGCCGCCACCGGAGACCGGCCAGCGGTCGACGCACCTGGCCCAGCTCCGCTGGTGGGTCCTGGCGATCGCCGCCGTCGTGGTCGCGCTCTCCGTGGTGCGCGCGTTCGCGCCGATGACGGCCTACCCCGGCGACATCTGGCGACAGAGCGACACCGCGACGATCGCGCGCAACTTCGCCGCGAACGGGATGAACATCTTCTTCCCGCAGATCAACTGGGGCGGAGCAGGACCCGGCTACGTCGAGACCGAGTTCCCGCTGATGCCGTGGTTGACCGCCGCGACCTACCTCGCCCTCGGCGAGCACATCGTGCTGGGGCGGCTGGTCTCGCTGGCGTTCATGCTGATCGCGGCGGGGGCCTTCTGGGGCCTGGCCCGGCGGGTGCTGCCCGGCGCCGCGGCCCGGTGGGCGCTCGCGGCGTTCTTCCTCTCCCCCGCCTTCATGCGATGGGGCACGGCCTTCATGCCCGAGGCGACCGTGCTCGCGTTCTACCTGCTCGCCCTGCTCGGGTTCTGTCGCTGGCTGCAGGAGGACCGGCCGGTCCTCCTCGCCGGGGCCGCGGCCGCGACCTCGACGGCGGCTCTCGTCAAGCCGACGTCGCTGCACGTCGGCCTGGTCGTCGCGTTGTGGGTGGTGTTCGCCGCCCGCGATCGGCTGCGGCGCCCGTCGCTGTACGTGGCCGGGCTGGCGGCCCTGGTGGCGCCGGCGCTGTGGCTGCGCCATGCCGCGTCGTTGCACGCCACCTACGGCAACACCTTCGGCGTGATCTCGGGCGGCGACAGCAAGTGGGGCAGCGTGTCGTTGTGGCTCAGCCCCGGCTTCTACCTGGGCAACCTGCGCACCGAGACGATCTTCGTCTACGGGTTCGTGGGCCTGCCTCTCGCGGTGCTGGGCGTGGTGTGGCTGTGGCGGAACCGGTCGCGCAGCGGGCCCGGAACGACACCGACGGCAACGCAGCCCCTGGGGCTGTCGCCGCTGCCCTTGCTCGGCGCCGGTGCGGTCGCGCTGACGCTCTACTACTTCGCGGCCGGCCGCTACACCAGCACCGACCTGGGCATCCAGTACCACGTCTACTCGCTGCCCTACGCCGCGATCGCGATCGGCGCCGGAACCGCCGCGGCCCTGGCCCGGGTGCGGGCACGGTGGAACCGCCGGGTCGTGGTGGCGGCCGGGGCGGCGCTCGCCGTGCTGCTGGGGGCGCAGGCGGTGAACGTGCTCACCCAGTCGCTGCGTGATCGGGCCGGGGTGTTCGGCACGTGCGCGATCGAGCTCGACGCCGTCTCCACGCCCACCGACCTGGCGCTGATCAGCACGACCAGCGCCACGACTGAGGACGGCGTCACGAACAACTACCAGGAGCCGATCGTGTTCTTCCTGGCCGACCGCAGGGGCTGGAGCCTGCCCGCCGACCGGCACACCCCCGAGGAGGTCGCCCGCCTGCGCGACGCCGGCGCCCGGTTCCTCGTCGTCGGCGATCCGCAGCTCGTCCCGCCCGGTGGGCCGCTGGCCACCTGGCTGTCCGACACCAGCAGGCAGCTGCGCACCATCGAGCAGAACGGGTGCGCGGTCTGGGACCTCGCGCGGCACCCCACACCCGTCCCCGACACCGAGCCGGGCGACGCCGGCGACGAGGCGGGCGGCTCGTGATCCCGCCCGAGCAGCAGCTGCTCTCGACCCTCTGACCAGGCTCACGTGGGCAGGGGTGGGTCGTGCCGGCCCACTCTGCCCGGGGGACGAGCCCGCCGGGGCCCGCCCGTCGCCCCCACTGCCGCCCGGCGTCCCGGGTGCCTGTGGCGCACGGCACATCTTCAGGGTCTGTCGCCTCCTGTCGAGGGCGCGCACGGAGCGCCACAGTGACGTCGTCCCACATCGTGGTGGGACGCTGAGGAGGCTCTCGATGTACGCGGGTCCCGGGTGCGGCGGTGCGGATGACCCGTGCGCAGCTCGAGCCGACGCGGATCGACGCCGGGCCGGCCTTCGTCCAGGACGAACTCCTGCACCGCATCTCCGGCGCCCCCGGTCCCTGGAGCGCCGACGCCGCGGCGCGAGCCGGAACGACCGCTCCCCGGTCCGAGTCCTCCGTGCCGGCCCGGCAGTCCGCCGACCGCTTCGCCCGTCACCGCCGCACTCCGCGACAACTGCCAGGGAAGGAGACGATCGTGATCGAGGAGCTGCGCATACAGATCACGGCGGCCCAGGAACGCCTCGTCGCCGCTGTCGAGGCCGATCAGCCGTACGAGGCGGCGCGGCACCGCGCGCGCCTGGAGGACCTCATCGAGATGGCCGGCCGGCACGGCATCGACGTCAGCGCCTGGGTGGATCGAAGCCGGCTGTCCGACTGACTCGCGGCCATGCGGATCCGGGAGGTTCCTGGTCCGCGTCTTCGGGCGGCTGCCCGACCCGCTGGGACCCGTTCTTCGTCGACTACATGACCCTGGCCGACGTCTACGCCTACCCGGCGAAACACTTCGCCTTCCACCGACGCCAGCTCACCCGGACCACTCCGGGGTGACCGCCCGCGTCTGTTGCTGGTCACGATCGGCGAGGCCCGTGCGATGCGGGGCCGTCCCATCCGGCGTGGGTGAGGCCGGGAACCGGCGGCCCGGCGAGGATGGTGGACGACCTTCGGGCCTCTTCGAGGAGAGGGCGATGACGCAGACCGCGCCGGACACCAGCGCGGCGGGGCCGGGCGGGATCCCGCGGGGCCTGGTGGTCGTGCTGGCCGTGACCGGCCTTCTCGTCAGCACGCTGGCCCTCCAGCAGTTCCGCTCGATCCTGGCCCCCGTGCTCCTGGCGCTGGTCCTGGTGATCGGCGTCCACCCGCTGACGGGCATCCTGCGCAGGCGGGGCGTTCCCCGCTGGCTCGCCGCGACGGTCACCCTCGTCGTGCTGCAGGCGATCATCCTGGGCCTGGCGGCCTCCCTGGCCCTCGCGGTGGCCCGGCTCGGGTCGCTCCTCCCGCTCTACCAGGACCGCTTCACCGCGCTCGTCGCCGAGCTCCGCGCCTGGCTGGCCTCGATCGGAGTGGGGCCCGACCAGCTCCAGCAGGCCCTCGGGCAGATCTCGTTCGGCCGTGTCGCAAGCCTGGTGACCGACCTGCTGGGCGGGCTGGCCGGCACCTTCACGAACCTGCTGTTCCTCGTCCTCGTGGTCCTGTTCATGGGCATCGACGCACTGGCGTTCTCCCACCGCCTCGCGCAGGTCGGGGGTACGCGGACCGCGGTCGTGGCGGCCCTCGACGGGTTCGTCCGCGGCTGCCGCAGCTACCTGCTCGTCTCCACGGTCTTCGGCCTGATCGTCGCGGTCGTCGACGCCGTGTTCCTCTGGATCGTCGGGGTGCCGCTGGCCGTGTTGTGGGGCCTGCTCGCCTTCGTCACGAACTACATCCCCAACATCGGCTTCGTCATCGGACTGGTACCGCCCGCGCTGCTCGGGCTCCTCGAGGGCGGGCCCCGGCTGATGCTCACCGTGATCGTCGCCTACTGCCTGATCAACTTCGTGATCCAGTCCCTGATCCAGCCCAGGTTCGTCAGTGACGCGGTGAACCTCTCGCTGACCCTCACCTTCCTGTCGCTGGTGTTCTGGACCTTCGTGATCGGCCCGCTCGGCGCGGTGCTCGCCATCCCCCTGACGCTGCTCGCGAAGGCGCTGCTGCTCGACGTCGACCCGCGGACGCGCTGGATGTCGGCGTTCCTGTCCGGCGGCCGGGTCGACCCACCGGACGAGCTCGACCGTGACGGCGAGCCCCTCACCCGTCCGGCCGCCGCGTCCTCGGACTGCGTAGCACCCGGGCTCGTCGGCGCCGATCCCGCCGAGGACGGCGCCGACGTGCCACCCATGCGTGCCCTTCAGGATCCGACGCGAGAAACGGGGGCCCGAGCAGGCTCGCCGACTCCGACCGATCGCCGGTCCGACGTCTGAGGGCCGGTGGCCGCAGTCCGCTCACCCGAGAGTCGTCTCCGCCGCGCCCGACGGTGCCGGGTTCGGGAGCCGCCGCATGCGCAGGCAGTTGGCGAGACCTGCGGCGGCGGCGAGCAGCGGTACGAGCAGCCCGACCTGCAGCGCGAACGGGCGGGCCTCGGTGTTGATCCGGATGATCTCCTGACGGATCGCCTCGGGCTGGGTGGCGAGCAGCTCGGCGAGCCGGGTGTTGCTCATCAGCTCGGCGTCCTCCTCCAGCACCTGCGCGACCTGCTGCTTCTCGGCCGGCGGCAGGACGGTGCTGGCGTCGGTCCTCGCCGTGAACGTCCACGCCAGGGCGGCCAACATGATCGCGCCGGCGAACGCGAGGCCGAAGGAGAGCCCGAACGACCCGGCCGCCGAGTTGACCCCGGCCGCCTCACTGACGCGTTCCTCCGGCACCGGGGACAACGTGTAGTTGTTCAGCTGCGACACCAGCAGCCCCAGCCCGGCACCGGCGATCACGAGCGGGCCCACGAGCACCCACCCGGTGTCGGCGCGGGGCACGAGCGGCAGCAGGACGACGATGCCCAGCACGAGGAGCCCGAAGCCTGCGCCCACGACGGTGCTCGGCCGCCGGCGGCCGCTCCGCTTCCCGGCCACCAGCGCGAGCGCGAACATGCTCAGCGACAGCGGCGCGATCGTCAGGCCGGCCTGCAGGGCGTCGTACTCGAGCACCATCTGCAGGAAGATCGGCAGGACGATCATGGTGCCGCCCAGGGCGATCTGCTGCAGCATCTGCTGCGAGACGCCGACCCGGAAGTGGGCCGCCGAGAACAGCCCCGGGTCCAGCAGCGCCGGCTGCGCGTGGCGCGCTCGTCGTCGCAGCCAGAACACCAGACCGACCAGCCCGGCGATGCCGACGGCCAGGACGAGCCCGACGCGCTCGCCGCCCTCCTGCCAGACCAGGATCCCGAGGACCAGGCCGCCCATCCCGACGACCGAGAGGCCCGCGCCGACGACGTCGATGCCCCGCGGGCCGGTGTACGGGACGTCGCGCACGAGCTTCGCCCCGCACAGCACCACCACGATCACGACGACCTCGAGCGCGAACCCGACCCGCCAGGACAGATAGGTCGTGATGAAGCCGCCGAGCAGCGGGCCCACGGCGGCCGCGATCGCCGCCGCTGCTCCGACCAGGGCGTACACCTTCCTGCGGGCCGGCCCGTCGAAGTTGCCGTGGATGAGCGACTGCATCGCGGGCAGCAGCAGCGATGCGCCGAGCCCGCCGATCACGGCCCAGAACACGATCACCGCGGTCAGGCCCTGCGCCACCGTCATGGCGGCCGCGCCCACGGCGTAGCCGAGCAGCCCGAGCAGGTAGGCGCGCTTGCGCCCGACGAGGTCGCCGACCTTGCCGCCGATCAGGATGAACGCGGCGGACACGAGCGCCTCGAGCGCGATCGCGGACTGCACGCCGCTGACCGTGGTGCCCAGGTCGTGGACCACCGCCGAGATCGACACGTTCATCAGGGACGTGTCGACCACCAGCACGAACATCGCCATGGCGAGCAGGAGCCCGAGGGTCCGCTGACCCCCGCGTGCCTGTTGGCGGTCGACGCCCCCGCCGGTGCTCACGCCGATGCGCCGTTGTGCGCCGACAGGGCTCCCCGGAACGAGATCTCGGCAGGGTGCCGGAGCCGGTTCGGCGCGGGTGCGGTCGGGCCTGCGGACATCACGCCTCCCCGGTCCCGGTAGCGGTCAGCGAGCGGGCTCGCCGAGAGACCGGCCGAGCGCCGTTGCCTTCAGCGCCTCGTACTCGTCCGGGGTGATCGCGCCCTGGTCGAGCAGGCGCTTCGCCTCGGCGATCTGCTCGGTCGGGCCGCCGGTGGTCCCGTTCGCCCCGGCGATCCTGCGGACGTCGCGCTCGTAGGCGTTACGGGCGGCGGCCACGTCGGCCTCGCGCCGCTCGCCCATCTTCCGGCCCTCCGCGATCAGGTACACGAGCGACCCGACGATCGGCAGGATGATGATCAGGACGGTCCAGCCGGCCTTGCCCCAGCCGCCGATGTCGTCACGCCGGAAGATGTCGCCGAAGATCACGAACATCAACCAGAACCACAGGACGAACCCGAAGAACACGAGCATCGTCCAGAACAGGTCCAGCAACGGGTACTGGCTCTGTGCGAGCAGCATGTCCAACCCCTTCTCTCCAGGTGTGCAGGCTCACCCGTCGCGAACGGGTGGGTCAGGGACCGGAGTCGCTCCGGCCGGCGGTCGGTCGCCTCAGACGGGCTCGCCCTGGTACACGGCGAGCGCCCAGATCACCAGCGCGTCGAGCGCGATGACCACGAGGGCCCAGACCGGGAAGTACGGCAGGAACGCGAAATGCGCCACGAGGTTGATGCCGGCCGCCAGGATGCCGACGGTGCGCGCCCACGTGGCACCCCACAACACCCCCGCACCCGCGGCGCCGAGCAGCACGGCGAGGGCCAGGTGGATCCATCCCCACGTCGTCAGGTCCAGGGTGTAGAGGTACTGCGGCGTCCGGACGTAGACCTCGTCGCGCAGGATCGCCGCGATGCCGATGAGCACACCGCACGCGCCGGCGAGCATCATCAGGACCGCCGCGAACAGGGCGAAGGTCGTGGTCCATCCGGTACCCACCGTGGTCGCAGCGGGTTCGGCCCGATGCGGCGTGGCGTGCGTGCTCATCACGACCCCTTTCGCACGTTCCCGATGTCAGTCGTGACGATCGCCCGTGACGGCCGCCCCCGTGCCATCCGGGACGGGTGATTGCGGGTCCGGGACGGGCGGTGCCGGCGCCGACGGGCGGTTCGTGGGGCGTGGCTGATCGAGGAACTGCACGACCCCGAGCAGGACCAGGAGCACCAGGACGACCACCAGGACGGTCACGCCCGAGGGCCGGTCGAGCAGCACGACCACGAGTGCGGCCAGGACCACCAGTGCGGTGCGGAGCAGACCGAGGTGGTCGTGGACCCACGGACCCACCGGGCCCTCGGCGAGCCGGCGGGCGACCGCGCCCCTGCGCAGCGACGCCACCCCGCGGGCCAGCGCGCGGCGGATCCGTACCGCCGCGGACGACGGGCCGGTCACCCAGGCCGCGAGCGCCACGACGAGCCCGACGACGAACAGCGTCCGCAGCGCGGCGCGGACGAATCGCACGAGGATGTCGTACGCCGACGCCGCCGCGGCGGAGGACTGCTCGGCCACGGCGCCGACCACGACGCCCCGGACGACGAGCAGGGCCGCGGCCAGGGCGAGCATGGTGCCCATCACGGCGAGGCCGATCACCAACGTCGCCCGCCGTCGGTTCCGGGCCAGCAGGGCCCCGCCGATCAGGAACGCGAGGGTGACCCAGGGCAGCCAGGTGGCCGACACGTCGAGCAGCTGGTAGAGCGTCTGGGCGCGGATCAGGGTACTGGCCGGGAACAGCGGGACCGTCGGGTGGATGGCGGGGATCCTCGCGGCGAGCTCGAAGCCGTCGGCCACGAGCCGCTGTTTCGCCGCCTCGATGAAGGGATAGAGGTCGAGGACGGCGTGAGTGCCCTGGACGCTGATCGCCGAGGACTGACCGGCGAGCACCGCCGCGAGCTGCTCGTGGGTCACCGTCAGCGCCTGCTGCCCGGCGGCGACGAAGGTCGGGCTGCTCACCAGCTCCTGGACCTTCTCCTGGACGAAGCTCCGGGTCCCGTCGGCGAGCGGCCCGGTGAGCCCGTGCAGCCGGTCGGCGATCGGGGCCGGGAGGCCCTGCGCGGCGAGCGCGTCCACCGCCTGGTTCGCGAGCTGCTGGACGTCGACCTGGGCGAAGATCTCCTGGGTCACCCGGCCGGCCACCGCGGTCTGCACCGCGGGGTCCTCGAGGACCGGGCCCATGGTCGCCACGAACCGGTCGGTGTCGGAGATCTGGTTGTTCGTCCAGATCGCGAGCACGGACACGGGGACCAGCAGCAGCCCCAGGACCAGCAGGACCGCCGAAGCGATCGAGGCCCACCGGACCGGGCCGCGCGGTCGCCGGGACGGCGGGGGCGGCGGCGGAGGCGCGGCCCGAAGCGCGGCGAGCTCGGCGCGCAGGCGCTGCAGCTCCGCCCGCTCGGCAGAGGTGAGCGGCCCCGCTGCATCCGGCGCGGGCGCGGACGTCCGCGGGATGGTGGGTGCGCTCGGCGCCTCGGTCGCCACGGCAGGGCCGGGCTTGTCGGGTCGGTCGACGACGGACATCGCGGTCCTCCTCGGATGCGAGGCTGGCGAGCGCACCCTCTGCCACGCGCCACCGCTCGGCATCACCTCGTCCGGGCGAGCGCCGGCGGTCGAGCCGGTTCCGTGAGGCTCCTGGGCGGCGCGGACCTCACCCCACGCCCGGGTTCGGCAGGACCGACACGAGGGTGAGACCGAGTGCGTCGAGCTGGGCGATGATCCCGTGCAGGTGCGAGTCGTCCAGCACCTCGCCGTCGATCACGGTCTGGGGTGGGAGCACGGTGATCCTCATACCGCTCAGGGCCGCGCGCGCCTCGTCGGACAGAACCCCGTCGACACGGAACTCGTAATGCATGGGCCTTCGACTCCGGTTCTCCTCGCCGTCTCGTCCGCCGGTTGCCAGGCTTCCTCCCGGCGCGGCCGGCTCCCTCATCCCCGGGGAATGAACCGGTCCGTGGGGCGCCGGAGCACGCGCTGGGCCGGCGGCGCGGGTCAGGAGGGCGGCGGGGTCGCGACGGGAGGTACCCCCGGGCACCCCGTCCGGACGCTGTCGACGATCGGCTTCGCGGCGGCCTCGACCTGCGCGACGGACCCCGCGATCGCGCCCAGCTTCGCCGACAGCGTCGCCTGGTCCTGAATGCTCGTGACCGTGGTCCGGAGGGAGCCGAGCGCCTGCTCGAGTGCGTCGACCTGGGGACCGAACTGGGCGGTTGCCGCGGTGGCCAGGTTCTGTCCGGCATTCGCCAGGTCCTGGAGCGCGGCCTTGACGCCTTCGGTGCCGACCTTCGTCGCGTCGAGCTGCAGCAGTGCGTTGGCGGCCGTCTGGAACTCCGTCGCAGCTGTGCACAGTTCGGGTGAGTAGGTGGCGGGCGCGGGCGCCGACGTCGTGGCCGGTGGTGCGGGAGGGGCGGACGGCGGAGCGGCGGCGGGCGAGGAGCATCCCGCGAGTGCGGCGAGCCCGAGCAGGCCCGCCGCGGCGGTGCGGAACGCGCGCGCTCCGCGGGTGCTCCGTGTGGAGCTGTCGACGGTGTCCACGATGCCTCCGGCGTTCGGGGGCGGCGGACCGGCCGTCGCCCGGAATGTTCCGTGGGCCGCGCCGCGGCCGCGGCGCTCAGCGCCCGTGGACCGCCTGGTCCACGACGATCGCCAGGCGGGCGAGCACCTCCTCCGCCTCGCCCCGCGTGACCACACCGCGGTCGACGGCGGCCTCGACCTCCGCCCGCAACACGGCGACCAGCACTCCGGCCCGGTCGCCGACCTGCGTGGGCGCCGATCGCGCGGATTCCCGGCGGTCTCCCACCGGCATCACGGGCCGCAGGAACGGAGGGCCGGGCTCGCCGACGGGTTGTGCCATTCAGCGCCTCCTCGACCCGCGGCACGGCGACGTCGCCGCAACCGTGCGGTCGAGTGTCGAGCCACCAGGAACGACGGAGGGTCATCCCGGACGGGTGGTCATGGCGTCCTCGGACGGGTCCGGCAGGTGGACGCAGGTCAGGGACGCGGCACCCGTTGCGGCCCGGTCGGGATGCGCTGGAGTCCGACGAGCTCGATCCCGAGGTCCTGCAGTCGGGCCAGCAGCTGTTGCAGCTCCGCCTGGTCGTCGACCCGCGCACGCAGCTCCGTCTCCGTGGGGTGGGCCGGGCGGAGGGGATCGAGCGCCGCCAGGAGCGCCGGGCTGAGACGTCCCCGAACCCGAACCGAGTACTCGCAGCTCACCCTGACCTCCTCAGTGGCGGTCGGTCGACGAGGACGTCGACGGTCCCCGGCCCCGGCCCGACCGCGCACCATCCGCTCCGGATGAGTGCGGATCCGATCCGGTTCCGTGGTCAGAGCAGCCCCAGGAGACGCGCCCGGCGCACCGCGTCGCGCCTGCCGGACGCTCCGAGCTTCCGGTAGAGGGCTCGCTGGTGAGTCTTCACCGTGCTGACCGAGACGTACAGCTCGGCGGCGATCTCGGCATTACTGAGACTGCTGGAGAGGTACTGCAGGACCGTCCGTTCCCGCTCGGTCGGTGGGTCGACGAGCGCATGGACCCCGCCGGCCTCCTGCGGGCCCGCGAGGATGCGCGCGAGCAGGTCGAGGGCGAACTCCGGCGTCGCGGTGCCCCGTTCGAGACACGCCTGCAGGAGCGGCCGGAGCTCCGCGCCCTCGGCGAGGAACGGACCCCGGAGCCCGCACGGCAGGGCGGCGACGAGGGCGTCCTCGAGCCGGTCCCGGGCGCGGGCCTCCTCGCCGACCGCGTCGGCCAGTAGCGCGTCGAGGATCCGGACCTGCACGTGGAGCCGCACCGTCGGTGGATCGGCGACGCGACGACGGAGCTGTTCCGCGGTCGGCTGGTCCCCCAGGCGCAGCCGGAGACGCGCCGCGCTCAGCAGAGCGGCCGGCGTGGTCGGGGTCCCCATGTCGTCGAGGACGACGAGGGTGCGCTCGGGTTCGCCCGTCTTCGCCAGGAGCGAAGCCTCCAGGAGCCGGGCACGTTCGAGCAGCAGGGGCGGCACCCGATCGGCGTCCGCGTCGAGCTGTGCCCGCAGGTTCGCGAGGGCGGACTCGTGCTCGTCGGCGGTCGCCAGCCGCTCGGCCGCCAGCAGCGCGGCCAGGAACCGCACGTGCGGCTCGGCGGTGACGGTCTCGAACGCCGCCAGGCGTTCCGACCGCTCGTCGGCGGCCTCGGGATCCCCACGGTCCAGAGCCACCTCGACCAGCACCAGGTGAGCCGCCGCCACCTGTGCCGTGTCCTCCATCCCGGCGGCGGCCGCCGTGGCGAGGACCTTGCGTGCCTCGCTCTCGGCGGCGTCGAGCTCGCCACGCTCGGCCCGGAGCAGTGCGCGATAGGACAGGGCGTTCAGCTGCGCCAGGACGACGCCGGGCACCGCGGCCTCGACGGCAGCCGTGAGATGACGTTCGGCGGCGTCGAGATCGCCGGTCCAGAAGGCGGCGGTCCCGAGATTGTTGTGCGCGACCACCGGCACGAGCTCCCCGCCGGCCATCCCCAGCGCCGCGAGAGCGCCCGGCTCGAGCGGGACCTGCCGGTAGGCGTCGCGCACCGCGCCCCAGTCGCCGACAAGCCTGCCGAAACCGCCGGCGCTCATCAGCCGCAGCACCTCGGCTCGACCCCTGCGCCGGCTCGGGAGGCCGTCCACGTGGACCGTCCGGGCGGCCTCCAGGAGGCGGGGCACGTCGAGCCCGATCCCCTGCGCGACCCGGGCTCCGGCGAGCCCTGCGGCGAGCTCCGGGTGAACGGCCGCCACGGTGGCGGGAACCTGGGCCAACACGCGCTCAAGCCGTCGGCCGTCGCCGCCCATCACGAGCGCCAGCGCATGGGTGCCCGTCAGGTCGGCGGCCAGCCGCCACAGGCCCGCGGTCACCGAGGAGTGGATGGCCTCGAGGGGCATGTCGTTCCCGCGAAACCATTCGGCCGCCCGACGGTGCAGGTCGCGGCGCTCCCGGGAGGGCAGGCTCCGCGCCCTGAGGATGTCGAGGACCAGGCGGTGCAGCCGGAACCAGCGGCCGGGCCGGTCCACCTCGCGGACGAAGAGGTGGGCACCGGCGAGGTCGGCGAGCACCTGGCCGGCGTCGGGGCGACCCGTGAGCGCCTGGGCGAGATCGGCACAGACCAGATCGACCACGCTGACCTCGATCAGGAAGGTCATCAGCTCCGGGGCCTGCTGGTCGAGCACCTCGGTGAGCAGGTATCCCGCGACGGTGTGGTCGTCGCCCGAGAACGCGGCGACCGCGGCGTCGAGGTCCGCGCGGCCCTGCAGGTGCAGCGCGGCCAGGCGGAGTCCTGCCGCCCATCCCTCGGTCCGGTCCAGCAGCCGGTCCACCTGGACGGGCGTGAGCTCCAACCCGAGGAGCCCGAACAGCTCTGCGGCCTCGCCGTGCCGGAACGCGAGGTCGGCGGCCCGGACATCGCGAACCGACCCGGCCACCCGCAACCGTTGCAGGGGCCACGGCGGGTCCCTGCGTGTGGCGACGACGATCGACAGGCCCGCCACGGGGCGCTCCACGAGGCGCAGGATCCCGCGGTGCACCTCCGACGAGGTGATCTCGTGCAGGTTGTCCAGGACGAGGACGACCGGGGTCCGCACGCTCCGCACCGCGTCGGCGACGGCGCTCGGCAGGTACTCCGTCGTCACGGAGCCCACGACGACGTCCTGCAGGGCCTGGACCGTCGCCTCGCCCGGCGCGTCGCGCAGCGCCGCTGCGACGGCCCGCCAGAAGGGCTGGGGAGCGTCGTGGATGGCCTCGAGATTCAGCCAGGCGACGGTGCGGGCGTGCGATCCGGTGTCCACCCACGAGCTCAGCAGAACCGTCTTGCCCCACCCAGCAGCCGCGGCCACCAGGATCACCGGAGCGGTCAGGTCGGCGTCGAGCAGGTCGTGCAGCCGGGGCCGTCGCACGAGGCCGCCGGCACTGGGAACCCGCACCGTCGCGCGGGCGGGCTCAGGGGAGCGCCCGCTCGCCCTCCTCATCCTGACCGCTCGATGTCGCGCCATCGCCCCTGCCCGTGGGTCGTGGTCTCCGCGACTCCTCGCGGTCGCCGTCCTCAGCCCGAGACACCGACGATCGACCCGGCCGACCGTCCGATGGTGCCAGCCTCGCCCGACGGTGCGAAGTGGCGAAAGGCCTCATCCGGCACTTCTCCGCCTGGTCCGGAAGACGTACTCCATCGGCCTCACGCTGCCGGGGCCGAAGCCACCCGCGACGGATGACCGGCCCGCAGCGTCGCCGACGGACACTGCCGGAAGCCTCGCCCCGCACGAGCTGCTTATTGCGACGCAACAGGACCAGCCGTGTGGTGCGGCCCGCACGACGGAGGAGGACGACGATGACGATCGGTCCGGTGCAGATGCTCGTGCTCGGGTTCGACCACCCGAACTTCCAGGGCCGCATCCGCGCGGAGCTCGAGCGGCTCCGTGACGACGACATGGTCCGGGTGATCGACTTCCTTGCGGTGCAGAAGGCGGTGGGCGGCGAGGTCACCGTGCTGAAGGAGACCCAGCTGGACGAGGCCGAGCGGGCCGAGTTCGGCGCCGTCGTGGGCGCGCTGGTCGGGGTCGGCGCCGGCCTCACGCCGGAGGAGGGTGCCGCGCTCGGCGCCGAGGCGATGTCCCACGAGGAGGAGCTCCTCGACGAGGAGGCCTGGGACGCCCTGGCCGACATCCCCGAGGGAACGGCCGCCGCGCTCGTCCTGCTCGAACACCGCTGGGCCATCCCGCTCCGCGACGCCGTCGCGCAGGCCGGCGGCATCAGGCTCGCCTCCGAGTTCGTGAGCCCCCTGGACCTGGTGGGCGTCGGTCTGGTCGCGGCGCAGGAGGCCGAGGCGATCGTGGCCATGTCCGAGGACACCGTCTGAGGACGCCGTCCGAGGCACCGTCTCAGCGCCGGATCGAGGAGTGGGAGGACGTCGATGTTGGGCCGAGACCGCAGGCTCGCGCGCCGCAGCGGACGGCGCGCCGCCCGCCGGACCGCGCGCCGCCTGGTCCGTCGCCGCTGACCGGGTGTGGATCAGCCGACAGCCCCGTGGTGATCGTGCTGGAAGCGCGTCCGTGCGTGACCGGGCGCGGCCGTGTGACCGGCGGTGGGCAGCGCGGACGACGCGGTGCGGTGCATCAGGCCGTGCTCGTAGCCGACGACGACGGCGTCGCGCCGGTTGCCGACGCCCAGCTTGGCGTAGATCGACCGGACGTGGGTCTTCACCGTGTTGACCGACACGCTGAGGTCGGCGGCGATCTCCTCGAGGGACCTCAGGGAGGGCAACAGTTCCAGCACATCGTGCTCACGGTTGCTGAGCACGGCGTCGAGCCCCTCGGGATCCCCGGCCGCGAGTGCGAGGGCACGTCCCGGCACCGTGTGCGCCACCTCCAGGCTGCCGTACTGGTGGGCCAACAGCTGCCGTACCGCCGGGCCGACGTGCACGAAGGGCCGCACCAGGTCGTGCGCTTCGGCCATCTCGACCGCGGCCCGCAGGGCCTGGCGCGCGGCGAACCCGTCCCCCGCCCGGACCGCGAGGTCGCAGCGCAGCAGCTGGGCCTCCACGACCGTCGAGGGCAGCGCGGTCGGCGCCCCGCCGTCGACGAGCCGCTGAAGGGTCACCCGGGCCGGCTCCCCACGGCCGCCGAGGACGTCCGACCGCGCCCGCAGGAGCAGGATCTCGCCGGTCGCGCCGCACCGCCCGGCGAGCCAGCTCAGCACGGACCGCGCCGCGGCGTGGTGACCGAGGCGGATGGCGGCGTCGAACTCCGCCGTCGCCGCGAGCGCGAGGTCGACCGGGTCGGCCTCGTGGTCGGCGAGGACGACCCGCGCCTGCTGGAGTGTGGTCAGGGCGAGTCGGTGGTCGCCGAGGTCCGTGGTGGCGGCACCGCGCACCGCGAGCAGGGAGAACCGCAGCCGGGGCTCCGCGGTTCCCGCCCGCGGTAGCGCCTCGCGGACGAGCCGGAGGGCCTGGTCCGGCTCCGCGGCGAGGAGCGCGGCGTGGGCGAGCAGCACGACGGCGCCGAGCGCGGCGGGCGACGAGGTCCATCGCCGGGCCGTCGCGAGCGCATGGGCGTGAGCCGCGTGCTCGCGCATGGCGGACACGTCGCCGTCCGCCACGGCCGCGGCGGCCGCGGTCGTGCGGCTCTGCACCAGCAGGTGGTCCCAGCCTGCGTGCCGGGCAGGGACCAGCACGTCGTCCAGCACGCGTCGGACGGGTCGCACGTCGTCCTCGACCCGTCGGCCACGAATCCGAGCCGCACAGCGGGCGACCTGGAGGAGCGCCTCGGCCTCGGTGCCGAGCGGGCACCCGGAGGCGGCCGAGAACTCCTCGTCCGGCCCGGCGCCGTGCCCGACCTGCGGGAGGCCGCCGAGCTCGTCCGCGATCGCGCCCAGGACGGTCAGCCCCGCCGGCGGATCCGACGGCCAGCAGCGGTGGGCCTGCCGCGCCGCGGCGACAGCGGCCGGGTGGTCCCCGGACTGGTCGGCGGCCAGCGCCTCCACGACGGACGACCAGGGATCGACGGCGCTGCCGCCGGCCGTCCGTAGTGCGCGGCGCACCTGTCCGTGCTGCCCCCGGACCAGCAGGGGCACGGCGACGCGTGCGATCGCGTCGACGAGGAGCGCCGCGTCGTCGGCCTGCGATGCGTGCTGCAGCGCCGTCACCGGTCGATCCCGCTGCAGCCACCATCGGGCCGCAGCGGCGTGCAGGGCGGCCGGGCGGTGCGCGCTGCGCCGGTGCAGGTCGGCCAGGAGAAGGCCGCGGACCAGCGGCTGCAGCCGGTACGTGCCCGGCCGTCGGCTGTGCGGGCGGACCAGGGCGGTCCGGGACTCGAGATCGCCGAGGACGTGGCCGGCGTCCTCCCGGCCGGACAGCTCGACGGCGAGTGCCATCGGGATCTCGTCGCAGACACTGGTCCGTCGCAGCAGTTCGACCGAGGACGGCGGCAGGCCGGTGAGGACCTCACCGATCAGGTAGTCGGCGACGGCGCGGTCCTCGCCCGAGAACCTGGACAGGAAGCCCTCGACGTCGGGCGCTGCAGCCAGTGCGGTGGCGGCGAACCGCAGTCCGACGGGCCATCCGTCCGTCCGGCGGTACACCCGGTCGAGCTGGTCCGGCAGCAGCCGCACCCCGGCCGCGCGCAGGAGCGCCTCGGCCTCGTCGCGGTCCAGGCGCAGCCGATCGGTCCGCAGCTCGACCAGCCGGCCCTCGGGCCGGAGGCGCTGGAGGCCGATCGCCGGGTCCGATCTGGACCCCAGGGCAACGGGGATCGTGCGCGGACGGTGCCGCAGGAGCCTCGCGACGTCGCGCAGGACCTCGGGGGAGTGCAGCTCCTGCAGGTCGTCGAGCACCAGGCGGACGGGACGGTCGAGCTCGGCGAGTGCGACGGCGACCTCGGCCCCGAACTCGGGCCGTCCGGCCGCCGTCAGGTCCCAGCCCCGACCGCCGGGGCCGGTCCGGACGACACTGGTCGCGGGGATCGTGGGGCAGCGGGCGAGGGCGGCGAGCACGGCACTCCAGAACAGGCGCGGGTCGTCGTCGTCGCTGTCGAGGTGCACCCATGCGGTGTCCCACCCCGGGCGTGCGGCCGCGGCCCACTCCGCGAGCAGCAGGGTCTTCCCGTACCCGGCGGGCGCGCACACGAGCCCGACGTCGCAGATCTTGTCGAGTTCACGGCGCAGCAGCGGGCGTCGGACGGTGTCGGCCGGCAGCCGTGGCACGGAGACCTTCGGCTCGGGAACGCTCGTCACGCCGTCACCTCCAGGTCGGCCGCATCCTCCGCCGTCCGGTGCTCGTGGGGGCGGCACGCAAGGGTGTCGAGGGTGCCCCGATCCGGGATGAGCCGGCCTCAGCCTCGGAGGAGGACCACGTGTGCGCCGCAGTCCCCGGTGCGCGTTCCGTGAGCCGGTCCCGTCGGCACCTCGGCGTTCACCCCGCGGGGATGACACACCGCCCGACGGGGGACGGCACGGTGGCCGTGGCGCCTTCCGGCCGTGGCGATCGCGAGGAGGTCAGCGTGCTGAAGCGGATGTCCCACATGCCGGCGGGGACGATCGGGTTCGAGGCGGCCGGCAAGGTCGACGACGACGACTTCGAGGAGGTCGTGGCGCCGGTCCTGCGCCAGGAGATCGCGCGGGGGGCGAAGCTCCGGCTCCTGTACCTCTTCGGACCCCAGCTCCGTGACTACGAGTCCGACGAGTTCCAGGAGGAGATCGCCTTCGCCGTGCGCCATCCCACCTCCTACGAACGGGTGGCGGTCGTCAGCGACGAGACGTGGCTGCGGCCCGCGCTGCGGGTGCTCTCCCTCCTCGTGCCCGGTCGGCTGCGCGGCTTCCCGGTCGCGGAGCTCGAGGCGGCGAAGCGATGGGTCGCCGCAGAGGAGCACGAACCCACCGGGACCGACTCGGCAGAGCCCCCGTACGCCTCCGCCACATAGGCAGCGCGGCTGCCGAGCAGGCCTCCCTGCCCCGAGCTCTAGGTGCTGGCCGCCGGGGTGCTGGTGCGCGGCGCCCCGGCCCGGCGACTGACGACGAGCAGTCCGATGCCGAGGAGGAGGATGACGATCTGGAGGGCGATGCCGACGGCGTCCTGGAAGCCGCTCTCCAGACCCTCGTAACCGATGGAGACTCCTATGGCGACGGAGAGCAGCCCACCGACCACCAGGAGCCCGCCGAGCCAGCTCGGCACGAGGCGGCTCACCACAGCCGCCGCGCCCACAAGCAGGAACGCCACACCGAGCAGGACCCGGAAGTAGCTCTGGACCCCCCACTCGATCCACCGAGTGGTTTCGGCATCGGCGAAGCGAGTCGCCTTCTCAGGCTCCGCCGCGGCGGCCCAGGCGTCCACGGTCTGCTTGAGCGTGACGCCGTCCACCGCCTGAAGAACGGTCCATGTCGCACCGCTCGCGATGATCGCACCGAAGGCCAGCAGCGCGAGGTACGGCGCCTCTCGGCGCAGAGCGAGGCAGAGCACGAGCAATCCTGCGAGGGCCACGAGCACGAGGACGAATTCGGCAAGGTGAGTAGCGACCCAGGCGCCACTCACCGAGTACGCGGTGAACATCGCCTGGTGGTCGTCTTCTGCGCCGGTCGGATGCAGGAGCATCCTCTGGATCGCGTTCACGACGAAGCCTCCGAGCAGTAGTGCACCGCTCAGGGCCAGGACACCGCGGTCTGCCGACATTCCGCTCGCGCGAGGCTCTTCATGCTGACCAACGCTCATCGCCGCGATCCTTTCGCCGCTCCGACCCTTTCGCCTTGTCAAGCCGGCTGACAGCGGGTGAAAGCGGGACGTGCCGGCCCGTCGGGGTCGCCGCCCTCCCCAGCCGTCGCAGTCATAGCAGGATACTGCTGTCACCGAGCAGAAACAGCCCGCGCACGCCGGGCGGACGCGCTGTCGGCGGCACGATTCGGCCGGGGCGCCTGGCCACGAATCGGCATCAGCCAAGGGCCCGACCGGTGGCGAATTCCGAGAGTGGTGGCGATGGCCGGGTTCGGTGGTTCAGCGGGTCACCGGCTGGACAGGAGCGCTTTCCGCGGGCGCCGGGATCTGGTCGGCCGGTGGGGGCTGGGGGAGGCGCAGCCGCTTGAGCAGCAGCGCGTTGACGGCGACGAGGAAGCTGGATCCGGACATGGACAGGGCCGCGATCTCGGGTCGCAGGACCAGGCCGAAGGCGGGGGCGAAGACGCCGGCGGCGATCGGCAGGGCGATGGCGTTGTAGCCGACGGCCCAGGCGAGGTTCTGCCGCATCGTGCGCAGGGTGCCGCGGCCGATGTGCAGGGCGATGGGCACGTCGAGCGGGTCGGAGCGCATGAGGACGACGTCGGCGGTCTCGATGGCGACGTCGGTGCCCGCGCCGATCGCGATGCCCAGGTCGGATTGGGCCAGCGCGGGGGCGTCGTTCACGCCGTCGCCGACCATCGCGACGCGGCGGCCCTGCTGTTGCAGGCGGGTGATCTGCGCGGCCTTGTCGCCGGGCAGGACCTCGGCGATGACGGTGTCGATGCCGAGCCGGTCGGCGATCCGGCGGGCGGTGGCCTCGTTGTCGCCGGTGAGCATGACGACCTGCACGCCGAGCTCGTGCAGGGCCGAGACGGCCGCGGCGGCGGTCGGGCGAGGCGCGTCGGCGAGGGCGATCAGCCCCGCGGCACGACCGTCGACGGCGACGAGCACCGTGGTGCGTCCGGCTCCGGCGAGCTCGTCGCGGCGGTGCTCGAGGTCGCCGACGGTGACGGCTTCGCGTTCGAGCAGGCGCCGGTTGCCCACCGCGACCCGGTGGCCGTCGACGGTGGCGATCGCGCCGTGTCCGGGCACGTTGGTGAACTGCTCGACGGACGGGGCGCGGGCGTCGCGAACCTCCGCGTGCGCGACCACGGCCCGGGCCAGCGGGTGTTCGGAGTTGCGCTCCACGGCCGCGGTCAGGGCGAGCAGCTCGTGCTCGTCGATCCCGTCGGTGACCAGGTCGGTGACCTCCGGCTCACCCTTGGTCAGGGTGCCGGTCTTGTCCATCACCACGGTGTCGATGCGGGCCGAGGACTCCAGCGCGGTGGCGTTCTTGAACAGCACGCCGCGGCGGGCGCCCAGCCCGGTCCCGACCATGATCGCGGTGGGGGTGGCGAGGCCGAGGGCGTCGGGGCAGGTGACGACGACGACGGTGATGGCGAACAGCAGGGCGGTGGTGAGCGGCTCGCCGGAGAACAGCGCCCAGGCCGCGAAGGTGGCCGCGCCGCCGAGCAGGGCGACGAACACCAGCCAGAAGGCGGCCCGGTCGGCGAGCCGTTGCCCGGGCGCCTTGGAGTTCTGTGCCTGCTGGACCAGCGCGACGATCTGGGCCAGGGCGCTGTCGGCGCCGACCTTGGTCGCGCGGATCCGCAGGGTGCCGTCGGCGTTGAGGGTCGCCCCGACCACCTCGCTGCCGGGCTGTTTGTGCACGGGCAGGCTCTCGCCGGTGACCATGGACTCGTCGACGTCGGATTCGCCGTCGGTGACGGTGCCGTCGACCGGGATCTTGGCTCCGGGCCGCACGAGCAGCAGGTCGCCGACCACGACCTCGGAGGTGGGGACCTCGATCTCCCGCCCGTCGCGCAGTACCACTGCGCGGGGCGGGGCCAGGTCGAGCAGGGCGCGGACGGCGTCGTTGGCGCCGCCGCGGGCCCGCATCTCGAACCAGTGCCCGAGCAGCACGAACGCGGTCAGCACCGTTGCGGCCTCGTAGAACACCTCGCCGCCGCCGGTCAGCGTGACCACCAGCGAGTAGCCCCAGCCGGCGCCGACGGCCACGGCGACGAGGACCATCATGTCCAGCGTGCGGGCCCGCAACGCCCGGACCGCACCGTCGAAGAAGATCCACGCCGAGTAGAAGATCACCGGCAGGCTGAGGATCAACGAGAACACGTCGTCGCGCAGGCCGAACGGGGCCGGTGCGGTGAAGCCGAACACCTCGCGCCCGATCGGGGACCACAGCAGCACCGGCACCGACAGCAGGGCCGCGACCAGGAACCGGTTGCGCATGTCGGCGACCATCGCCGCCATCGACATCTCGCCGTGGCCGCCGTGCCCCATCATCTCGTGCGGGGACACCCCCGCCTCCGGTGCGGCAACGGCGTGCGCGGCCTCGTGGCCGACGGGAACGACCTGCTCGACGCTCGTGTCGTGGGAGGTGGCCTCGGCGAGCGGATCACAGACGTGCTCGGGCACCGAGCGCCCCCGGCAGGCGTAGCCGCAGTCGCGGATCCAGCCCGCCAGCTCGGCGACCGTGGTGCGGGTGGGGTCGTAACGGACGGTCGCGGTCTGTGCGACCGGGTTGGCCTCCACCGCGTGCACGCCGGGCCGTCGGCCGAGCACCGTCTCGACGACGGCCTTCTCGCTCGCCCACCGCACCCCGCGCACCTCCAGCACCGCGGTCTCGACCGGCCCGGTCGTGGTGCGCTGCGCCGTCATCGCTGCCTCCTTCGTCGACGGTCGCGGCCATATACCCCTAGGGGGTAGCCGTACAGGGTCGTTCGGCCCGGATCAGCGGGGCCTTGCCGAGCGAGGTGCGGGGGATGGCGGTCACCGTCCGTACCCGGACCGGGGGCGGGAGCACGCCCTGCTCGGTCAACGCCTCGGCGACGTCGCGAGCGACCAGAGTTTCCTCGACCGGGCCGACCGGGCCGACCGGGAGCAGCAGGACCTCGAGCTCGCCCCCGGGGAGTTGGGTGATCTGCCAGCCGGCGGTGTGTACGGCGTCCATCACGTGGTGGAAGACGATCGGCTGCACGGCGCGGGATCCGCCCTGGGCGGTCGGGAAGGTCAGCGCCTCCTGCTCCCGGCCCTGGATCCCGGCGATCAGCGCGTAGGGCCGCCCGCACGGGCAGTCGTGCCGCCCGGCCGGGCTGACGCTGTCGCTCATCTCGTAGCGGATCAGCGGCAGCGTCCGGGAGAACAGCACGGTGACCAGGACCTTCGCCCCGTAGGTGCCCACGGGGACGGGCCGGTCGTGCTCGTCGACGATTTCCGTCACCACGAGGTCCTCGAACAGGTGCATGCCCCGGTGCAGGCCGCACTCGGCGGCGATCCCGGCGGTCTCGGTGGCGGCGTACACGTCGTGCGGGACCGTGCCCCAGGCCCGGGTGGCGAGCTGGCGGGTGGAGTCGGTCAGGACCTCCGAGGCGCTGAACACGAACCGCGGCGCGATGGCCAGGTCGCCGGCGAGCTGGCGGGCGGCCAGCAGGCGGAGCATCGAGGCGTAGGCGATGAGCATCTGCGGCCGCCAGGTGTTCAGCCGCTCGACGATGCCGTCCAGGTCCTCGCCGGCGTCGAGCCGCAGCGTGGGCACCCAGCGGCTGTGGATCGAGGCGCCGACCCGCGCGGACTGGTGGCTGGGGTCGGTGGAGCTGACGATCGCGGTCTTGACCTGCCGGGTCAGGCCGGCCACCGAGCCGGCCCAGTCGAAGGCCCGGTTGTAGGAGCTGACGACGTGCACCCACTCGGCGAAGTCCCACACGAACACCCCGCGCCGCCCGGTCGTGCCGGCAGTGCCGGCGACGTAGTAGCGGCCGCGGAACAGCGCCTCTCCGCTCGCCCGGGCCAGGTAGGCCTCGGTCGCGGCCAGGCGCACGTCCGGGCGGGTGGACACCTCGTCGAAATGCTCCATCAGCGCCGCCTTGGTCAGCACCGGCAGCTCGGTCAACGCCGCGCCCGACCGTCCGGCGTGCAGGCGCCGGTAGAACGGCGAGTGCGCGTAGGCATAGCGCCGCAGCCGATCCAGCTCGCGGGCCTGGTGGGCGTGCAGCTGGTCGCGGGACCAGCGGTCCCGCCGGCGCAGGGCATGTCGCCGGGCCAGGACCGCGCCCACCAGCACCGGTGTACGCAGGGCGGACGGCAGGAGCGTGGACGGTAGAGCGGGCGCGATCATCGGCCCTCCGAGATCTCGCAGATGTGGGGGATGATTGTGTCGCCACGTCACGACGGGTAGGGGCCGTTGGGGCAGCACGGCCGGGGCGAGTGTCGGATGACCGGCCGGCGGCCCAGGTGCTCGAGGTGGGCAGGCGCGCCGACATCGGCCGACGCAGCGATGCGGCAGGCCGGTCGGGCGACACCTGGCGGGTGCGTCGGGCAGAGGTGGGCCGTGCTGGCCCACCTCTGCCCGCGCGGCGGGATCAGAGGGTCGAGAGCAGCTGCTGCATCTCGGTGATCTCGGCCTGCTGGTCGTCGATGATCTTCTGGGCCAGGGCCTCGGCCTCCGGGTTCTGCCCCTGGGCGAGCTCGGTCCGGGCCATCTGGACGGCTCCGTTGTGGTGCTCGGTCATCATCTCCAGGAACATCCGGTCGAACTGAGTGCCGGAGGCCTGCTGCATCTGCTGCATCTGCTGCTCGGTCATCATCCCGCTCATGCCCTGGGCCATGGGCATGCTGGTGGCGCTGCCGCCATGGCCCATGTTGCCGTGGTCCATGCCGCCCATCGACCCGCTGGTTCCGGCAGCACCGGTGTCCGGCTCGCCCCACGCGGCGAGGAGGCCGCGCATCTGCTCGATCTCCGGGCCCTGGGCCTGCTGGATGCGGGTGGCGAGCTGCTTGACCTGCTCGTCACTGGCCTGCTGCGCGGCCATCTCCGACATCTGGACGGCCTGGGCGTGGTGCGGGATCATGCCCCGCACGAACGCGACGTCCGCGGCGTTGTGCGCGGCGGCGGTCGCAGAGGTGGTGGCGGTGGCGCCAGGCGTGGCGGAGGCCCCGGTGACGGTGCCGCTCGAGCCGCTACAGGCGGCGACGAGGACGACGGTGGCGGCGGCGGTGCCGAGCACGCCGAGGACGGACTTGCTGTTCATGATCGAAGAAGCTCCTGTGTGCAGGGGAATGTGATCGGACCAGCGCTCTCCCGCGCTGGAGGCCGATCAGTTCCGCAGCACGCAGAGTTGCGCGAGCCGGACCGAGGTCGAGGGCGGCGCCCGGGGCCCGGCGACCGGCCGCCCACCCGCCGGTGACGCGTTGCGTCGAGTCGCTCTCCCGACGAGAAGGTCGAGCAGCGCCGCGGCCGCCACCGCGAGCAGGGCGGTCAGCACCGCCAGGCACAGGTGGAGAACATCGTTCAGCGCCGAGTGCTGCCCGGGCAGGTCCGTGCCGACGACCAGGTCGGCCGCCGGCGCGACCAGCGCCAGCACCGGCGCGATGACCGGCGTGAGGACTGGCGCTGCGGTAGCGAGAACGGTCTCGCTCCCTGCCGTGAGGTGGCCAGGGGAGTCGTCGAGTTCTCCGGCGACACTCTCGGCCGCTGCGACACCAGTGGTGGCGGCGACGTGGGCGTCGCCGGCAGCCGTCGACGTGTGAGCCGCAGGGACCGCAAGGAGCGGCGGCGCGATGGGCGCGGTGGGCGCGGAGCCGCCGAGGTGGGCAGCCGCGTTCCGGGCGTGCCCGGTGTCGTCGTGGCAGGCGACGGTGGAGTGCATCGTCACGACGCCCACGATCAGCGACAGCATCAGCAGCACCTGCTGCAAGCCGCGCCGGCGGACCACGTGCACGATCCCGACGATAGCGACGCACGCCCTCCCGCGCGTGCAGGCCCCGCTGCGGTGCAGCGGGTGAGTCGCGGCTGCGCCTGACCGGGCGACCGAGCAGTGACCCCAGTAGCCGAGCACCGCGGTGACAGGGATCCGCGCAACTCGATTCACCCCTTGCCCTCATACCCCCGGGGGGTGTAGACCTACGCCTCACCGTTACCCCCTGGGGGTATGTAGCCCTCAGGCTGTTCAGGAGGTCGTGATGGCAGAAGGTTCGCGCAGGTGGTGGGCTCTGGCGCTCATCGCCCTGGCGCAGTTCATGGTGATCATGGATACGTCGATCATCGGCGTGGCGTTGCCACGGATGCAGACGGATCTGGGGTTCTCTCACGCTGAGCTGTCGTGGGTGTTCAACGCCTACGTCGTCGCGTTCGGCGGGCTGTTGTTGCTGGGCGGGCGGCTGTCGGACCTGCTGGGTGCGCGCCGGGTGTTCGCCGCGGGCTGGGCGGTGCTGCTGGCCGGCTCGGTGGTGTCCGCGGTGGCCGGGCAGGTGTGGGTGGAGCTGGCCGGACGCGCGGTGCAGGGCGTCGGGGCCGCACTGATCGCGCCGGCGGCGTTGACGCTGCTGATGGTGCTGTTCGGGTCCTCGCCGCGGGAGCTGCCGAAGGCGCTGGCGCTCTACGGCGCGGCCGCGCCGGCCGGCGGCACCGCCGGGGTGTTCCTGGGCGGGGTGATCACGCAGTGGCTGTCGTGGCCGTTCGTGTTCTGGCTCTATGTGCCCATCGCCGTCGCGGTGCTGGTGGCGGTTCCGGCACTGCTGCCGACCCCACCCGCCCGGCGGGGACGGGTAGACGTGGCCGGCGCGCTGACGGTCACCGCCGGGCTGGGCCTGGGCGTGTTCGGGGTCGTGCGCGCTCCGGAGATCGGCTGGTCCAGCGCGGTGACGATCGGCTCACTGATCGGTGCCGCGGTCCTGCTGGCGGTGTTCGTGCTGGTACAGGCGCGTAGCCGGACCCCGCTGATGCGGCTGGGCATCTTCCGGTCACCGAACCTCGGGGCGGCCAACCTCGCGCAGCTGCTGCTGGGCGCGGCGTGGATCCCGATGTGGTTCTTCCTGAACCTCTACCTGCAGCAGGTGCTGGGATTCCAGGCGTTCGCCTCCGGGGCGGCGCTGCTGCCGATGACGGTGGCGATCATGGTGCTGATGGTGGCCGTGGCGCCCCGACTGATGGCCCGCTTCGGCGCCAAGCCGCTGGTCGTCGCGGGCCTGGGAATCCTCGCCGGAGGCCTTGTGTGGCTGTCCTTCGCCCGCCCGGAGGGGTCCTTCGCAGCCGACGTGCTCGGGCCGTCGCTGCTCGCGGCGATCGGCATGGCGTTGGCGTTCATCCCCTCGCTGGGCACCGCGCTCTCGGCGGCCCGCCCCGAGGAGGGCGGCCTGGCGTCCGGCATCGTGAACACCTCCTACCAGGTCGGGTCCGCCCTCGGGCTGGCCACGATGACCGCTCTGGCGGCCGGCTACGGGGCCACGCAGCTCGCCGACCCGATCGCACTGACCAGCGGCTTCAGCGCAGCGTTCCTGGGAGCAGCCGTCATCGCCGTGCTCGGAGCGGTCCTCGCCGCGGCGACCCTGCACCTCCCGCGCCGCACTGCGGCCCACGCCGGCTCCGACCCCACCGTCGAGGCGGTTCGTCACGACGGGGGCGACAGCGAGGGCCAGGGCGCCAGGCGGACCCGCGCCGCCTGACCGCGAAGACCCGCCGATGACGAACTCCCCTACACCCGCTGACATAGGGTACCCCCCTAGGGTATAGTCCTCCGTAGTCGGACCGGAAGGAGTCGCCGTGAACGGGTACGCGGACACCAAGGACAGCCACCTCAAGCGGATGCGCCGGATCGAGGGCCAGGTCCGCGGCATCACGAGGATGATCGAGTCGGACAAGTACTGCATCGACGTGCTCACCCAGGTGGCCGCGGTCAACAAGGCCCTGGAGGCCGTCGCGCTGAACCTCCTCGACGAGCACCTCAAGCACTGCGTCACCGACGCGGTCGCCGAGGGCGGACAGGTCGCCGACCAGAAGGTCGCCGAGGCCAGCGCCGCGATCGCTCGCCTGGTCAAGTCCTGACCGGGGTGGGAGCGCCGGCCATGTCGCTCCCACCCTCCCCGGCGCCCCTACGGCTCACCCGTACAGGCCCAGCACCGGCACCTCGCCGGCTGCTCGGTTCGTCGTGTCCGCACCACCCGGGGCGGACCAGCAGGAGAAGAAAGGCACGTGTGATGACCAGCAGCACCTACACCGTCACCGGGATGACCTGCGAGCACTGCGTCAGCTCGGTGCGCGAGGAGATCGGTGAGATCCGCGGCGTCCGCGAGGTCGCCGTCGACCTGCCCACCGGCGCGGTCACCGTCACCAGCGAGACCCCGGTCGACGACGCGGACATCCGCACCGCTGTCGAAGAGGCCGGCTACCAGCTCGTCGCCGCCTGATCCCGGCCCGTCGCGCGAGCGCCGCGCGGCGGGCCACTAGGCAAGGGAACCCGATCATGAACACTCTTGCGAAGCTCTCCGCCTACGGCGCGGCGGTCGCCCTGCTCACCGTCGGGGCGTACGCGACCGGATCCGCTGTCGGTCCCCTCACCAGCCCCGCCCCCGCCGCGCAGACGGCCGGGCATGCGGGCCCGTCCGGCGGCGGGAACGCCGGGCACGGGGACACCCACGGCGGCGCCGTCCCGGAGACCGCAGACCAGCCCGCCGGGCTGGCGTCGAGCAGGGGCGGCTACACCCTCACGCCCACCGCCTCGACGCTCACCGCCGGGACCACCGACCTCGCCTTCCGCGTCACCGGCCCCGACGGGGCGCCGGTCACCGCGTTCGACGAGGAGCACACCAAGCGACTGCACCTGATCGTCGTGCGCCGCGACACCACGGCCTTCCAGCACCTGCACCCGACCATGGATCCCGACGGCACCTGGCGGACACGGCTGCAACTGCCCGAGGGCGGTGTCTACCGCGCCTTCGCCGACTTCACGCCGACCGGCGGGCCGGCGACCACCCTCGGCGTCGACCTGTCCGTGGGCGGCACCTACGCCCCGGTCGAGCACCCCACCAGCAGGATCGCCGAGGTCGACGGCTACCAGGTCCGCCTCGACGGCGAGCTGACCCCGGGCCGGTCCTCACCGCTGACGCTCACGGTCACCCGCGACGGCGTGCCGGTCGGCGACCTCCAGCCCTACCTGGGCGCCTACGGGCACCTCGTCGCGCTGCGGTCGACCGATCTCGCGTATCTGCACGTGCACCCCGACGGCAGCCCCGGCGACGGCCGCACCCCACCCGGCCCGCAGATCCGGTTCTTCGCCGAGGTGCCCACGGCCGGGACCTACCGGCTGTTCCTCGACTTCCAGCATGCCGGGACCGTGCGCACCGCCGAGTTCACCCTGCCCGCGGGATCATCGGGCGCGACATCCGAGCCGGCCCCGGCGGCGCAGCCCGCCGGCGCGGCGGGTACCACCCCGCACGACGACGCCCACTCCGCGGGCGCAGGAGGGGGGCATTGATGTCCACCACCAGCCACACCTCAGCACCAACCGGCAACGCCACGGACCCCGCCGGCCCCGCCACGGTGACCGAGGTCGAGCTCGCGATCAGCGGGATGACCTGCGCGTCGTGCGCCAACCGCATCGAGCGCAAGCTCAACAAGCTCGACGGCGTCAGCGCCACGGTCAACTACGCCACGGAGAAGGCCAAGGTCAGTGCCCCCGGCGGAATCCACACCGACGAGCTCGTCGCGACCGTCGAGGCCGCGGGTTATCACGCCCGCCTGCCCGAGCCGCCCACGGTCCGCCCCGGCACCCCGCCGGGACCGGACGAGCGCCGCGACGACGCCGAGCCGGAGCCGCACGAGCTGCGCGACGCCCGGCAGCGACTGCTGACCTCGATCGTCCTGTCGGTGCCGGTCGTCGCCCTGGCGATGGTCCCCGCGTGGCAGTTCACCTACTGGCAGTGGATCTCCCTGACGCTGGCCGCCCCGGTGGTCGTGTGGGCGGCGTGGCCGTTCCACCGGGCGACGTGGGCGAACCTGCGCCACGGCGCCGCGACGATGGACACGCTGATCTCGCTGGGCACGCTCGCCGCCTTCGCGTGGTCGCTCTACGCGTTGCTGTTCGGCACCGCCGGCGTCCCGGGCATGACGCACCCGTTCGAGCTGACGATCAGCCCGTCCGACGGTGCCGGCAACCTCTATCTCGAGGTCGCCGCCGGGGTGACCACGTTCATCCTGGCCGGGCGCTACTTCGAGGCCCGTTCCAAGCGCCGCGCCGGTGCGGCCCTGCGCGCCCTGCTCGAGCTCGGCGCGAAGGACGTGGCG
Source organism: Pseudonocardia yuanmonensis (assembly GCF_039542425.1). NCBI lineage: Bacteria > Bacillati > Actinomycetota > Actinomycetes > Pseudonocardiales > Pseudonocardiaceae > Pseudonocardia > Pseudonocardia yuanmonensis. Next base: position 76,856 of record NZ_BAABIC010000013.1, read on the forward strand.
GTGCTGCGGGCGAGCCCCGGCGGCACGACCGAGGTGCGGATCCCGATCACCGATCTCGCCGTCGGGGACCGGTTCGTGGTCCGCCCCGGCGAGAAGATCGCCACCGACGGCACCGTGGTCGAGGGCGGCTCCGCGATCGACGCGTCGATGCTCACCGGCGAGTCCGTACCGGTCGAGGTCGGCGTCGGCGACGAGGTCGTCGGGGCCACCGTCAACGCCGGCGGCCGGCTCGTCGTCCGGGCTCGCCGGATCGGCTCGGACACCCAGCTCGCGCAGATGGCCAGGCTGGTCGAGGACGCCCAGACCGGCAAGGCCGCCGTCCAGCGGCTGGCCGACCGGATCTCCGGGGTGTTCGTGCCGGTCGTGATCGCCCTGGCCGCCGTCACGCTCGCGTTCTGGCTGGGCACGGGGTCCGGTGCGGCGGCCGCGTTCACCGCCGCGGTCGCGGTCCTGATCATCGCCTGCCCGTGCGCGCTCGGGCTGGCCACCCCGACCGCGCTGCTGGTCGGCACCGGCCGCGGCGCCCAGCTCGGCATCCTGATCAAGGGCCCGGAGGTCCTCGAGTCCACCCGCCGGGTCGACACCGTGGTCCTGGACAAGACCGGCACCGTCACCACCGGCCGGATGAGCCTCGTCGGCGTGCACACCGCCGAGGGCGTCGACGAGCGGGAGGTGCTGCGGCTGGCCGGGGCGCTGGAGGACGCCTCCGAGCACCCCGTCGCCGCGGCCGTCGCCCGGGCCGCCCGGGAGCGGCTCGGCACCCTGCCGGCGGTGACCGGGTTCGCCAACCACGAGGGCCTGGGCGTGCAGGGCGTGGTCGACGGGCACGCCGTGCTCGTCGGGCGCCCGCGGCTGCTGCAGGACTGGAGCCAGCCCCTGACCGGCGACCTCGCCGAGACCGTCCGGACCGAGGCCGCCCGGGGCCGGACCGCGATCGCGGTCGCCTGGGACGGCACGCCGCGGGCGGTGCTGGTGGTGGCCGACGCGGTGAAGCCGACCTCCGCGGAGGCGATCGCCCGGCTGCGCGGGCTCGGGCTCACCCCGGTCCTGCTCACGGGGGACAACCGGGCCGCCGCCGAGGCCGTCGCCCGCGAGGTCGGCATCGACCCCGGCCCGGACACGGTGATCGCCGAGGTGCTCCCGGCCGACAAGCTCGCCGTGATCGAGGACCTGCAGGCCCGCGGCCGGGTCGTCGCCATGGTCGGGGACGGGGTCAACGACGCCGCCGCCCTCGCCCGGGCCGACCTCGGCCTGGCCATGGGCACCGGCACCGACGTCGCCATCGAGGCCGCCGACATCACCCTGGTACGCGGCGACCTGCGCACGGTGGCCGACGCGATCCGGCTGTCGCGGCGCACCCTGGGCACCATCAAGGGCAACCTGTTCTGGGCCTTCGCCTACAACGTGGCCGCCCTGCCGCTGGCCGCCCTCGGCCTGCTCAACCCGATGCTGGCCGGCGCCGCCATGGCGTTCAGCTCGGTGTTCGTGGTGGGCAACAGCCTGAGGCTGCGCAGGTTCACCCCGACGGCGAGGTAGACCGCCTTTCCGGGCCTCGCCGGCCGGCTCGTCCCGGACCCCGGGACGAGCCGGCCTTCGGCGCGGTGCCAGGACGGCCGGCCCCCGAGCATCCCCGCGGACGTGGGACTCACCCCGTCGCAGGCCGACGGCGAATCTCGCCCCGTGGCTTCCAGATTCCCAGGATCGTGATCCCGATCAGTACCAGCACGCCTCCACCGCCGTGGAGCAGCAGCGATGCCAGCCCCGCGTGCCCCCCGGCCGCGAGTGTCTGCCCTGCCGGGGACGACAGTGCGTGTGCGTGTGCGGTGCCGAGTGCCGTGATGGGTCGGACCTGCAACAGCAGCACCCCGGTCGCCACGACGGTCAGCACCAGCTTCGTGACCACCCAGTAGTGCCGCCACAATCCCCATGGGCCGACCAGCGACGACACCACTCCGGAGACCAACGACGCCAACGCCAGGGGAAGGATCACGGTCTGCGTGACCACCATGGCCGCGACAAGCATCGCCGAGCGCAACCCGCCCTCGCTCACCGCCGCGCCCCCTGCGAGGGCCAGGAACGCCGCGACCGCCCCGACCCAACCGAGCGAGCACACCAGGTGGACGGTCAAGGCGAAGCGGCGTACGTGCCGGCCCTTACCCGCTCGAGCTGCGCGCGTCACCTCACACCCCACCCCGGTGCGGTCAGCACTTCGCTCCTCGAGGCAGCACTCGATACCGCCAGGTCGGCAAGGAACACCGTCCCGATCGCGGACGCCCCGATCGGCTGCCCGACGTGTCGGCCCGGGCCGTGCTCACCACCGACGCCGGTCACCATCGCCAGCACGGCGAGGAGCACCAGCACCGCCGCGACGAGGACCAGCACCCTGATCCACCGAGGCACCCCCACCAAGCGCGCCATCAGCCCTCCTCATCGAGAGAGACAGTGTGTCTTGCTCAGGACACTGTGTCCACCTGTCGTCGTTCTGTAAGTTGGCTGGGTGCCGCGGTTGTGGACCGACACGCTGGACGCGCACAAGAAGGCGGTGCGTGAGGCGATCTTCACGGCCGTGGCGGAGCTCGTCGCCGAGAGCGGGCCGGCCGCGGTGACGATGTCCGCGGTGGCCGCCCGCAGTGGGATCGGCCGCGCAACGCTCTACAAGTACTTCCCCGACAGCGAGGCACTGCTGCTCGCCTGGCACGAACGGATCGTCGGCGCTCACGTCGACCACGTCGAACAGGCACTGCGACCGACCGTCGACGCTGCTCGGCCGGGTGCCGTGACCGATGCTCCGGCCGACGCCGGCGGGATCGCGTCGCTGCGCTCGGCCCTGCGGGCCTACGCGCACCAGATCGCGCACGGCGACCCCGGGCTCGGCGAGGAGTTGGTCTCCCGCCTGCACCGGAGCGACCACGTGCGAGTTGCCGAGCAGCGGCTCATCGAGCTGCTCGCGGAGCACCTGCACCACTGCCGGACCCTCGGCGCGGTGCGCACCGACGTACCGCCCGACGAGCTGGCCGTCTACTGCCTGTCCGCCATGAGCGCGGCCCGCCGCCTCACCGACCCGGCCGCGCTCGACCGGCTGCTGGACGTCGTGATCGTCGCACTGCAGCCGGTCGCCGACTGATCGACGGTCTCCTGCTCCGCGCATGCCCCACCGGGGCGATGGCACGGCTCGCTCGGGGCCGCCGATCGGACCCGATCCGTCAGCCGATCTTGTCGAGCAGAGCTTGGCACGCCTCGGAGCAGCGCCGACAAGCCTGAGCGCAGATCTTGCAGTGTTCGTGCATCTCGGCGTGCCGCTCACACTCGTCGCCGCAGGCGGTGCATGCCTGAACGCATGCCTGGACCTGGGCTCGGGTGATGTTGGCGTCGTAGCCCGTGTGCCGGGACAGCACGCGGGCGGTCGTCTCACAGATGTCGGCGCAGTCCAGGTCGGTACGGATGCACTTGCGCAGCTGGTCGACGCTCTCCTCGGACAAGCAGGCATCAGCGCAGGCGGTGCACGCCTGCGCACAGTCGATCAGCGCTTCCACGGCGGCGGCGATGACGCCGCGGTCGTTGTTGATCTCGGCCGGGTAGGACTCGATCATCTCGCGAACAGGCATCGACGGCCTCCTCCTTGTCAACGGGTGTGCCCGTGCGAGGTACCCCGGCCGAAAGCGGGCATTCGCTGCGCTGTGGCGGGTGCATTGCGCACCGCGGCCGCCTTCTCCCGCGTGCGGTTCGGACGCGGGACGCAGGTGCGGACGCCGCGCTGGTGATCACCCCGTACTGCTGGGAGGCACCACGCCCGGTCGTGCAGAACGACCCCAGTTCGAGGGAGTTGTCGCCCAGCAGCGGATGCATCAGCGAACCTCCTCGTCCGGCATGGCGACGACAGTAGGGAGTGCGAGACGCATCAGCCCAAGACGAACTCCCCGAACACATGGGTCACGGCCTGTGCGGCTGCGTCCGGCCACCGACACGAACGCCGGCGCTCACGAAGCCGGGCACCATCCGGGACCCAACCTTCGCTCGTCCGGCGTCAGTGGCACGGCACGGGCGCAGCTCCCGAACTCCCGCGCGTGACGAGCCTCGGCGGGGTCACGTAGTCCCCCGCCGGCGCCTCCCGCCCCTCGGCCCGGGCGATCGCGCAGCGGACGGCCACCGCGGCAAGGGCGGCCGGGTCCTGGCTGACCGAGGTGAGCTCGACGTTGCGCAGCGAGGCGAGCCGGGTGTCGTCTTAGCCGACGACCGAGAGCTCGCCCGGGACGTCGACGCCGCGCATCCGCAGGGTCAGCAGGAGGCCGAAGGCGGTCATGTCGTTGTGCGCCAGGACCGCCGTCGGCCGTTCGGCGGCGGCCAGCAGGTCGGTGGCCGTGGCGACACCGGACTCCTCGTCGGCGTGCCCCTGCAGGACCCGGGCATGCGCGGTGAGCCCGTGGCCGCCATCGCCTCGAGGTAGCCCTCCCGGCGGGTGTCGCTCATGATCGCGCGGCCGCCGTCGACGTAGTGGATGTCGCGGTGCCCCGCCGCGACGAGGTGCTCGACGGCGAGCGCGATGCCGCGGCGGTCGTCGGCGCGCACGGAGTCGACGGACTCGGCGTGCAGCTCCGATCCCACCAGCACCGTCGGGACCCTCCGACTGATCGCGGCGAGGTCGTGGTTGCCCATCTCGGGGCTGACCAGCACCAGCGCGGCACACGGCAACCCGCTCAACCCGCTGCCGGGCGTGGGCCCCAAGCACGCCGACGACCTACGCCGCACCATCCGCCTCGCCGGCCCGCTCGGCGTGAAGCACGTGGTCACCATGTCCGGCACGCCCGGCTCGGACCCCGACGCCAAGTACCCGTCCTGGGTCGTCAACCCGTGGGACGGCGTCTACATGGACGTCCTGGACCACCAGTGGGGCGTCGCCCGCGAGTTCTGGAGCGAGATCGACGCACTGGCCCGGGAGAACGGCGTCCGGGTCGCCATCGAGATGCACCCGCACAACCTGGTCTTCTCCCCCGTCACCCTGCGCAAGCTGGTCGACGACATCGGCGCGACGAACGTCGGCGCCGAGATGGACCCCTCGCACCTGATGTGGCAGGGCATGGACGTCGTCGCCTGCACCCGCTGGCTCGGTCCGCTGGCGTTCCACACCGCCGCCAAGGACGCCGCGATCCAGCCCGGCGTCGACATCCGCGGCGTGCTCGACACCTCCTTCACCCGCATCCCCGCCGACGCGGAGAACAAGGTCCCCACCGGCTACGGCTTCTGGTGCAACGCCTGGCCGGAGAACCCCGCCTGGAAGTTCGTCGCCGTCGGCGAGGGCCACGACGTCGCCTACTGGACCGAGCTCCTGCGCGCGCTCGCCGAGATCGCCCCGGACATGGCCGTCAACATCGAGCACGAGGACGCCGCCTACTCCCAGACCGAGGGCCTCGCCATTGCCGCCAAGAACCTGCACGCCGCCGCCGGCGCGCTCTGAACCCGACCCCGTCGTCCGGCCCGGCGGCGAACGGACCGACCGCCGCTGGGCCCGATTCGCGCTCGAAGGGCCGCCAAGAACACCCGCTGAGCCGGGACGGGTGATCCGGCACCGGACCGCCCGACGCACCCGAGACCCGCACGGTGAATGGCCGGCCGGGGCCGCGGAGACCATCGCCCTCCGCGGCCCCGGCTCGGGTGGCGCAGAACCCCGGCGTCTCCGGGTCGGAGTCGGAGTTCGGCCGGCTCGGGCGCGACGGCAGTCCGTCGCGAGAGGACGAACGAGACGGACTGGCGCCGGCTAGTCCGGCAGTCCCCCTTCCGGAACGTCGGCGGGCGGCGCCGCACTGTAGAGGAGCGGGACCAGCTCCTGCACCAGCGTGACCGCGGGCGGGCGGCCGTCGGCGTACGGCGCGGAGTTCCCCCAGGCCACGATGGTCGCCTTGTTCACCGGGTCGTAACCCATGAACGAGTTGAACCCGGGCAGCTCGCCGGTGTGGCCGTACAGCGGCCCCATCTGCGCGAGCGTGAAACCGTAGCTCGTGCCTCTGCCGGTGGGCAGCACACCGTCCATCCGGGCCTGCTGGGTCGCGGCGTCGAGCAGCTTCCCGTCGACCATCGCCTCGACCCACATGGCCAGGTCCGTCGCGGTGGAGATGCCCTGGCCAGCGGCCCCCGTCCAGGACGGGTTGTCGTTCGTCACGTCTCTCGGGGCGAGTGTGCCTGCCTCGACCTGCGCCAGCTGGTCCGCCGGGATCGACGGGTCCTCCATCGTCTCGACGTTCGTGCCGTAGAGGTAGCCGCGCGCCGACGGCGCCGGGATCGCCGTGTCGGTCGCGGCCGGGTAGGACGTGCCGGTCATGCCCAGCGGGGTGAAGAAGCGGTCCTGGAAGATCTGGCCCAGCGGCTTGCCGTCGATCTGCTCGGCGATCTCGCCGAGCAACACGGTGTTGGTGTTGGAGTAGTGCCAGCCCTGCCCGGGCGGGAAGTACGGCGGCTGTGCGAAGGCGAGCCCGAGCAGCTCCTCGGTCGTCCACACCTTCTGCGGCTCGTCGTCGAGGGCGCGGTTGAGCTCCAGGGTCTCCGTGTAGTTGTGGAGGCCACTGCGCATGTCCCCGAGCTGTGCGATGGTGATCGTGTCGCCACCCGGGACATCCGGTAGGTACTTGCTCACCGGATCAGTGAGCGCGATCTTGCCCGCCTGCACCATCTGCAGGACGGCCGTGCCCGTCCAGGTCTTGGTGTTGGAGCCGATCCGCAGCCGCGTGTCCAGGGCGACCGGTGTGGTGCCGTTGCGCTCCGTGACTCCGTGCGCGTTGACGTACTCGCCCTGCGGTGTCCTGATCAGCACGACCATTCCGGGCTGGCGCAGCTCCGTCGCCACCCTGGCCACCACCTCGTCCAACGCGCGCGGGTCGAGCGGACGCAACGCCCCCGAGCCGCCGGCCGCAGCCGACCCGCCGTCGCTCGCCGCGGCAGTCGGCACCGGAGCCACGGACGTGGCGGTGGACGCGCCCTGGCTCGGGCTCGAACACCCCACGACCGCCAGGACGGCCCCGACGACCAGCGCCGGAACTCGGGCGGCACGCCGTCTGCCGGGCGTGCCGGGGTACGGGCCTCTGCGGTTCGCCTCATCGATCATCATCTTCGAGCTCCTCGGCGAGGCGGCCACATGCCGGCTCGACGACAGGGTCGAGATCCACGACGGATTCGTTAGCCCGATGGCACCCCATGGCGTCGGACGACCGTCGTAACCGGCTCGACCACATCCCCGCCGGCCTCAGCTCGAGGCGGTACGCGCGAAGCGCGCCCTCGCGGACGGGCGGGCCGGCTGCTTGCAGCTGCGAACTCGCCGACCACACCGACGACCAGGACCCGCTCGGCCCGTCGCCCCAGGCCGGCGTCGCCGAACACCACGCCGCCTGGCACGCCCCGCACACCGCCCTCGACCTCCCCGACCGCGGCGCCGACGAACAACAGATGACCGACGGCCAACTCCGCGTCCGCGTGGCCGCCTACGACCGCGAGAAGACCTGGGCCCCCGACTGGGTCGCCGACGACCTCGCCGCCGCCCACGAACAGGCCCAACGCCACCACACCGACGCCGAACTGTGGAGCGCACGGGCAGCAACCCTTGGCGACCCCACCGAACGCGAGCAGCTCCTGGCCGCGGCCGCCGAAGCCCGTGACGCGGCCGAGCGCGCCGCCGAGCTGGAGATCGTCGACGACGCGCGCGCCAGCTGGTAAGCCCCCACCGCCGTCACCCGGGTCAACGCCGACCGTGCCCGCTGCGAACTCGCCGCCCGCGGCGTCGACCTCGACAGCCCGGCCGACCAGGTCACCGCCCAGGAGTGGCTCGACGCCCACCATGCCGAACAACTCCTCGAGGACCGCCACCGAGAGATCACCGAACTCGACGTCCTCCCCGACTGGTGACAGCCTGCAGTCGACACCCAGATCGCACGGGCCTCGCGCAGCAGGACCGGCGACAGCACCGTCGAGGCGATCCGGCGCGCGCAGAACGCCCTCGCCGAGATTCACAGGCGCGAACAGCTCGACCTCGCCCACGGAACCGACGAGTCCTCCGAACAGGCACGCGCCCAACAGCTCGCCCTCTGGGCCGAGCAGGACCGGGCCCAGGAGATGGCCGCGGAGCAGGCAGCCGCTTACGAGCGCTGAGCAGAGGCGAGCGAGGCCTTCGTTCGGGCGATCAGGTCCACGGGTTGCCGGCCGCGCCGAGCCTCGCCCTCAACCCGCCGGCGCAGCTCCAGTCGGCGCTCGGGCTCCTCGAACGCCCACGGCCTGGCTCGATCTCCCGCTCCATCAGCTCCCCCAGCGACGGCAGGGACCCGTCAGCAAAGCGCTCCGGGATCGGCAACGGCGGCCGGTCCTGCGCCCGAGCAGCCACCGCAAGCACACCTCACCGCCCTCGGCCCAGCCCACCCCGGCCGGCAACACCGGCCAGTTCCGCACACCGAGCTCGGCACAGATCTCCTCCAATGGAGGCGGAGGGATCCCGGGAGTCGCCGCCGCCGCGCACGCCCACATCTCCGCCGTCGCCAGCTCACGCGTCACCGGCGACTCATCCCGCTCCCTGACAGGAGCAACCCTGCCACCACGGACCCAACCCAGACAGGCCGCCACACCCGCAGCAAACGCCGACTGCTGCTCCCGGTCCACGGCGTAGCGGCCCAGTATCGCGCTCGTCGCGGGTTCTCCCGGCCTTATGATCGTTCGCACCCGTCGCCTCGTCTGACTGTGAGTCCGGGACCCGGGTCCGTAGGTTGCTGTAGAGCGGTCCGTCAACCTGGCCGTCAAACCGTTACCGGGGCAGCTCTCGCTTGCCCTCCGACGCAGTGGTGACCGCGGACGGACGACGCGCAGCGTCTCGCCACTGTGAGGGACTTGCCCCGAATCGGGAACGGAACCAGCGGGAGAAGGCGCTCGGTGCGGTGAACCCGAGCAGCTCGGAGACGGCGGTCAGCGAGTTGCGGTCGTTCGCCAGATGACGCTCGGCCAGCGCGGCGCGGGTGGCGTTGACGATTGAGGAGAAGGTCTCCTGCTCCGCCGCCAGGTGCCGGTGCAGGGTCCGCTGGGTCACGCCGAGGCTGCGGGCCACCTGGAGGGTCGAGCAGCGGCCCAGCGGCAGCAGCATCTCCACCAGCTGCCTGACCTGGTCCGACACCCCCGACGCCACCGCGCCCCGCGGTGAGGGCAGCGACTCCAGGAACCGGTGCGCGTACGGCTGCAGGAGAGGATCGGACGTCGCGTTCGGGGCGTCGAGCTGCTCGGCGAAGAAGACCAGGCCGGTGAAGGCGTGGTCGAACTGAAGGCGTGCTCCGAACGTGCTCCGATAGGTGTCGAGCGCGGCCGGCTTCGGGTGCGAGAAGCAGACGGACAACGGCGCCCACTCCGTGCCCAGCAGGTCCCGGATGATGCCGAGCAGCGCCGCGGTGGCCAGTTCCAGGGACTGCCGGGTGGGCGCGGGCTCGGCGAACTCGAGCCACAGCCGCATGGTGGCGAGGCTGTTCGCCTCGTCGAGGCGTAGGTGCAGAGCCTCGTTGTAGCTGCGTTCGTATCCGATCAACAGCTGGAGCGCGCTGCGCAGGTCGGGTTCCTGGCGGAGCACCACGCTCAGCGGCCCCAGGGTGGACAGGCGACGCAGGCCGGCGAGCAGGACGCCGAAGTCCTCGTGGGCGGACTGGGCGGCCGAGAGCTCCAGCAACTGCGCGACATCCGCCGCCGGGATCCACTTCTCCGGGGCGGCCAGGTCCGCGATGTTCAGCCCCACACTCTCGGCGAGCCGGACCGGGTCGAGCCCGAGCGAGCGGGCGAGCTGCAGATATCCGTCGAGCGTGGCAGAGCGAACGCAGGGACGCATGGCATCACCCCCTGGACGTGTCCGAACAAGTCAAGGGACGTGTCCGAGACGGTACAGCGTTCCGGGCCGGCCGCTGCCACGATTTATCACATCACGCAGGGCGCGAAACCAGGAGGAGTCCCGGGGCCGCCACGCCGGAAAAGACCCCGACGCGCCGCTAGGAATTCCGCTGCAAGAGCATCCTCCACATCTTCTTCCATGCAGCGTTGCAGTCGATTACAGCTCTCGATCAGGAATGGAGAACGACCCGATGGCGAAAGGTGTCCGCTTCCACGAGGTCGGCGCCCCCGAGGTGCTGCGGTGGGAATCCGTCGACGTGGGAGAGCCCGGTCCCGGTGAGGTCCGGATCCGGCACGTGGCCGTCGGTCTCAATTTCGCCGACACCTATTTCCGGACCGGCCTGTATCCCGCGGCCCTCCCCGCCGGCATGGGGGTCGAGGCGGCCGGGGTGATCGAGGCGCTCGGGCCCGGCGTGACCGGCTTCGCCGAGGGTGACCGCGTCACGTACACCGGCAGCCCGCTGGGCGCCTACAGCACCGAGCGGGTCATGGACGCGGCGCCGCTGATCAGGCTGCCCGACGCCATCCCGTTCGAGACCGCCGCTGCCATGACCATGCGCGGACTGACGACGGCCTACCTGCTCCGCCGCGTCGCGGACCTGAGGACGGGCGATACCGTCCTGCTGCACGCCGCCGCTGGCGGGGTCGGCCTGCTCTTCATCCAGTGGGCCGCGCTGCTCGGGATCACCGTCATCGGCACCGTTTCCACCGACGAGAAGGCGGAGATCGCCCGTGCGCACGGATGCACCCACACCATCGTCTACCGCCGCGAGGACGTCGCCGCGCGCGTCCGCGAGCTCACCGACGGGGCGGGTGTACCGGTCGTGTTCGACAGCATCGGCCGCACCACGGTGCCCTCGTCCCTGGACTCGCTGAGCCGGCGCGGGCTGCTCGTCTGCTTCGGCACGTCGTCCGGCCCGATCCCGCCGATCGACGCGATGCAGCTGGCGGTCAAGGGCTCCCTCTTCGTCACCCGCCCGGCGCTGGCCGACTACATCGCCGATCCGGCGGAGCGCGCGGCGCTCGCGGGTGAGCTCTTCGACCACGTCGGGTCCGGACGCATCACCGTCGAGATCAATCAGCGCTACGCCCTCGAGGACGCGGTGACCGCGCACCGGGACCTCGAGTCCGGTTGCAGCGTCGGTTCCTCGGTCTTCTGCCTGGACTCGGCCGCCGCCTGAGCGGCCGCCACCTCTACTGCTCGTCCGTGACCACCACCCCCAACCGGAGAAACCCATGCCCACAGTCGCGCCCTCCACGTCCGAGCGAGAAGGCGTCCCGTCGTTCCGAGTCGGCCCCGACTCCATCGAGGTCGTCCCGCTGACGGCGACCATCGGCGCGGAACTGCGCCGCGTCAGCCTGGCCCGGGTGTCCCGGGACCGCGCGCTCTTCAGCCAGATCAAGGACCTGCTGTTGCAGTACAAGGTCCTCTTCTTCCGGGATCAGGACATCTCTCGGGCCGAGCATGTCGCGCTCGCCGAGCGGTTCGGGCCCCTCGAAGACCACCCGGTCGCCGGCAGCGACCCGGAACACCCCGGTCTGGTCCGGATCTACAAGGACCTCGCCAGCAAGCCCGAGCACTACGAGAACGCGTTCCACTGCGACGCGACGTGGCGCACGGCCCCGCCGATGGGCTCGCTGCTCCGCTGCGTCGAGACGCCCCCGGTCGGCGGCGACACGATCTGGGTGAACATGGCCGAGGCATACCGGCGGTTGCCCGAGCACGTGAAGCAGCGGATCGCCGGCCTTCGGGCGCGGCACAGCATCGAGGCGAGCTTCGGTGCGGCGATGCCCGCCGAGCAGCGGCGCGCCTTGCACGAGCGCTTCCCCGACGCCGAGCACCCCGTGGTGCGGACGCACCCCGAGACCGGGGAGCAGGTGCTCTTCGTCAACGCCTTCACCACGCACTTCGTCAATTTCCACACGCCCGAGAACGTACGGTTCGGACACGATTACGCGCCGGGTGCGAGCGAGCTGCTGAACTATCTGGTCCGACAGGCCTCCGTTCCCGAGTACCAGGTCCGCTGGCGGTGGACGAAGAACAGTTTCGCGCTCTGGGACAACCGCTCCACACAGCACTACGCCGTTCAGGACTACTGGCCCGCCGTCCGCAAGATGGAGCGCGCGGGAATCGTCGGAACCCCCACCTTCTGATCCCTCTCGACCGATAGGAGAATGCCGTGTACTTCCTCGACGACTCGCTGTTCCCGGAGAACCAGGAGAAGCTGGTCATCACCGCGGCCCCGTACGGGCCGGAGTGGGAGCCCGCCGACTTCCCCGAGGACATCCCGCTGACCATGGACCAGCACGTCCAGCAGGCGGTGGACTGCTGGAACGCCGGCGCCACGGTGCTGCACGTGCACGTGCGCGAGCTCGACGGCAAGGGCTCCAAGCGGATGTCGCAGTTCAACGAGCTGCTCCGCCGGCTGCGTGAGGCCGTACCCGAGATGATCCTGCAGGTCGGCGGCTCGATCTCCTTCGCCCCGGAGGGCGACGGCGACGACGCCAAGTGGCTCTCCGACGACACCCGCCACATGCTCGCCGAGCTGGACCCGAAGCCCGACCAGGTGACCATCGCGATCAACACGTCGCAGATGAACATCGTGGAGCTGATGACCGCCGACGACATCCGAGGCACCTCGTTCGAGCGCCCGGAGCTGTGGGAGGCCTACCGCAACATGGATGTACCTGCGAACCCTGCGTGGGTCGAGGAGCACCTCGATCGCCTGGTTGCCCGGGGGATCCAGCCGCACTTCCAGCTGGCCCACTCGGCGCAGCTGGAGACGGTCGAGCGGCTGGTCCGGCGGGGCGTGTACACCGGTCCGCTCAACATCACCTGGGTGGCCATCGGCGGCGGCTTCGACGGCCCGAACCCGTACACGATGATGGACTTCATCCGCCGGGTACCGGACGGCGCCTCGCTGACCCTCGAGAGCATCATGCGCAACGTCCTGCCGATCAACACAATGGCGATCGCCCTCGGCCTGCACACCCGCTGCGGCAATGAGGACACCCTCTGGGGCCGGCTCGGCGAGAAGATCACCTCGGCCGCCGGCGTGGAGCAGCTGGTCCGGATCGCGACCGAGCTCGGCCGCGGCGTGGCGACCGGCAAGGAAGCGCGCGAGATCTACAAGCTCGACGAGTACTACGACAGCGCCGACGAGGCCCTGGCGAAGCTCGGCTACCCGCCGAACCGCCGGCCGGGCCAGGTCGGCTTCGTCCATCACGCCTGAAGCGACGACCGTACGCCCAGAATGCGGGCCGGCTCCCGGCCCGCCCTCCCGCCCTCCCGCGCTACCGTGTCGACCCGCGAACGACGGTTCGAGGTCGACCCCTCCCGGTCCTCCTGTGCAGGACGGCACCGGACATCGACAGCCGCACCGTCGCACAGGAGCGTCGCCATGGCATCACTGGTCGCCGAGGGACCGATCCACGATCGGGACCGCACCACCCGGGCCCGGGTCTTCCCCTGGGTGGTCTTCGCCCTCACCTTCGCACTTCTCCTGTCGGACTACATGTCCCGGCAGGTCCTCTCGGCCGTCTTCCCCGTCCTCAAGGCTGCGTGGGCGCTCACCGACACGCAGCTCGGGGCGCTCACCAGCGTGGTGGCCCTGACCGTGGGTGTGCTGGCCGTTCCGCTGTCCCTGCTCGGCGACCGGTGGGGCCGGGCCCGGTCCATCGTCCTGATGGCGGGGATCTGGAGCCTGGCCACCCTCGGGTCGGCGCTGTCGGCCAACTACGGCGAGCTCATGCTGTCCCGCATCTTCATCGGAGTCGGTGAAGCCGCCTACGGCAGCGTCGGTCTGGCCGTCGTCCTCGCCGTGTTCCCCGCCTACCGGCGGGCCTCGTTCACCGGCGCCTTCATGGCCGGGGGCTCGTTCGGCTCCGTGATCGGGGTGGCCCTCGGCGGCGTCCTCGCCGTCCACCTCGGATGGCGCTGGGCGTTCGCCGCGATGGCCATCCTCGGCCTCGCCCTGGTGGTGCTCTTCCGACTGCTCGTCACCGACGCGAAGCTGGACCGGCACCGGATCGATGATGCCGACACCGACGAGCCCCGGCCGGCGACGGCGCAGCGAGCCCGGCTGAGCACCCTGTTCGCCACGCCCTCGGTCATCTGCGCCTACCTCGGCAGCGGATTCCAGCTGTTCATCGCCGGCTCGCTGTTCGCCTGGCTGCCGAGCTACCTCAACCGCGCCTACGACCTGCCCGCGGACAAGGCGGCCGGTGTCGCGGCGATCGCCATCTTGTTCATGGGCGTCGGCATGATCGTCTGCGGGACGATCACCGATCGGCTGAGCCGGCAGGTCGCCGTCCGCAAGTGGACGACGGCGATCGTGTACTCGCTCGTGTCGCTCGTCTCGCTCGGCATCGGGTTCTCCCTGCCCGCCGGCGGCGTCCAGCTCCTGCTACTGGCGGTCGGTGTCTTCTTCGCGGCCGGCGCGAGCGGCCCGGCCGGCGCGATGGTCTCCAACCTGACCGCCGAGTCGATCCGGGCGACCGCGCTCGGCACCCTCACCCTCGCGAACAACCTGCTCGGCCTCGCCGCCGGACCGCTGGTGGTCGGCATCCTCGCCGACCGCGTCGGGCTGGTCGACGCCATGAGGATCATGCCGCTGGTGGCGCTCGCCTCGCTGGTCGCCCTGCTGATCGGGCGCAGGGCCTACCCTGCCAGCCTCGCCCGGGCGAGGGCTTCGGTGCAGACCCGATGACCGCACCGGGTGTCGTCCTGGTCCCGGGCCACCGCAGCCGTGTCGAGGTGGCGAACGGGACCGTGCGAGCGGAGGCGCCGCAGGTGAGGCCCGCATGACCGCCGTCGAGCCCGTCCACCACAGCGAGGCGGGCGGCGCCGATCCCGAGCTCATGGCCGAGAAGGCTCGCCCGACGCTGTGGGCCGGGCTGATTGCCGCCGCCCTGGGCCTCGCCGCAGCGGTGCTCGCGCACCACGTCGTCCCCGCGGTCGGCGTCCTCACCTGGGCCGTCGGGCTGGGGATGGTCGCCGGCAACACGGGGCTGCTGCCCGCACCGGCCCGGGAAGCGCTCGGCCCGCTGACGAAACGCCTGCTGCGGATGGGGTCGTGCTCCTCGGGTTCTCGGTCTCCTTCGGAGCGATCGCGGGTCTCGGGCTCGGGACCATCGGTCTCGTCCTGGTCACGCTGCTGGTCACACTGCTGGTCACACTGTGGCTGGGCCAGCGGGCGCGGCTCAGTACCGCGCGCAGCCTGCTGCTCGGTACGGGCTTCGCGATCTGTGGCGCCTCGGCGATCGCGGCCATGCAGGACGCCGCGGGAGCCGACGAGGAGGACGTCGCCGTCGGCGTCGCGATGGTGACCCTCTTCGGCACCGTCGCCATGGTGCTCCTGCCGCTGCTGGCGCACCCGCTCGGGCTGAGCGATGCCCAGTTCGGCATCTGGGCCGGTGCCAGCATCCAGGAGGTCGGCCAAGTGGTCGCCGCAGCCGGTGCCGGGGGTGCCGCCGTCGTCGCCGTCGCCGTCGTCGTCAAGCTGACGCGGGTGCTGCTCCTGGCACCGGTCGTCGCAGCGGTGAACGTCCGACGCCGGATGGCCGACCCCGACCAGTCGGTCGCAGGCAAGCGGCCACCGCTCGTCCCGCTGTTCGTCCTCGGGTTCCTCGCATGCGTCGCCTTCCGCAGCACCGGCGTCGTGCCCGCCGGCGCGCTCGAAGTGATCTCACAAGTTCAGGTAGTGGCGCTGGGTGCGGCGCTCTTCGGCATGGGTGCCGGGGTGCGGATCTCCGCGCTGTTCCGCCGCAGCGGGCCCGTCCTCGTCGTGGCGACGCTCTCCACGTTGGTCGTTACGGGCATCTCCCTGGCAGGGATCGTCCTGCTCGGGCCGTAGCTGCTCGGGCGGCGACTGCCTGTGCGGTGATCGCTCGGACCGGGCTCCCAGGCCGGGGTCCGAGCAGTGGCGTGCCTTTCGAGCCGTCGGCGCGGGAACAGACCGCCAGAGCGTCCTGGCCGCGTCAGGTCGCTGATGCCCGAGCGCACGACGCTGCGGACGTTCCAGGCGGGGTGGCTGCCGACGGACCTGATTGCCGGCGCGGTGCTCATCGCGCTGCTCGCTCGGCCCGATGACGGTGACCACCGTCCTCCTGCGTTCGCGTGGCCTCGGCACTCGCAGTCGTGCCCTGTGCGATCACCGGCGTGGGACCAGGCGGCCCTCGCGACCGGGTCCGGTCAGCACACGTGGACGTGAGGGCCCGTGTGAGAACGACCGGTGATGGCACCTGCGGCCGGGACGGTGATCACCCATGCCAGGTGAGGTGGCCCATTCGCGGTGCGACCACCCTGGGCCGAGGCGGCCGAGGCACCTGGTGAGGGATCCGGCGGAACGCGGCGCTGTGTCCTCGAGCCGCCGCTCGGCGCACCGGCGGCTTCCGGAGGAGGACCGACATGACCGGAGGCATCGCCGCGGGCCAACCGCGCGCCTCGACCGACCGGTCGGACCGTGATGGCGCAGCTGGTGGCCGCGCTGCTCAAGACCGTGAGGAGACGGCCCTGCGGGCCCGTGTCTCCGGTCTGATGCCTCGGGCGCTTACGGAGCTGGCCGAGCTCGTGGCGATCCCGTCGGTCGCCGATCCGCGCCAGTTCCCGCCGGAGGAGTGCGCCCGGGCGGCGAACTGGGTGGCCGACGCGTTCCGGGGCGTGGGCTTCGACGATCTACGACTCGCGGACACATCGGACGGCAGCGCCGCGGTCGTCGGCTCGCGGCCGTGCGGTGTCACGGGCGCACCGACGGTGCTGTTGTACGCGCACTACGACGTCCAGCCCCCACTGGACGAAGGATCCTGGCACACCCCGCCGTTCCGGCTCACGAACGTCGACGGCCGCTGGTACGGGAGGGGAGCAGCCGACTGCAAGGGAAACATCCTCATGCACCTCACCGCGCTGCGGGCCCTCGGCGACGAGGTTCCCGTCGACCTGAAGCTGGTCGTCGAGGGCTCCGAGGAGCAGGGCACCGGCGGGCTCGAGGCGTTCGTCCGCGAGCATGCGGACCAGCTGCGCGCCGACGCGATCATTCTGGCCGACACCGGGAACGCGGCGGTGGGCTCGCCCGCAGTCACGGTGAGCCTGCGGGGTGTGGTCGACCTCGTCGTGACCGTGGACGCGCTGGACTCGGAGTTGCACGCCGGCGTGTTCGGCGGGGCGGTCCCCGACGCCCTCACCGCCCTCGTCGCGATGCTGGCGACCCTGCACGACCAGCAGGGGAACACGACCGTGCGGGGCCTGCCCAACACCCAGGTCTGGTCGGGGGCGCCCTACCCGGAGACGCAGTTCCGCGCCGACGGCGGCCTGCGCAGACGGACGCCGGTCCTCGGCGACGGCAGCATCGCCGACATGCTGTGGGCCCGCCCCTCGCTCTCCCTACTCGGGATCGACTGCCCGCCGGTCGTCGGCTCCGCCGCCGCGCTCGTGCCGCGGGCGCGGGCCCGCCTGAGCCTGCGCGTGCCACCCGGCGTGGCACCCGAGGAGGCCGGCCATGCCATCGTCGGCCACCTGCTCGAGGTGGCACCGTGGCAGGTCAAGGTCAGGGTGGAGATCGAGGCGACCGGCCGCCCCTTCCGCGCGGCCACGAACGGGCCCGCCCACCGAGCCATGGCCGAGGCCCTGCACACCGTCTACGGCGTACCCGTCTCGCAGCTGGGCCAGGGCGGCTCGATCCCGCTCTGCGCCGTCCTGGCGACCACCTACCCCGAGGCGGAGATCCTGCTCATCGGGGTCGAGGAGCCGTCCTGCCGGATCCACGCTCCCAACGAGAGCGTCGCCCCTGAGGAGATCGCCAACATGGCACTCGCGGAGGCGTCGTTCCTGCTGGACTACCCGGACGCGAAGCAACGACGATGACCTACTCGATCCTCGGTCTCGACCCCGCCAACGGCGATCTGGGTGTCGCCGTCCAGTCCAAGTTCCCCGGCGTCGGGGGCCTCGTCCCGTACGGCGAAGCAGACGTCGGCGCGGTCGCGACCCAGGCTTTCGGGAATCCCCGGCACGGCACCGTGGGACTGACCCTCCTCAGATGCGGCGCCACTCCCGCCCAGGCCCTCGACGTCCTGCTCGGCGGCGACCCCGACGAACGCAGGAGACAGTTCGCGCTGATCGACAGGCACGGCACCGTCGCCTGCCACACCGGCGCCGAGCTGCACACCTGGGACGGCTGGGCAGGCAGCACCAGCGGTCGCCACTGCGTCGCCCTCGGCAACGGCCTCGCCGGCGGTGACGTCGTCGACCGGATGGTTGCGACGTTCGACGCCTCGCACGGCTGTCTGGCCGAACGACTCATCGCGGCCCTGGAGTCGGGCGAGCGGGCGGGCGGCGACATCCGCGGGCAACAGTCCGCCGCGCTTCTGGTCGTCAGGCGCGACGGCGGCTACGGATCACTGGATGACCGACACGTCATCATCTCGATCTACGACCACGCCCGGCCGATCGACGAGTTGGTCCGGTGCTACGCGCTGCACAGGCTCTCGTACTTCCCGAGCGACCCGGACAAGCTCGTCCCGATCGGTCCCGAGCTCGCTGTCGAGCTGAAGACCCTGATGGCGGGACGGGGCTTCTACACCGGCGTACTCGACGACAGCTGGGAGGCCGCCGCTCGGCGACGGTTCGAACTCTTCCTCGGGAGCGAGAACTACGACAACCGAATCAACGGCGGCGAGCTGCTCGACCTCGAGGTCCTCGCCGACCTCCGCCTGCGCTACCGCCACCCGGAATCGCCCTCCTCGGGGGACACCGCGGCCGCTCGCGGGCGGTTCGGTGATTCCTGTCGTTCCACTGAAAGGACGTGACCACGATGTGCCGTTGGATGGCGTATCTCGGCGACCCGATCCTCGCCGACGACCTGCTTTTCCGGCCGGAGCACTCGATCATCGACCAGAGCCTGAACGCCCGGCTCGGCGGAGGGATCACGACCAACGGCGACGGCTTCGGCATCGGCTGGTACTCCCCCGACGACACCTCCCCTGCGGTGTTCAAGAGCACCCACCCGGCCTGGAACGACGAGAACCTGCGCGAGGTCGCTCCCCGGATCCGCACGCCCCTGCTGTTCGCACACGTCCGTGCGTCGAGCGGGACCCCGGTCCAGCGCAGCAACTGCCATCCCTTCCGGTTCGGCCGGTGGTTGTGGATGCACAACGGCTCGCTCGCCGAGTTTCCGCGGGTCAGACACGACCTGCAGATGGCGGTGGACCCGTCGCTGTACCCGCTGATCGAGGGCAACACGGACACCGAGACCCTCTTCTTCCTGGCGCTCACCTTTGGTCTGACGGACGATCCGCCCGCTGCCGTCGCCCGTGCGGTCGGCTTCGTCGAACAGGTCGGGTCGCGCCACGGAATCGACTACCCGGTGCACATGACCGCAGCCGCCACCGACGGCGAGTCGGTCTGGGTATTCCGCTACTCCAGCGAGAAGGCGACGAGCTCGCTCTACTTCTCCAACGACGTGGTGCAGGTCCGCCGCCTCTACCCGGATCTCCAGTCCCTCGAGCGGCTGGGCACCGACACCCGGTTCATCGTCTCGGAACCACTGCGTGACCTGCCCGGAGCATGGACCGAGGTCCCCGAGGCCTCATGGGCGCTCATCCGGCGCGGCGAGCAGCAGGTCCACCTGTTCCAACCGACCGTCCCCGTGTGAACCGCTGCGGCTCGTGGCACGGGGCCGGGCGTCGAACCCGTCGCTCAGCCTGCCGCCGCGCCGCTGACGGCCCGCTCCAGACTCCGCTGCAGGTGGAACCGCTCGTTCGGGTTGCAGAGGCGGTCCGGCACCGTCTCCATTGACGGGCAGCTGTCCGGCGACGTCATGGGCCAGGCTGGAACCCGAGGCAGCCGACGTCGATGAACTGTAGTCGGTAACAGCGCCTCGCCCGTCAACGACTCGATAACGTGACGCAATCTGCTGCGCGCTTCGCAAAGGCCGACGCAAATCTGGTTGGCGACTACCTCGCAACCTTAGACAGGCCGGCCCTCGACCGCCTTCACCTGAGCCTGGACTATCGAGTGCACAAGGTGCTCGACATTCCGGACGAGGAGCGGGGATTGTACGCCCTCCTTGCGGCCATGGTCCGTGGAGAGAAAGCTCGGAGGGACGAAATCGCAGCCCGCGCGGAACGCGCTCGCCCGGTAGATGCATGAAAGCGCCATTGGATCGACGCGGCGACGCGGCTTCCAGGCGCGTACCAACCGCGTTCTGGCCGAGGACCAGTTCCGCGGCCCGCGCACGCCCCGGAGTTCGCCGACCGTCTGGCGTCGATCCTTCGAGGCAGACCAGGGGCTCCACCGGTGGGCTGGACGGCGTCGCTTGCCTGGTGGTGACGGCGGGGAAGGCGGACCCTGCAGGCTGGACGGCTCCCCCCGGACAACCGCGCTCGGACCCGCTGCGGGCGGCGTGACGGATGTGCCGGAACCGTAACGCGCGCCGACGGATCGCCGATGCGTCTCGGTGGCTCCCCGTCATCGGTCCCGAGGCCAGGCGCTTCATACGCAGCCGGGTTGGTCTCCGCTCGTTGCGCACCCGACCGCCGCACCGTGCGAGCGCCGCTCCCGAGCCTGGCTGGCGGCGGCAGTCATGATCAGCATGGTGCTTGCGCTACTGCTCGTGGTGTGTCTTCCCGCGATGGACTTCTAGCTCCACGCCGAGCCGGATCGCCGGGCGGCGCGCGCTGCACCGGCTTGTCGACGAGGCGATGATTCCCGGGTTCGTCGACCTTAGTGGCTGATGACGCAAGCCTGCGTGGCCAGGTCATCGGCGAGGTCTCGCGCCGGGGTGACGGAGTGAGTAGGTAAGCCGATCGACACCGTCCCCGTTCTCATGAACGCTGACGAACATGCCAACGCGCTCCCTCGCCGACGTCTTGGCCGATCTCCTCGGCCGGGAGGTCGTGCTGGTCTACACCCAGCTCCGCGCGTCGGATCAGACCCCGTCACGGACACCACCGGCGGCACCCTGACGGAGTTCGACGACGAGAAGCTGACCGTCCGCCGCGACGACCTCGGCAGTGGCTTCCCGACCGAGTGGACGACGGTTTCTCGCGCCGCGGTGCTCGAACTGGTCAGCCGAGCGAACGGCCACGAGGACACGCAGACCATGCGGGCGGCCGGCTTCGTTCGTTGAGCCACGGAGCTCCCGCATGGCCTGATACGGCGTGGACGCGCACCGCTCCGGAGCTCTTCGTCCGGGGCGGCAGCCAGGAGCTTGAGGACGATCCGGGAGCCGTCGTCGCGGTCGAGGGCGCCGTCCTGGCCCGGGGCAAGGATCCGTACTTCCCGGCGTGGCCGGATGTCGTCCAGCTCAACGCGTTTGCCCCCGCCCTCCGGACCGCCGTTGTCGACACGCTTTGCGACATCGCCGAGCAGTGCGACGGGGTGCGCTGCGATATGGCGATGCTGATGATGAACAGCGTCTTCGAAAGGACCTGGGGGGCTCGGGTCGGGGCCCCACCTGAGCAGGACTACTGGTCGCGGTCATCCCCGCGGTCCGCAAGGCGCACCCCGGTTTCCGTTTCCTCGCGGAGGCCCACTGGGACCTCGAATGGGCGCTGCAGCAACAGGGCTTCGACTTCTGCTACGACAAGCGTCTCTACGACCGGCTCGTGGCGGGCGATGCGCGGGGGATCCGGGCCCACCTGTCCGCGGACCGGCAGTACCAGCAGCGGCTGGTGCGGTTCATCGAGAACCACGACGAGCCGCGGGCTGCGGCGGTCTTCGACGAGCGGCGGCAGCGCGCCGCCGCGGTCGCGACGCTGACCCAGACCGGCGCCCGCCTGGTCCACGACGGCCAGTTCGACGGCCGGAGGGTGCGGCTGCCGGTGTTCCTCGGCCGGTACCCGGACGAGGTGGGCGACCCCGATCTGGCCGGTTTCTACGACGCCCTGGTCAGCGCCCTGTCGGATCCCACCTTCCGCACCGGGACCTGGGAGCTCTGCGACTGCACGGGATGGCCCGGCCCCGACACTGCCGACACCGCGGCTGATCTCCTCGCCTGGTGCTGGAGCGGTGAGAGCCGATGGCTCGTCGTGGTCGACCTCAGCGACCGCGAGGCCACCGGCCACGTCCGAGCACCGTGGACCGACCTGCGGGGCGACACCTTCATCCTCACTGACCCCACCACGAACGCCGTGTTCGACCGCTCCGGAGACGACCTCACCGACGGGCTCTACGTCGGCCTGGGGCCGGGGGCCTGACATCTCTTCCGCGTCGAGTCCAGTGACGAGCACTGACATCGCCAGAAGGACACCGACACGTACGAGGAGATGGGCGGGTCCTCGCGATGGTGCACAACCCTGCAAGAGGAGGAACAAGAGCATGAGCCGATTCGAAGCATGGGACGCGCCACACCCCGACGAGTTGACCGCAGCCGGTGTCCCGTGTCACCCCGAGCGGAGGAGGCGGTGCGGGAGACCGGCGACGACGGTAAGCGCTCAGCCCAGTCCCCCGGGCCGCCACGGCCCGGTCACCGACATCCGAGAGGGAGACAGAGATGGCGATCGGACCGGTCCAGTTGATCGTGCTGGGTTTTCAGAACCCCGACTTCCACGGCGAGATCATCGGCGAGCTGGAGCGACTGCGAGAAAGCGACACCGTGCGTGTCATTGACTCGCTAGCGGTGTACAAGGACGCCCAGGGAGAGGTCGAGGTCGAGCATCTCAGCAACCTGACCGAACAGGAGGCCGTCGAGCTCGGCAGCAAGGTGGGCGCGTTGATCGGACTGGGCATCGAGGGTGAGGAGGGGTTCGACGAGGGCGCGATAGCCGGCGCCGAGGCCATGGCCGACGGGATTCACATGTTCTCCGACGAGGACGCCTGGGACGTGCTGGCGGAGATCCCCGACAACTCGGCGGCCGCGCTGCTTCTGATCGAACACCACTGGGCGGTGCCACTCCGCGATGCCATCGCGAAGGCAGGCGGGTTCCGCGTCGCGGATGGGTTCATCAGCCCGCTGGACCTGATCAAGATCGGACTGGTCTCCGAGGCGGAGGCTAGGGAGATGCACGAACTCGAGAAGGCGTCGACCGGCGCCTCGTGAATGGCAGGCTCATCACACACGGAGGTAGAGATGTTCGGATCGCGCAGGGTTGCTCGCCGCACGGCCCGCCGCACCGCTCGCCGAGTCAACCGCCGTCAGGACCGTCGCGACTAGGCTAGGGCGTGTCCTGCAAGTCCTGGCGGAGCCAGAGGATCGTGGCGGCGATGGTGATCTCGGCGCGGAAGTAGGCGGCGCGTTTGGCGTAGCGGGTGGCCAGGTCGCGGAACTGTTCGAGTCGGTTGAAGCAGCGCTCGAGGACGTTGCGGCCGGCGTAGACGACCGGGTCGAACGCGGGTGGGCGTCCGCCGCGGGAGCCTTTGGCGTGGCGGCGGGCGATCTGGTCGTCGCGCTCGGGGCTGGTGAATGCGATACCGCGGCGGCGCATCGCCGCCCTGATTGAGGGGTGGGAGTAGGCCTTGTCCGCCACGACCCGGTCCGGGCGCTTGCGCGGGCCGCCGGGAGCGTCGCGGCGCACGGAAATCTCGTCGAGCAGCGGTAGCAGTTGTGGGTTGTCCCCGGCCTGGCCCGGGGTGAGCAGGACCGACATCGGCAGGCCCCGGCGGTCGACGGCGAGGTGGATCTTGCTGGTCAGCCCGCCTCGGGACCGGCCGAGGGCTTCGCCGTCGACGGCGAGGTCTTCGATCTTTGATTCTGGCAGAGGACCTCCAGTCGGAGGAGGTGCGTCAGGCACACCCACTCCGCCTGGAGGTCCTCGCCTTGATCAAGGCGACGCATCGACCAGGCTGTCGACAACGGCCGGGGTCAGTACTCCTGGACGAACATCGAACGGCCGTCCGCAGCGCCGTCGATGACGACCCCGCTGACATCGATCGTCATGGCTCCTCCCCGTGGCCGGATCAGGACGACAGCCCCACCCAGCGTCGCCCGTTGGCCTGGACGACGCGGCCGAACGCCGACCCGCTGAAGTGCCCCTCGGCTCCGATCGCTGACGGTGTGCCCTCGAGCTCGGCAGCGATCTTGTCGCGGGTCCGGGCCGCGGTGTCCGGGTCGACGTCGAAGATGATCCGGAGGTCGCCGTCGCCGAGCTGGATGGGGCAGTGCACGACGTCGCCGAGGATGATCGCGCGCTCAGTGCCGGAAGAGACCACCAGCGAGCAGTGGCCGGGGGTGTGACCCGGACTGGCGAGCACGTTCACCCCGCGCGCCAGAACCTGACCGTCGACGACCGACTCCACGCGGCCCTGCAGGGGCGCCTGCACCGCCTCGGGGTGCGGCCCGACCGCCGCCAGCCCCTCGTCGGTGACGTCCTGCCAGAACTCGAACTCGCCGTCGCCGACCAGGTGGCGGGCGTTGGGGAAGGTCAGCTTGCCGTCCCGTGCGGTCCACCCGACGTGGTCGAGGTGCAGGTGTGTGTAGAACACCGTATCGACGTCGGCGGGCTGCACGCCGGCCTGGCGGAGGCTGGACAGCAGCCGCCCGCCGCGGAACTCCCCGCCGACGGACTCGAAGGGTACGGTCATGTCCCCGAAGCCGAGGTCGACAACGATCTTCTCGTCGCCGGTCTCGATGAGGAAGCCGCCGAGGGTCAGCAGCAGCAGGCCGTCGGCGTCGAACAGCTCGCGGTGGGCCTCCCACAGCTCGGCGCTGCCGGTCGGGAACACCGCCTCCGCCGACACCACGGCGTCGCCATCGGGCAGATATGTGATCCGGATGTCGCCGACGTCGACGGACTCCACCGGAGCGGGACGGGCGGGAGCGGTCATGCCAGCGCTCCCAACACCGGCTTGAAGGGGAAGATCTGGGTGTCGACGACGACGCCGTCGGCAACATACGGGTCGCCGTCGAGCACCGACTTCAGCTCGGCCGCGTCAGCGACCTCGGCGACGAGGATGCCGCCGGTGCCGTCCTCGAACGGGCCTGCGATGCGGATCGTGCCCGCCGCGACCTGCTCCTTGAGGTACGCACCGTGCGGGCCGCGCACCTTGTCGATCAGCTCCTTGTCCTCGGTGTACTTCCAGACCACGGTGAAGAACGCCATGCGATGTCTCCTTCGGATGTCGGGCTCACTGCCATTCACAGTGCGCCTGGATGCCGGCCCCGTCGTCGGTCAGCCGGCCCTTGTCGCCCGCGTACGCGAGCATCGCGGTGAAGGCGGCGGGCCGGTCGTCACGACGCGCCCCTGCGCCATCCGCTTGATCGTGCGCGGCACCTCGCCGGTCCCACCGGCCTCGCGGAACACCTCGTGGAGGACGTGGTGGCCCCCAGAAGTGCTTCCACCCGGTGCCGCTGCTGTTCAACGTGCTGGCGATGATCGCCGTTCGTCAGGGACCCGGAGCTCGGAGGACACCCGCGTTGGGCTCGCCGCCGCCCGGGTCGGTGCGGCCCAGCGTGCTGACCCCGGCCGTGCTGGGCATCGCCCGACCGGTGGAGCAGGCCACGCTGTCCGTGCTCATCAGATCGGATCTCCTCGAGATCGTACGATCAGGTCACGGCGAAGCCCTTGTAGCCGGCGTCCGCCATTTCGGACCACTTCTGGAAGTAGGTCGGCAGGCCGCCGGGGTAGTTGAGCAGCTGGCGCGGCTTGCCGGGGACGTTGGCGCCCATGTACCAGGAGTTGGCCTTCTCGTAGAGGCCGGCTTCGGTCAGCTCGGCGACGTGCGAGGTCCAGTTCCGGTCCGAGTCCGGCTCGGACTCGATCCGGCTGTAGCCGTTGTCGCGCAGGTAGTCGAGAGTGTCGAGGATCAGGTCGCCCTGCAGCTCTGCGCAGGTCGGGCCGTTGCAGAAGCCGGATGGGCTCTGCGGGCCGTAGAGGAAGAACATGTTCGGGAACTTGGCCGTAGCGACTCCGAGGTAGGCCTCGACACCGTTGGACCACTTGTCCTTGAGCGAGTGGCCGTCGGTGCCCACGATATCGATCGCGGTCAGCCCGCCGGTCACAGCGTCGAACCCGGTGGCGAGCACGATGATGTCGAACTCGCGATCGCCGGAGGCGGTTCGGATCCCGTGCGGAAGGATTCGCTCGATCGGGTCCTCGTGCAGGTCGACCAGTTCGACGTTGTCCTGGTTGAAGATGTCGTAGTAGGTGCGCTCCAGGGAGGGGCGCTTGACGCCGAAGGGGTAGGCCTTCTTCAGCGGCGCGAGCTTCTCCCGCAGGATCGGGTCCTTGATGCGGGCGCGCGTGCGGTCCCGCCAGAAGCGGTAGGCAGTGTCATTCGCCTCCTCCTCGAACAGGACGTCCTGGTAGGTGCCGAGCCAGAACTTGAATCCGCCCTCCCACAGCTCCTCGTAGGTGGCAGTGCGCTCCTCCTCGCTCACCTCGAGTGCGGACTTGGGGATGAAGTCCCACTCGAAGCCGGCGAAGGTGGTCCCGCGACGGCTGAAACGCTCCTCGAGGTCGAGCTTGATTCGCTCGTTGTCCTCGTCGCTGAGGTCGAACTGGCGCATCGGGAGCGCCTGGACCGGGGTGCGCTGGAAGATCGTCAGCTGCGAGGCGGACTTCGCGGCCTCCTGGGCGACCTGCACCCCGCTCGCACCGGTGCCGATGATGGCGATCCGCTTGTCGCGCAGGTCGACACCCTCCTGCGGCCACAGCCCCGTGTGGTGGCTGACGCCCTCGAAGTCGTCGAGGCCGGGGATGTCCGGGAAGATCGGCTTTGACCCGAACCCTGTGCAGAGCACGAGGTACCGGCAGATGGTCGTCGAGCCGTCGCCCGCCTCGACCGTCCAGCGGTTGGTCTCCTCATCGAAGGTCGCCGATTCGACCCTGGCGTTGAAGCGGATGTCCTTGCTCAGGTCGAGCTTCTCGTCGACGTGCGCGAAGTAGCGGCGCAGCTCCTGCCAGCCCGGGTACAGCTCGGAGAACCCGAAGTCCTTCCACAGGTCCTCGCGGGTGAACTGGTAGATCGGGCCTTCGCTGTCCACGCGGGCGCCCGGGTAGCAGTTCCAGTACCAGATGCCACCCATGCCGCCGCCGGCCTCGAGCACCTTCGCCTTGAATCCGCGCTTGCGGAGGTTCTCGAGCTGGTAGAGACCGGCGAAGCCGGCCCCGACGATCAGGACGTCGAGCTCCTCGACGCTGGTAGTAGTCATGGTGGAACTCCCTCTCCTCGTTGAGTCTCGAACGGAATGACGATGCGAAAGCCCTGGCGGCGGTCTATGCGGATCGGATGTAGGCGGTCTTGACGGTGGTGAAACCTGCGCCGCGACGACGGCGACGCGTCCGACATTCGGGTTGCGCCTTCGCGGCCGCGGCGTACGCGTCGGCCACGTCCGCGGCGGTCGCGGCCGAGTAGGCGCCGGTCTCCCGCCGCGGATCCGCGGGGTCGGTGGCGCGGAACGCCGCCGCCGCGGACCGCCACCGGCCGTCGATGAACAGCGATTCCCCCGCCGGCGCGGGTGCAACGGTGGTCATCGGTCCCCCGCCTCGGATGACGGGCGGGACGCGGTACCCGCGGGTTCGCGAGGGTCGTCGGGGCTGGCGAAGGGTCCGGCCTTCGGGCCGGGAACGAGGCCCGGCGCCCAGCCCCGCACAGGGCTGCGAAGGTGAAACAGCAGCAGTGGCCATAGGGCCTGGCCGCCTGCCGTCACAGCCATTGTCGTCACGGCGTCGTCCCATCCGTGGAGATGTCCGTACTCGTTGCGCCACGCGAGCGCCCGGGTGGTCGATTTGTGCAGGTCGTGCTCTGCCGTCGTGCCGATCGCCCCGTGGACCTGGTGGGCGTTGCGGGTCACGACGGAGGCCGCGTGGCCGGCGCAGGACCGCGCGGCCGCGACCGCGAACGGCAGGCCAGGGTCCCCGGCCGCGGCCAGGTCGACGGCCCCGTCGACGGCCGCCCGAGCGAGGGTGGCCTCCGCGGCGGCGTCGGTGATCAGCGCTTGGACGGCCTGGAAGTCCGCCAGTCGGCGGCCGAACTGCACGCGGGTCCCGGCGTGCTCGATGCTCAGCTCGACGGCCCGCTCGAGGGCCCCGCAGATCTGCGCGGCGCGGGCCAGCGCGCCGCGCAGCAGCAGGTCCTCGACCAGGCGCCGCTCCACTGACACGCCACGCATGGGGCCTGCATCCACGACGGTGCTCCGAGGCTCGCCCGCCAGGTTTGTCCCGTGCTCCAGGACGAGGTCGGCGGGTGCGACCACGGCGACGCGCCACCCGTCGCCGTCGGGCCGGACCAGGATGACCCGGTCGGCGACGGCGGCGTACGGCGCGGCCCCGCGCCCGTCGACGCCGAGGACGCAGACGGTGTCCACACCCCCGTCCTCGGCGGCCGGTAGTCCGGTCCGGTCCAGCAGCCACCCGGCCAGCAGGTCGTGCTCGACCTGCGGGACGTCGAGCGCGTGGAAGGCCAGCCTCCGAATGAGGTACGCCCCGTCCGGCCACTCCGCCCCGCTGCCTCCCGAGGCCTCCGGCGAGGTCAGCCGGGCGAACCCCAGGTCGGTCAGCGAGGCCCACAGGTCCCGGTCGAAGGAGGTGGCGCCGCGGTCGTTCGCGGGCCGGCCGCGCCGGTCGCCCAGCACGGAGTCGATCGTCTCGGCCAGCAGGGGGTCGACGTGTCGGGCGCTCATCGGCGGACTCCGATCTGGCGCGCGACGATCCCCCGCAGGACCTCGTTCGAGCCGCCGCGCAGGGTGAAGCCGGGCATCTCGAGCAGGCTCGCCCGCACGTGCTCTTGCAGCCAGGGTTCACGGTCCGGCGGGAGGCCGCCCGCGAGCGCGTCCGCGACGTCGGCGATGTCGCCCTCGTGCCGGGTCCCCAGCAGCTTGACGACCGCGGCTTCACTGGACGCCGAGTCGCCCTGCGCGAGGGTCTCCGCCACGTCCGCCGACATGCGGTGCAGGGCCGCGGTGCGGGCGACGAGCCGGCCGACACGAGCGTCCGCGGGCACCGAGCCGCGCCCGGTGGCGGCTACCAGCTCCTGCAGCAGGGGATAGGTCGACAGCAGCCGCTCCGGGCCGCTGCGCTCGAAGGCGAGCTCCGAGGTGACCTGCTTCCACCCGTCCCCGATGGTGCCGAGCACGCCGCCGTCCGGGACGAATGCCTCGTCGAGCACCACTTCGTTGAAGTGGTGTTCCCCGTTCATCGAAGTGATCGGCCTGACCTGTACCCGGGGGTTGTCGAGCTCGACCACGAACTGGCTGAGCCCGGCGTGCCGGTCGTCGGGGTCGGTCGCGGTGCGGGCCAGCACGACCAACGCGTGTGCCCGGTGCGCCCCGGAAGTCCACACCTTCGTGCCGGTGAGCTCCCACCCGCCGTCGACCTCGGTGGCACGCGTGCGGACGCTCGCCAGGTCCGAGCCGGAGTCGGGCTCGCTCATGCCCAACCCGAAGTAGTACGCGCCGGAGGCGATCCGAGGCAGGTAACGCCGCTTCTGCTCCTCGGTCCCGTACTTGAGGATCGAGGGCGCGATCTGCCGGTCGGCGATCCA
The DNA here is from genome assembly GCF_039542425.1 of Pseudonocardia yuanmonensis. Classification (NCBI taxonomy): domain Bacteria; kingdom Bacillati; phylum Actinomycetota; class Actinomycetes; order Pseudonocardiales; family Pseudonocardiaceae; genus Pseudonocardia; species Pseudonocardia yuanmonensis. Next base: position 106,161 of record NZ_BAABIC010000013.1, read on the forward strand.
GTGGGCGGCGATCGGGGCGCCGGCGGCGAGCAGCTCCTCGGTCACGGCGAACCGCTCAAGATACCCCCGGTCGTGGCCGCCGAACTCGGCCGGAATGGTCATCCCGACCCAGCCCCGCTCGGCGAGCGTGCGGCTGAACGACTCGTCCCAGCCGGTGAGCCAGCTGTTGACCCGGGGAGTGAACACGCCCGCCTCGACGGCTCCCGCCAGGAAGCGGCGCACCTCGGCTCGCAGCTCACGCAGTTCCGGTCTCGGCCGGTCCGTGATCGTCGAGGTCATCACGCGCACTCCTCGTTCACGGGGGCCGGGTGGTCGCCCGCCACGACGTTGCGGGCGAACAGGTCCGCGACCTCGCCCGGCGAGTAGCCGGCCTGGGCGAGGATCTCGGCGGAGTTCTCCCCAAGACGCGGGGCGTGGCGAGTGAGCCCGACCGGGGTCTCCGAGAAGTCCATCGGGGTCGGGGTCACGAAGTACCGGCCCTCGGAAGGGTGCTCGACACTGCGCAGAAGGTTCCGCTCGCGGACGTAGTCGTCTTCCCCCACCGCCGCGAGGTCGAGCAGTTCGCTTGCCGGGATTTCGTGCTTCGCACAGAGCTCCAGCCACTCGTCGGTCGTCCGGTGCCGGGCCATCTGACCGACGGTGGCGAGCAGCTCGTTCATGTTTCGGTGGCGGACGTTGACCTCCCGGAACCGCGGGTCGTCGGCGAGTTCGGGCTGGCCGGCGAGAGCGAAGAAGTCACGCCAGTTCTGGTCGGAGTACGGCATGATGCAGATCCACCCGTCGGCCGTCCGATGCGGCCGGCGCTCCGCCACGAGGATCCTGGACCAGCCGAAGTCCCCCTCGGGCGGATCAAAGGTGTGACCACCCAGGTGCTCGACCAGGTTGAACGCAATCATCGCATCGACCATCGGCACATCCACGCTCTGTCCCCGGCCCGTCGTGCGGGCCCGCAGCACCGCCGCCAGGGCCGCGACCGCGATGTGCAGCGCGACCACCTTGTCCGCGATGACGTATGGGGCGTAGCTCGGCTGCCCGTAGACCCGGTCGGTGAGCAAGGCCGCACCCGACGCCGCCTGCACGATGTCGTCATAGGCCGGGCTGTCCGCCAGCTCTGTCCGGGAGCTGTAGGCCTGCGCGGTGCACATCACCAGCCGCGGGTTGCACTCGGACAACGCCTCGTAGGTGATGCCCAGGCGCTCCCGGGACCGCGGCCGCAGGTTCGTGACGATCACGTCGGCGTCCTCGACCAACCGCCGCAGCGCCGCAAGCCCGTCCGGCTCACGCAGGTTCAGCGCGATGCTGCGCTTGTTGCGCTGCAGGTTCAGCGTCATCGCGGTCATCCCGGCGTGGCGGCGGGCGCCGATGCCGCGGGTCATGTCTCCGTCCAACGGCTCGACCTTCACCACGTCGGCACCGAGGTCGCCGAGCACGGCCGTGGCGTACGGACCCATCACGACGGTCGTGAGATCGATGACGCGAACGCCTTGCAACGGCCCGACCGCGCTGGGCCACGTCGCGCCATCCGGGCGGCCTGGATCATCTGTGATGTCTTGCACAGGCCGTACTGTGCCACCCAGCTGCTGAGACCGCAAGTACGTGAAATACTACGTATATACGTTGCGGTTAGGATGAGCGGGGAGGCGGGCATGACGAGACACGGCGCGATGCGGGGACGCGGACGACCTCGGCATCGCATGATCGATCTGATGGCGGCCCTGCTCCAGGAGGCGGCACGGTCTCCGGACGGTCTGACCCTCACCGAGATGGCCGCGAGGTCCGAGGCACCGCTGAGCACGGTGCAGACCCTGGTGAACGGGCTCGTCGTCGCCGGATATCTCGATGAGCGAGCGCGGCGCTACACGCTGGGAGCCGCGCCCTACCTGCTGAACTTGATGGCCGGCCGGTACATGCCCGGGAAGGTGACCCACGAGCACCTGGAAGCGATACACGGCGAGACCGGCCTGACGACGGTTCTCTCAATTGCGGTCGCCAACGACCTGTTCTACGTGGACCACGTGTCGAACGATCCGAAGTACGCATACCTGGCGGAGAACCGAGTGCGGCGGTCTCTCATACGGGCCTCGTCCGGCTGGGTCCTGCTTGCAGGCATGGAACAGCGCACTCTCTGGACCTACCTCCGGAATCTTCCTCGGGACGAGGAGCAGTACGTCGACCTCTTCCTCGACCATCTTCAAGAGCTGCAGGAAACCGGGATCTGCGCCTCCCCGCGCGTCTCTGACGTCGGCGAAGGAGTGTCGATGGCCGTCAAGGAAAACGGCCGGACCAGGGCGGCGATCGGGATCGTCGGAACTCGGCAAGACATATCAGCCAGATGCGACGAGTTGGTGGAGACGCTTCTGCGCCATCAACCTTCGTTCAGCCTCGGTGCACCATCCGAATGATTCGATGAGGGTGCGTGGTGCACGAATGGCGTCCCGGCCTGGAGCGACAGGGCTTGCGGAACGTCCTACGTCCGCACAGAAGGGCATGTGGACGCGCATCCGTCTGGCCTCGGGCCGAGGCGTCATGCCATGGCGAAGTGCCCACCGAGATTCGTCGCGATAGCATGAGGTTGCCGCCACGACGTGTCTGGAGTACGAGAATTCTCCTCTGCGGGGGCCATGATAGGCACCAGCCGCATCAGCGCAGCTCGGCCGCCCGCGATGAGGCCTCAGGAGCATGGCGGGACCCAGTCGGAGGCCACGAAGGAGGCCGCGCGGTCGCGCTCGTCCGCGTGAGCTGTGGTCAGCCGCCCCCGACCAGCGGCACGATGTGGACTTCTTGCTCATGTCCGAGAACCAGGGAGCTGACCAACTCCGGCCCGCGCCGATCGGCAGATCTCGTAGCGGCGCGTCCGGGTTGGCAGCGTGAGCACCCTCCGCTGACGTGGTGCACCCCTGTAGGTCCCGCCCGGAACGACACATCGCCGTCGCCGCTCCGACCGGCAATCGGCGCGATCGCTGCAGCTACTTCGAACTCGCAGTGCGGCCACGCTGCCGCTCGAGCTCCCGTCTGCCGTAGGTCGCCTTCCGGACGGCCTCTTCGCTCTCGAGGCTGGAGCCGAGCGCCCCGGCCACGATACCGACCGAGCTCGCCAGCCACACCAGCTTGAGGTAGGCGCCGGACGAGGGTGGTTGGTGCAGCTGGGAGGAGAAGTAGCCGGGATCGATCAACGCGAGCGCCGCGAGCAGCCCGGCGAGGTAGAGGAGCACGTACATGCAGGTGACCCCGAAGATCATCGTGATCGCGGTGGCGGCGTTGTAGAGCACCGCCTTGGCCCGGGCGTCCCGGTCGTCCGGGCGGTCCCAGAGGTGGTTGTAGGCGATCAGCCAGGTCGCCATGGCCAGGATCGCGACCACGGAGATGAGCAGCAGCCGCAGCGACGACAGCGAGGTCGCCATCGTCCAGAAGCTCGTGGTCACGATGGCGTAGGCGCCGGTCGCGGCGGCCGCTGCGGTGGCGCTGGACAGGTGGGGGACCAGCCGCCACGGGCGGTTGTCGCGCACCATCCCGGCGAGCAGCCGCAGCCTGCCGCGCAGCCCGACCAGGGCGAGATGTGCGTCGGTGTCCTCCTCGGCGCTGACGTGGCGCAGCGGGCTCCACCGCGGGATGTCCGGGGGGCGTTCTCCGTCGGAGCGGTGTTCGTGCCCGGTGAGGGCCCGCACGAGGTGCACGACCGCCCGGCGCGCCCGTCGGCGCACGCCCAGGGCCCCGAGCCCGGGCAGCGAGACCATCCCGCTGCACGCGCGTCCGCTCAGGACAGTGGCGATGGGGCGAGTCCCGACCCGGCGGGGCAGGTCGGTCACCACGATCATGACGTCCCACTCCTGGCGCTCGCGGTGCTCCCGCGCGAGCGACTCCAGCGGGACCAAGCCCTCGTCGTCGAGCGGAATCTCGCGGGTCTCGGTGCTCACGACCCACTCGGTCGCGTCGTCGACCTCTCCGGCGAGCACCTCGGACAGATCGGGCTGCAGCGCGGCCGCGAGATCGGTGGGAGCACCGGGATCGGCCAACAGCCCGACCCGGATCCGGCGACCGCGGTGCCTCCCCGGCCGGGCGGACCCCCCTTCCGCCCGGCCGGGCGAATGCTCACGTGTTCGGTCGTCCATGGCGCTCCTCGGTCGTCGACGTGCCGGCGCCCTCACCGGGCAGCAGGCCCGTCACGGTGTGAGCACGACCTTCTCGCAGTCCTCCTGCTTGTTCTTGAAGATGTCGTAGCCGCGCGGTGCCTCCTCCAGGGACAGCCGGTGGGTGATGATTCGCGTCGGGTCGAGCTCGCCGCGCTCGATCCGCCGCAGCAGCGGGGTCATGTACCGCTGCACATGGCACTGTCCGGTCCGTAGGGTCAGCGACCGGTTCATCCAGGCCCCGGCCGGGAACTTGTCCACCATCCCGCCGTACACCCCGATGACCGACACGATCCCGCCGCTACGACAGGACACGATCGCCTGACGCAACGCGTGGGGGCGGTCGGTCTCCGACCGGACGGCCTGCTTGACGCGGTCGAAGGCGTGAATGTGTGCGCTGCCGTGGGTGGCCTCCAACCCGACGGCGTCGATGCACTTGTCCGGGCCACGGCCGCCGGAGAGCTCCAGCAACCGGGACCGGACGTCGACCTCCTCGAAGTTCACCGGGATGTGCCCGGCCTCCTCGGCCATCCGCAACCGGTACGGCTCCTTGTCGATCGCGATCACCGAAGCGGCGCCGAGCACCCGGGCGCTGTCCATGGCGAACTGGCCGACCGGACCCGCGCCCCACACGGCGACCACGTCGCCGGGCTGGATGTCGCACATCTCGGCCCCCATGTAGCCGGTGGGCAGGATGTCGGACAGGAAGAGCACCTGCTCGTCGGTGAGCTCGGACTCGATCTTCAGCGGTCCCACGTCCGCGAACGGGACGCGGGCGTACTGCGCCTGTCCGCCGGCGAACCCGCCGGTCAGATGCGCGTAGCCGAACATCCCTGCCAGGGGGTGGCCGAACATCTTCTCCGCGATCCCGGCGTTCGGGTTGCTGTTCTCGCAGCAGGAGTACAGCTGCGCCGCGCAGGCCCCGCACGCACCGCAGGCGATCGGGAAGGGCACCACCACGCGGTCACCGACCCGCACTCGCGCCGGATCGACACCGGTGCCGACCTCGACGACCTCGCCCATGAACTCGTGGCCCATGATGTCGCCGTCCTGCATCGTCGGCACGTACCCGTCGAGCAGGTGCAGATCCGAACCGCAGATCGCCGTCGAGGTGATCCGCACGATCGCGTCGCGGTTGTTCAGGATGGCCGGATCCGGCACGTCCCGGACCTCGACCTCGTTGCGGCCGGCCCAGCAGTTCGCCCTCATACCCCCAGCACCTCCCGCCGTTCCTCGGCCGTCAGCGGCTGGGCCGGGCGCTGCGGGAACTCCTTGCGCGCCCGCTTGCCCCACGGCGCGCCGTCCGAGCGCACGACCTCACCGGCCTCCAGGACCTGCTTGAGCCGGCGCAGGTCGTCGTCGAGCTGCTGGTGAGGCTCCTCCCCGAAGTACTTCGCGACCGCCTTGCCCAGCTTCCCCGCCCCGATGTCGTAGACCAGGTGCACGTGTACCTCGGTGCTCACCCCGTCGGGCGCGAGGACGAAGGACACCGTGCCCTGGTTCGGAACGTCGGCCTCCTCGGCCGAGCGCCATCCGATCCGCTCGTTCGCCACGTCCTCGGTCAGCACGGCTTCCCACTCGACCTTGCGGTCGAACGGGGCGCTCGCCACCCATGTGCTGGTCTTCTCGCCCGTCGTCCGCACCTCGTCGAGGTGCTCCATGAACGTCGGCAGGTTCTCCAGACGACGCCAGAACGTGTACACCTCCGATACAGGTCTGCGCACCGTCGTCGTCGCTGTCAGATCCATCGAGCCTCCTTGGACGTCCGAGTCCGGTCGACACGGCCGTTGCGCACGAAAAGCCCTGCAACAAACGCAGCAAGTACCACCCACACGCCCTTGCACACCTGTACCGGCGAGGCAACTCGGACCGACCCGCCGCATACCCGCGCAGCGCGCTGCCGCCGGTCGCATTCGAGGCGAGACGGCGTCCGCCGGCTCAGAAGCCTCACCCGCCCGGACGGAACACGGCACGGACGCACCCGTCCTCCTTGTCCTTGAACATCCGGTAGCCCTTGGGCCCGTCGTCGAGCGGCATCATGTGGGTGGCGAGGTGCTCTGTCCTCACCTCGTCCCTGCTCATGAGGTCGAGGATCTCCGGGATGTAGCGGTGCCCGTGCTGCTGCGCGCCGCGCAGGGTCAGCGCCTTGTTCATGACCGCACCGAGGGGGAACTTGTCCACGAGACCCGCGAAGACGCCCAGGGTGAACACCGTCCCGCCCTTGCGGCAGGCGTAGATGGCCTCGCGCACCGCCGTGGGCCGGTCGGTCTGCAGCCGCATCTGCTGCTTGACCTGGTCGTAGAGGTACTGCGGGCCCGGGGTGTGCGCCTCCATGCCCACCGCTTCGATGCAGACGTCCGGTCCCCGGCCACCGGTCATCTCGCGGAGTTCGGCAGGGACGTTCACCTCCTCGTAGTCGAGGGTCTCCGCCCCGATGTGGGTGCGGACCTGCTCGAGCCGGTTGTCGTACCGGTCGACGACGACGACCCGCTCGGCGCCCATGATCATGGCCGCGCGAGCGGCCATCTGGCCCACGCCGCCGGCCCCCCACACCGCGACGACGTCACCGGGCCGCACCTCGGCCTGGTGCGCCCCCGTCCAGCCTGTCGGCGCCGCATCGGAGGCGAACAGCGCCCGCTCGTCGGACACGCCGTCAGGGATGGCGAAGGCCCCCTGGTCGGCATAGGGCACCCGGATGTAGCGCGCGTGGCTGCCCGCCCAGCCACCCATCGCGTGGGAGTACCCGTAGCAGCCCCCGATCGACTGGCCCCACAGCGCCTCGGTGATCCCCGGGTTGGGGTTGCCGTTGTCGCACAGCGACCACAGCCCCCGCCGGCAGTACCAGCACTGCCCGCAGCCGATGAAGGAGACCACCACCACGCGGCCGCCCACCCGATGCTTCGTGACCCCGGGCCCGACCTCGGCGACCGTGCCCATGAACTCGTGCCCGAGCACGTCCCCCGCCCGCATGGCAGGGATGTAGCCCCCTACCAGGTGCAGGTCCGAGCCGCAGGTCGCGCTCAGCCCCACCTCGACGATGATGTCGTGGTGGTTGAGGATCGTGGGCTCGGGGACGTCCTCGACGCCGATCTCGTTGACCCCCCGCCAGGTCACCGCCTTCACCGCACACCTGCCTTGGGCGCCACCTTGGTCCACACCTCGAGGAGCGCTCCGCCGGGGGTCGGCGTCCGCTTGCCGTGCGGTGCGGGGTCCACCGCCAGCACCTCACCCACCTCGATGAGCTGCTTGGCCCGACGGAGCGCGGAGCGCAGGTCGGCCTGCGGGTCGCTGCCGCTCAGCCGACCGGGAGTGCTGCCGGAGGGCTGGGTGCGCAGCCGGGCGCCGAGCTCGGTGCCCTTGCCGTTGGCGGCCGGGTGGACACGGACCTCGAGCTGTTCGCCGAACTCCGCCAGGGGTGCGGGCGGCTTGGCGGTGTCGATCTCGGACGGCTCCCGGAACACGGTCACCACGAGCCACCCGGACGCCGGCTGAGTCGCGCCGGCCGGCCGGGCAGCGGACGGGTCGATGACCGACCGCACCTGGCGGACGACGCTTCCACCGGCGCGGGCGGCGAAGGACGCCACGTTTCCGAGGGAGGAGATCATGTACGACCTCCCGCACCTGCGGACTGCGGGGCGCCGGCGAATTCCTGCACGATGCGCTCGCAGAAGGCCGGCAGATCGTCGGGCGATCGGCTCGTCGTGATGTTGCCGTCGGTGACGACCTGCTCGTCGACCACCTCCGCCCCGGCGTTGCGCAGGTCGGTGCGCACGCTCGGCCACGAGGTCAACCGGCGGCCGCGCGCGACGTCGGCCTCGACGAAGTTCCACGGGCCGTGGCAGATCGAGGCGACGGGCTTGCCCGACCGGACGAAGTCCCGGACGAATCGCACCGCGGCGGGTTCCATCCGCAGCTTGTCCGGGTTCACCGTCCCACCCGGCAGGAGCAGCGCCTCGTAGTCGTCGACCGACACCTCGCCGACCAACTGGTCGACCGCGAAGGTGCCGGCGTCCTCGAGGTCGTGATCGCGCGCCTGGATCTCCCCATCGGAGATGGAGACGACGACGGTGCGAGCGCCGGCCTCCTCCAACGCCTGCCGCGGCCGCTCCAGCTCGACCCGCTCCACCCCGTCGGCCGCGAGGATGGCGATCCGGCGTCCGTCCAGCACTCCTGCCATGTCAGGCACCCGTCCCCGCCATCCCCGGGTGCAGGACGACCTTCGTCCAGCCGTCGTCCCGCTTGTCGAAGTGCTCGTAGGCCTCCGGCGCGCGGTCGAGGGGCAGCTCGTGGCTCACGATGAACGACGGCTCGGCCTTGCCCGCGGCGATCAGGTCGCGCAGCTGCCGGTTGTACCGTTTGACCGGCGCCTGGCCGCTGCCGATGTGCTGGCCCTTGAACCAGAACATGCCGTAGTCGAAGGCGAGCTTGCCCTGCTTCGCCAGTTCGTCGCTGGCCCCGGGATCCTGGGGCACGAAGACGCCGACGTTGCCGATCTTCCCGGTGAAGCGCACCGAGGCGACCAGCCGGTTCATCGTCAGGTTGGCCTGCTCCTGCCCGTCGGGCTCGTGCGCCTGGTAGCCGACGCATTCGCAGCCGTTGTCCGCGCCCAGCCCCATCGTCTCGTCGAGAACGGCCTGCACTGGATCGACCTTCGAGTCGTCGATGGCGATCGCGCCGATCGACTCGGCCAGCCGCAGCCGGTCGGGGTGCCGGTCGACGACCATCACCTTGCCGGCCCCTCGGATGGTCGCCGAGAGGGCGGCCATCAGCCCGACCGGTCCGGCGCCGTAGATGACTGTCTGGTCGCCAGGTTGCACGCCGGCCATCTCGGTGGCGTGGTAGCCGGTCGGGAAGATGTCTGCGAGCATCACGTAGTCGGCCTGGCGCTGCTCGGCGTCCTCCCCCAGCCGCAGGCAGTTGAAGTCACCCCAGGGCACGCGCAGCAGCTCGGCCTGTCCGCCGGCGTACGGGCCCATGTCGGCGAAGCCGTATGCGGCGCCGGCCATGTTCGGCTCGGGCTGGGCGGTCAGGCAGTAGTTCGTGAGCTGGCGCTCGCAGTTCTTGCAGTGCCCGCAGGCGATGTTGAACGGCAGGACGACGTATTCCCCCACCTTGACCTTGTCGACCCCGTCGCCGACCTCGACCACCTGGCCCAGGTTCTCGTGCCCGAACCAACGGCCGGGCTCGAAGTCGGTCCGGCCCTCGTACATGTGCAGGTCCGAGCCGCAGATGTTCGCCGACGTGATTCGCACCAGGACGTCGGTCGGCCGCTCGATCCGTGCGTCCGGTACGTCCTTGACGCTGACCTGCCGCGGCCCCTCGTAGACCACTGCTCTCACGCTGCCTCCCTCGTCGGTGTGCCCAAGCGTCCCGGCCCGAGCGGGTCTTCATTGCACCCGTCACAGCGTCGGCCCGGGTATCGGCAGACATGCCGATACCGGGCCCGGAGGGATCTGTCGGTGGCCGGGGTGGCCACCGAGCTGCGCCACGTCATCACGAGCCACGCCGCCATCCGCGACGTGTTCGTCGTGCACGGCCACACGTCGGCCGGCCCGCTGTTCCGGCGTCCTCCGGCCGCCACGCCTGGTGACCACCGTCCACGACCCCTTCGACGCGACGTCGAGGCCGGTCTGCCGCGCGATGCGCGGCGTCGTCACAGTGGCCATCTCGGCACCACCACCAGGTGGCCATTGCCGACGGGTCCCGCTCACCGGGCGTGATCCATCACCGCGTGGACGTGGAGTCGGTCCCGGTGGGCAGAGGGAACGGCGGGTACGCGAACGTCGTGGGCGCATGTCCGACCTGCCCCGACGAGCCACCTCGGCAGCAGGTGTCCACCACGCTGCCGGACGCCTGCGACGGGGGAGCGGTGCTCCTGGGACCCGCTCCAGACGACCGCCGCACTGGCCGTCCCCGCCGGGCGCCTCGACGGCATCGGGTTTAGGTCACCGCGCCCGAGGTAGTAACACCCGCTTCCACGATATGACTGACTACCCGAGCGGCGTCCTCCCCACCCCATCGAGCAGCCGTTTCAGTGATGGCCGGGCTCGGGCCACTGCCGCGGCGATCTTTGGAGGGCACATGCGCTCGCACCAGGCCGGTGAGCTGATGCTGGCCGAGACAGCCGCCTCGGCCGGCACCACCTCCGAGCGCGCGCAGGCCCTGCTCGAGGTCCTCCGCCGGCTCGTCCCGTTCGACGGTGCGTGGCTGGCGCTCGCCGACCCGATGGGCCACGGCTACCACTCCCTGGCGAGCCTCGACCTCGACGGCCCGATCGTGGAGTTCCTCTCCGGCCCGCTGATGGCGCGGGACATCGAAGCGACCGGCACCGACCGGGCACGTCCCCCGTTGAGCCCGTCGGACCTGCCCTACCCGGCCGAGGAGCTGCCGACCTGGGCCGAATGCCTCATCCCGTCCGGGATCAACGAGGCGCTGGTCCTCGCCCTCTTCACACCATCGGGGCGGCACGTCGGCTTCCTCGCGCTGCTGTCCGGCAACCGGCGCCCACCGTCCCCGCTCACGCGCCGCAGGCTCGGACGGCTCGGACCGGTGCTCGCGCACGGCATCGACCCGATGCGTTCGCTTCTCACCGCCGCACGCCTGGTGCACGGGGCCACGGCCGGCGTGGTGCTCCGCGTGGACGAAGGCTGCCAGGCGCTGCCGGGCCTTCCCGCGGACGAGCTGCTGACCCCGTCCTCCCCCGTCATGGCCGCCGCACGCGAGCGCATCGGCGACGGGCACGTCTACTCCTCGTTCCTCTGGCCGGTGGGTGGGCCCCACGCCCCGGGCGGGCACGTGCGCGTGACCGCCCTGGCGGCACCTGAGGACGTTCCGCCGGGGCTGACCGGTCTGGCCCTGCTGTCCCCTGCGACCAATCTCCAGGGGCTCACGCCGCGGGAACTGGAAGTGCTGGGCCTCCTGGTCGAGGGGTGCTCCAACCAGGAGATCGCCCACTCGCTCGTGGTGGCTCCACGGACCGTGGCCGCCCACCTGGAGCACGTCCTCGGCAAGCTCGGGGCACCGACGCGGACACTCGCCGCGGTCCGCGCGGAACGAGACGGCCTCTATGTTCCGGCCCTCGCCCCGGGCGGAGCTTGCGTGGACCAGCGGCAGGGCGCGGTCGGACCGTAGCGACCCTCCGCGAGCCGGAGGACCTGGCCGGAGCAGATCGTCAAGGCGGGTGTGTCTCTGAATGGCGACATCGGCCGATCGACCGATGTCCACGCGCCTGGACCGGTCCTAGCGTGTGAGCCGCGGTGGCCCAGGAGTACCGGGAGCTGGTCGGGCCGACGGCCTGAGCTCGCCGGCCCCCAGACATCGGCCGGGACCGGCGGAGGGGCAGAGCCGCACCACCATCAGGAGGAGCCGGTGATCCAGTACGCGACGTTCATCCAGACCGTCGGCGAGCAGGCCGGCGCGGCCGACACCGAGGAGGCTCGGCGCGCGGTGGATGCGGTCATCGCCGCCGTGGCCGGGTCGTTGGAGGAGTCCGACCGCGACCGGTTGGCCGCGGTCCTGCCCGCCTCCCTCCGGGGCGCCGCGGAGATCCGGGGGCAGGCCGTGCACCCCGACAGCGGCGCCGCTCTGGTCTCCGCGGTGAGCACCGGGTTCGGATGCCCGGCCGAGCGTGCCCGCTTCTACACCCGGGCGGTCCTGTCCACACTGGCCGGTTCCGAACCGGAGCTGGCCCGCGTCCTCGCCGGGCGTCTGCCGGACGGCGAAGAGCTCTTCTCGCCCATCGACCAAGGGGTTCCGCCGCACGGTTCCGGGGTGCCGACCGAACTGACCCCGCGACTGCTCGAGCGGGACGAGATCGACCGCGCGCTCGCCGCCCTGGAGGGCTGGGAGGGCGACGAACATCGGCTGCGGCGCACCGTCGTGCTCCCGCCCGAGCGCCGGAGGCCGCTGCGCGACGCCGTCGCCCGGGTCGAGCGCGACATGACCCACCACGCGCGCGTCGAGCAACTGCAGGACGGGATCACGTTCGAGGTCTGGACGCATTCGCTCGACCGCGTGACCGACATGGACGTCGAGCTCGCCCGGCGGATCGATGCGGCGATCGCTGCGCTCGGGTCCTCCGGCTGACCCGTCCCCGGTCCGGCGATCTCCTCCTCGCCATCCGGGCTTCCTCCGGTGCGCCTCGAGGCGTGCTGCTACGGACTTGCCCGGATGCCCGTGATGCTGCACCACGAACAGCAACCCCAGGGACGGCACCATGAGGGCGGCGCCGCGCCGACGACCACGGTCATGGGGGACGGCGTGGTGATCGGGGCCACGGCCGCGATCGGCAGGCGGGTGCCCAGCAGGTTGGGGTCCTGCGCGATCCCCCAGCCCAAGGAGGATCGCCGCCGCAGCTCCCGCGCCGAGACCCGGCAGCACCCGCGGGTGCAACCGCCGCAGCGGCAGGAGCGTGACGAGTCCGCGTCGGGCGGCCGGGCGGGCATCAACGGAACCCGGAGCTGGAGCGGGGAGATATCGGCAGTTCTCCGGATGGCTCCGCGCCTCGTCCGAGGCTTCGATGGGACCGGCAACGGAGGCAATCCCGTCCAGGAGGAGGACACGTGCACTACGAGGAGTTCATCGGAACCGCTTCGGCCCGCACCGGGCGAGCGCCGGAGATCGCCGAGTCACTGACGCATGCGACGCTGCGGGTGCTCGCGGAGCGGCTCCGCGGAGGCGAGACCCGGGACCTCGCGTCGCAGCTACCGAAGGAGCTGCAGCCCGACCTGATCCCGCCGACCCAGCAGGCACAGCGGCACGAGGCACAGGACTTCGTGCGCCGGGTGGCGGAGCAGGCGCAGGTCGACGAGGGCGAGGCCAGGAAGGCCGTGGCCGCGGTCCTCACGACGACGCGGGAGGACATCACCGCCGGCGAGTCGGAGGACATCGCCTCGCAGATGGCACGGGGGCTGGACGTCCTCATGACCGGGGCGCAGTGATGGCCGGCTCGTTGACCCCGGAGCAGGTCCTCGACTACCTGACGGATGTCGACTACCCCGCGGACAAGGACGCTCTCGTGAGCGCTGCCGAGCGGGCGGGGGCGCCCGACGAGGTGCTCCGGAGCCTGAGGGCAATCCCTCCGGTCGACTACCGCAGCCGCGCGGAGGTCGTGCGCTCGGTCCGAGTGGACCCAGCCCCCGAGCGCCCCTCCGGCCTCGCCGCCGAGCAGGCGCGGATGGACGCACCACCGCGCGTCGCCGAGCACATGCGCTCTCCGCGAGAGTAGCGGACCACGAGGCCGCGGCGCCGAGCCGAGTGACTCGGGTGGAGTCAGGTGCGGGGCGCCAGCTCGTAGACCGGCCCCAGGTCGGTCCGGCCGGTGTCGGGGACCTCGTGCAGGATCTTCGGCTCGCTGTGCAGGAGCCGATGAACGGCCGTGCGGGTCGCCTCCAGGCTCAGCCCGGCCTGGCGGGCGATGTCCTGCAGATGGGGCGCGCCCGCGCCGACCTCCCGCTCGGCAACGGCACGGTACACAGCGGCATCCGTTCCCGTCAGATCCTCTGCACGCATGCCATCTCCTTCGGTCGACCGCCGCGGCGGCGTCGATCAGGGGCACGACCACTGGTCGCGAGCCCCCCGATTGCAGCCGGATGGAACCGTGGACGGTATCGGCAGATGTACCCATCTTCGGCGCACTGCGTGAGGCGCCGGGCGAGCAGGACTTGCCACAGATCGTCCCGGATCCCCCACGACGGGAACGGCCAACCTGCCCATGCGCAGAGTCGGATGCTCGCCACGACAGCTCGCGACACCGGAATGTGAGCGCACGGGGCGGTCGATCACGGCCTGGGCCCGCTACTTATGCCCAATCCTGCCTCTGCCGCTCGGGATGACGTACGCACACTGACGGAGTCCACGCCGCAAGGCGCCGACCAGCACAAATAGATCAGAAGGAGGCCACGCGCAGGTACGGGCGAAGTCGAAGATCACTTGACAAGCCGCTGACCTGCGAAAATGGAGCCGCCTTGGGGAGTCGAACCCCAGACCTACGCATTACGAGAATTATCGTCTCCAAGGTCACGGCAGGCGTCAGCTGCATCAGCACAGCTCAGAGGCTCTCCCCAGCGCGTGAGTGGTATCGCAGGAACCACAGGGAGGCCACAGAGGAGGCCACGTTTCGGGTGAGTCGCCGGGAACGAGACCCCTAGGACACGGGAGCCGGGTCGTCTGCCAGGTAGATGGCGCGCATCCACACCGTCGTCGCCGACTCGACGAGGTCGTCGACGGCCAACGCGTCCGGGGCGTTGATCAGGGTGAGGAAGAGCATGCGCTCGCCGTGCCAGATCAGGTTGCGGGCGAGCTGGTCGGCGGCGGGCCCGTCGGGAGCGATACCGCGTTGCCGCTCGCGCTCGATCGCCCGGGTCATACGTTCGACGGGCTGGTGGATGAGGTCGTCCCACAGGCTGCGGGCCTCGTCGACGGAGTTCCAGAGGTCCGCGCCCTCGCGCATGACGGCGCCGTGCTCGAGCCAGAAGTCGACGACAGCTCGGATGGTGGCCGTCATCGACTCGCGGGGGCGGGCGGACTCCGGCCGCTGGAACCAGGAGTCCTCGGTGTCGTAGAAGACCAGGAGCCGGTCCCGCACTCGCGCGAGCAGCGCGGCGTAGGCCTCGTGCTTGGACTTGAAGTAGAAGTAGAAGCGCGTGCGGGTGATCCCGGCTTCCTCGGCGATCTGCTCCACACCGAGGTCCCGCAGCGGCGTCTCGACCAGCAGACGCTCGAGCGCGTCCAGAATCAGTGCGTCCCGACGCCGGGTGGCGCGGGTGGTGGGTTTCCGCTCGCGCTGCCCACTGCTCATCGGCGCGGCCGTCGGACCTGTCATCGCGGTGGACTCTACCGCCGCCCGACGTGCCGGACCCGCGATGCGCGCGGGTCCGGCACAGCTCACAGCGTCGTGTCTTCGTCCGGCAGCATGAACTGGACCCGCTCCAGCGACGAGCAGAGCGGGCCGAAGACCTCCCGCCGGATCCGGTTGTGCTCGGTGTCCTCGTCGTATCGACGATAGGCCGCCTCGTCGGCGAGGTCGACGGTGATCACGAAGTCCGCGTCGCCCTCGCGCAACCCGAGATCACGGCCGGCCCGGAGCTCGAACTCGACGCCCGGCACCCGCAGGTCACGCAGCTCCTGGAGGCCCGCCTCGATCTCGGCCGTACCCACTCCCTCCCGGATCCGGCCGAGGACCACGTTGCGGATCACCGGCGTTCCCACTCCCGTGGGCGCACCGGCACCTCGTGCAGGGAGGCCGCCCGCCGCTCGTCCAGCGTGCGCCTACCGGCGTCGGTCATCAGGTCCGGCGTCCACATCGTGACCGTGTCGACCTCCACCCGGACGTTCTCGACGCCGTCGACCTCGGCCACTCGTGCCTCGATCCCGTCAGCGATGGAGCTCATGAGGATGCACGACGGTGCCGTGGGGCTGACCGTGACGACGACCGTTCCGTCGTCCTCGACATGCCAGTCTCGGACCAGCCCCATCTCCCGCACACTCATCGGCGCCCGCGCCGCGATGCTGCAGGGATCGTCGACCTTGCCGAGCGCGGCCTCGATCGCCGCCGGCGTCGCGCTCATCGCCGGTACCCCGCCGGGTCCGACGCGAACTCCTTCTTCCAGGCGGCGTAGGGCTCCGGGCGGGGCCCGGTGCGCCGCGCCAGGGAGAACTGGTCGTCGGCGATCTTCGCCTTCATCGCCTCGACGTCCAGGTCGAGGATGCGCGCGTAGTTCAGGCCGAGGATCTTCGCCTTGTCCTCACGGGTCAGGGGCTCGATCCCCACGCCGTTCAGCGTCTCCTCGGAGAACTGGAACTCGGTGAAGGCCTCCAGGAAGGACTGGGTGTGGGCGAACATCGCCCCATCCGAGAAGATGATCTTGTCTGGGCCGCCCCACAGGAGGAAGTCGGCCATGATCTCCTCGAACATCTTCGGCGCCTTGAGCAGCAGCAGGCTGGTGACCTCGAGGTTGGCGTAGACGTTGGGGTAGCGGCCCAGCGCGAGGGAGGTCTCGCGGGTGAACGCCAGCCCGGCGTGGATGATCTCGAAGCTCACCTCGGAGAAGCGCCCGGCGGCCCCGTCGACGTCGTCGATCTTGTAGGGGTTCATCGGCACCGGCCCGAGAGGGGCCGCCTTGTGGATCGCGACGGTCTTGAGCCCGTGCTCGATGGCCCGCTCGATGATCGGGAACGCGAGGTCCGGGTCGTCGAGCCGCCAGGACCGGTCCGGCTCGACCTGGGCCGGGTACATCTTCAGCCCGATCGCCTGGGGCAGCTCGGCCATCTGCTCGTCGAGCTCGCGCAGGCAGGTCTCGAGTCCCGCGGTCGGGTCCACACCGACGTAGGCGAGGAAGCGGTCTCCGTACTTGGTGGCCGCTTCGACGGTCTTCTCCCGTGCAGCGAGGCCGTCGCCGAAGTAGGAGTCGAGGCGCAGGGTGTGCGTGGCGGCGATGTCGACGTCCGCCTCCACGAAGAGCGCCTGGGCGAGGGCGTCGACGGTCCAGTCCGAGGTGAACTCCTCGAGGGTCATCCGGGCGTGGGGCGGCGACCAGGTGTTGTGGAGCCCCCAGAGCATGTCGCACAACAGCTGGCCGGGTTTGTTGCGAATGTTCGCCGGTTCGAGGTTGTAGGCGTGGGACACGGCGTTGATCACGAAGTAGTCGTCGATCATCGTTGACCTCCTGTGATGGGTGGTGCGGATCAGAGCTGCTCAGATCCGTCGGTCGGAACCTGTCCAGTACTCGTCGCGCAAGGCCCGTTTGAGGACCTTGCCGATCCCCGAGCGCGGAAGCGCGCGGACGATGACGCGCTTGGGCGCCTTGACCGAGCCGAGGTGCGCCTTGCAGGCCGCGATCAGCTCGTTCGGATCGATCAGGTGTCCGGGCCGGGCCTCGATCACCGCTGTCACGGCTTCGCCCCATTTCGGGTCGGGGAGCCCGATGACCGCGCAGTCGTCGACGCTCGGGAAGGTGTGCAGGAAGGCCTCGACCTCGGACGGGAAGACGTTGAAACCCCCCGTGATGATCATGTCCTTCTTGCGGTCGACGATGTAGACGAAACCGTCCGCGTCGCGCAGGCCGACGTCGCCCGTCCCGTACCAACCTCCGGGTCTGCGGGTCTGGGCGGTCGCGTCGGGGTCCTGCCAGTAGCCGTCGAAGACCAGGTCGGACCGCACGACGATCTCGCCGCTCTCGCCGGGCCCGAGCAGGTTCCCGTCGTCGTCCATGATCTCGATCCGGGCGAGCGCCGAGGGTCGGCCGCAGGACGCCAGCCGACGGCCGAGGGCCGGGTCCGCCGCGGCGCGCGCGATCTCCGTGGTCTCGTGGACGGTGCAGAGCAGCGGTGCCTCGGCCTGGCCGAAGGTCTGTGTCATCACCGGGCCGAACACCTCGACGGCCTCGGCGAGGCGGTCCGGGGCCAGCGGGGCTCCGGCGATGAGGAACTGGCGGAGCGAGGAGTAGTCGTATCCGCGGACCTTCGGGTCGGCCAGCAGCTTGTAGAGGGCGGTCGGCGGGAGGAAAGTCGTGGAGATCCGGTTGCGCTCGATCGACCCGAGCACCTGCTCGGGCACCACTCCGTCGTGCACGACCACCCGTCCGCCCTGCGCGAGGGTCGGGAAACAGACCAGGCCGGCGGCGTGGGTCATCGGGGTCGCGCAGAGGTAGCGGGGTGGGTCCGGCTCGCGCAGGTGGATCTGGAACCCCAGGCACATCAGGTGGATCTGGCGGTGGGTGATCGGGACCGCCTTCGACCGCCCCGTGGTCCCACCGGTCGGGAGGAGCATCGCGACACCGCCGGCCTCGAATGGCCGGTCCGATACGCGGGGACCCGCCGGCACCAGCCAGTCGTCGGCGCCGAAAGGCTGGGAGGGTTCGAGGCCGTCGACCAATTTCTCCAGCTCGGCGGCCCGGTCGGCCAGATCGGGGTGATGGAGGATCCGCCGGCACCCGACCGTCGTCAGGAAGTCGGCCTGGTCTGCCGAACCGGAGGCGACGTTGATCGCGGTCCAGATCGCCCCCGCACGGAGGATCCCGACAATGCTCGCGAGGGCGAGCGGATGGTTCCGGCTGAGGACGCCGATCCGGTCCCCCGGCTGGATCCCGTCCCGGAGCAGCGCGCCCGCGATCTTGTGGGTCAGCTCGCGGAACTCCACGTGGGTGAGGACCGTCGTGCCGTCAGGATTGACGAGGCACGGATCGGTGGGCGCCGCGCGAGCGCCGCGGTCGATGTAGTCGACGAGCAGCATGGGACGACCTCGGTGTCATCGTGGTGGGGTGACGGGCAGGGGTCAGGAGACGAGGGTGCGGAGCAGGTCGCAGGCGTCGTCGATCACGCGGGATCCTGCCGGGATCTTCTTGGGCACCAGGGGTGCGTGGTGGATGATTCCGGGGATGCACATGTCCTCGGCCGTGCCGCCGGCGGCACGGATCCGCTCGGCGAAGGCGTGCCCCTCGTCGCGCAGCGGGTCGAACTCGGCGGTGACGACGACCGTGGGTGGGAACCCGCTCAGGTCGGTGGCGCGGAAGGGGAAGACGAGCGGGTCGTCGTCCTTCGCGTCGGGGGCGTACTGGGCGAACATCCACTCCATCTGTTCGCCGGTGAGCAGGTAGTCCTTGTCCAAGGTGTGTCGGGATTCGGTTTTCGAGTCCCGGTCCAGCACGGGCAGCATGAGGACGAGGGCGCTCAGGCTGCGATCACGCAGCGCCGTCGCGGCCACGAGACACCCTCCGCTGGACTCCCCCGCGAGGACCACCTTGCTGGAGCCGGCGACCCCGTCGAGGACGGCGCCGATCTCGTCGAGCTGGCGCGGGTAGGTCGCCTCGGGGGCGAGGGAGAAGTCGACAGCCACGACCGTGCAGCCGGAGCGGTTGGCGAAGCGTCGGCACAAGGTGTCGTGGGTGTGCAGCCCGCAGCGGGTGAATGAGCCGCCGTGCACGTAGACCACGGTGGCCAGGGGTTCGACGGACGGCGTGTAGGTCCGCACCGGGACGCCGGCGACGACCCCGTCCTCGACAGCACGGACCTCCTCCCGCTCGAACCCGAGCGGGATCAAGGCCTCGACGCCCTCGCGCATCTCGGCCACCGACGTCTCCGAGAGGGGCTTTGCAGGCTTGCTCGTGGCGTTCTCGATGAAGGCTGCTACGGCTTGATCGAGCGGCATGCCCGAAACAATACACGACGTCGTGTCTCGCTCAAGGGCCTCGCCGTCCGAAGATCCGCAGGTCGGTAACCGAGCAGCGGCGGGAGCCCAGGAGAGATCAAGGCCTGACCGCGGCTACCTCGCAGAGCAGCAACCTGAGCGAGCGAGCTTCAGAGCCGAACACCCGGCAACCGACCTCGGAGCAGAGTCGACTCATGCTGGACATGCCATGCCTGAGCTACGCACGATGAGAGGCCACGACACACATCGCGAAGGACTCCACAAGTCCCTGGCCAGCAGAAATGGAGCCGCCTTGGGGAGTCGAACCCCAGACCTACGCATTACGAGAATTGCCGTCCACGCGTTCGTGGCAAGTATCCGTGGCATCAGCGCAGCTCAGCAGCTCACAAGGACGCATCATCGGAATCGCGGGAACCAGTTGGAGGCCACGAAGGAGGCCACGCCGTCTGTGCGTTTCGTCCCTGGCACAGCCGAGTGCAGGCTGGTTTTCCGCGGACGATCGACGCACGCGCGCACGCCCGGCGGATCGTCCGCTCGGGCGAGCTGCAATACCTTACGCATTGGCCGCAGGCTCGGCCGGCGAGGCCGTTGATTCGGTGACGTCGTCCGGGCGGTGGGGGCTGCGAAGGGCCAGCGTGGCGATCAGACTGACGAGTGCGGCGATCGCCACGTACCCCGCCACCGCGGTGAGACCCCCGGTCGAGCTGGCCAGCAGCGTCGCGACGATGGGAGCACACGCACCGCCCAGAACCCCGCTGATCCCGTACGCGACAGAGGCACCGCTGTATCGCACCTCGGCCGGGAAGGCCTCGGTGAGGTAGGCGCCGTACGGCCCCGTCATCAGGGCGATGGTCAGCGCGGCGACGATCGACCCGACGAAGACGCCGACCGTCGAGCCCGACTCCACCAGAGCGAAGTAGGGGAACGCCCACGCGCCCATGGCCACGATCCCCGCGACGAGGACCGGCCTGCGGCCGTAGCGCCCGGCCAGCACCGCCGCGAGCGGGAGGGTCACGCTCCAGAGCAGCGCGGCGACCATCGTGACCGTCAGCATCGTCGAGGCGCTGTGCAGCTTCGCCTGCGCGGCGTACCCGAGCACGAAGGCGAGGAGGAGGTTGCCCAGCACCGAGGCCGCGATGGTGACCCCGGAGGCGGGGACCCAGATCCGCGGGGCACGGAACACGTCCGCGATCGGGGCGCGTCGGACCGTGTTCCGCGCCCGCAGCCGCTCGAACTCGGGGCTCTCGTCGATCTTCAGGCGGATCACCAGGCCGACTACGACGAGCACAGCGCTGGCGAAGAACGGGATGCGCCAGCCCCAGGCCACGAAGCCCTCGTCCCCGATGGACAGACGCACGAGAAGGAACACCATGCTGGAGAGGACCACGCCCAGCGGCAGGCCGACCTGGGGCAGGGAGCTGAACAGTGTCCGCTGCGCGGGCGTCTTGGCGTGCTCGAGGGCCAGCAGCGTGGCACCGCCCCATTCGCCACCGACCGCGAGCCCCTGCGCGAGCCGCACCACTACGAGGAGGATCGGGGCGCCGACGCCGATGGTCTCGTAGGTCGGGAGCACACCGATCAGCGCCGTCCCGATCCCCATCACGAGCAGGGACAGCACCAGCATCTTCTTACGGCCGACCCGGTCCCCGAAATGCCCGATCAGTGCGCCGCCGATGGGCCGGGCGACGAAGCCGATGGCGAAGGTCGACAGCGCGGCCAGCGTGCTCGCCAGGCTGGACGTGCTCGGGAAGAACTGCGGGGCGAACACCAGCGTGGCCGCGAGTGCGTAGATGAAGAAGTCGTACCACTCGATGGTGGTGCCGATCAGGCCTGCGATCGCGACGCGCCAGGGACGACCGGTCCCCGTCGTGGGTGTGGGGTCAGACATCGTTGTCCTTTCGGGGTGGTGTCAGAGGTCGAGTACGAGCCGGGAGCCGAGGCACCGCGAGACGCACGGCAGGAGCCGGTCCCCCGCGGCCTGTTCCTCGTCCGTCAGCACGGAGTCGCGGTGATCGGGGACGCCGGCCACCACGGTGGTCTCGCAGGTTCCGCAGGTGCCCTCCTCACACGAGGTGAGGATGTCGACGCCGGCCGCGAGCAGGACGTCGACGATCGTCCGGTCGGCGGGCACGAAGTACTCGGAGCCCGACGAGGCGATCGTCACCGTGAACGCACGGTCCACGGCGGCCGGATCCACGTCCTTGGGCGCGAAGCGCTCCGTCCGCAGCCGGAGCCCGCGGGCGGCACACGCCGCCTCGGCGGCGGCGAGCAGCGATTCGGGGCCGCAGCAGTAGACGACGGTGCCGGGGGGCACCGCGTCGAGCGCTGCCGTGAGGTCGATCAGCCCCGACTCGTCCTGCGGGACGAGGGTCAGCCGCCCACCCGCGACATCGGCCAGCACCTCGCGGTAGGCCATCGCCGCGCGGCTGCGGCCGCCGTAGTGGATCGACCACTCCGCCCTGCCCGCGGCGACCCGGCGGGCCATGGCCAGCAGCGGGGTGATGCCGATGCCGCCCGCGAGGAACAGGTAGCCCGGTGCCTCCTCGAGCGGGAAGTGGTTGCGCGGCCCACGCACGCTGAGCTTGTCGCCCACCACGACGCGGTCGTGCAGCCACGCGGACCCGCCACGTCCCGCCGGCTGGCGCAGCACGGCGATCCGGTAGGCGGTGCGGTCCGCCGGGTCGCCGCACAGCGAATACTGTCGGACCAGCCGGTCCCCGTCCACATCGCCGACCTCGACGTCGATGTGCGCCCCCGGCTCCCAGGCGGGCAGCGCCCCACCCGCCACCGGGCGCAGGACGAACTCGACCACATCGTCAGCGAGGCGGGTGCGTGCATCGACGACGACGTCGATTTCGTCCGTCATATCGAATCCTCCGGTGTGAAGGCGACGGGCAGGGCGTAGTGCGTCATCAGCGATCCGCCGACCAGGCCGCTCTCGACGGGATCCCCGTCGAGCCGCAGGTCCGGGATCCGGTCGAGGAGCCTGCCCAGCGCGATCCGCAGCTCGGCACGGGCGAGGTGCTGGCCCTGGCACACGTGCGAGCCCGACCCGAAGGTGACGTGCCGGTTGCGGGTGCGGCCCCGGTCGAAGGTCTCGGGATCGCTGAACTCGCGCGGGTCGCGGTTCGCCGCTGCCAGGTCGAGCAGCACTCGGCCGCCCTCCGCGAGGTCGTGATCGCCGACCTGCACCGGACACCGAACCGTGCGGGCGAACAACTGCAGCGGCGTGGTCAGTCGCAGGCTCTCCTCGATGACCCGCGGCAGTGCCTTGCGGTCGGCGACCAGTTCGTCGCGCAACCCCGGCAGGGTGAGGACGTGCCGGATCAACCCGCCGAGTGCTGACCCGGTGGAGTGGTGACCACCGACGATGTAGGCGAGCAGCAACCCGGTCGCGCCCGCCTCGTCGATCGTCTTGCCCTCGACGACGCCGTTCGCCATCTGCGTCAGCATGTCGTCGCGCGGGTGCTCGCGGCGGTCGACCAACCACCGCTGGGTGGTGTCGTGGAACTCGGCGTACCGGGCGGGGAACTCGGCCGTGCCCATCGCCGCGTACAGCGCGGCGGCGATGCCGCGGGCCCGCACGGCCTCCGGCTGCTCGAGGCCGATCATCCGCCCGATCACGATCGCGGGCAGGGGCTCGGCGAGCTGGTCGACGAGGTCCGCCTTCCCCGACCCGGCGAAGGCGTCGATCAGCAGGTCGACGACCTCGGCGATCACCGGCTCGAACGCCCGCACGGCGCGCGGGGTGAGCGGCCCGTCGAGGACCCGCCGCCACTCGGCATGCTCGGGCTCGTCGAACTCCAGGGCCGGGACCGGCGGGAGCAGGGTGTTGGCGGGGATCTTCACGCCATCGGCGGAGGAGAATGCCACCGGGTCGTTCAGGGCGCTCCGGACGTTCTCGTACCGGGTCAGGTAGTCGAAACCGCCGTGGCGGTCGCTGTGCACCACCGGGCAGCGCTCTCGCATCTCGGTGTGGGCGCGACGAACCTCGGTGGCGGGCAGGGTGCCGTCGAGATGGTCGAAGGCAGCAGGTGTGGTGGTCAAGACGACTCCTTCGTCTGCACTGACGGGTGCGCTCAGCGTGGTCCGGGACGTCCGGGCGGTCTATCCGGTCGACGCGGCGATGTCCGCACGACGCGACCGGTCGGCGGTTCGACGCTCAGCGGCGTGCGACGCACTCCGCGGCGAAGGCGAGCTGCCCGAGGTGAAACGCCCGCGAGAGCCGGTGATGGTCGAGATTGTGGCCTGCACCGCGCTGGATCCGGGCGGTCACCCAGGGCGCCGAGCTGAAGGCCTGGGCGAAGGCCGCCAGCCGCTCCTCGTCGACGACCCACAACCCATCGTGCTCGGCGAGTGTGTAGTGGACGGGGACGACCACGTCGGCCGCGATCCTCCTGTGCTCCGCGGGCCACCCGTCGATGATCTCCAGCATCTCCGTCAGGGGCAGCGGGGCGACGCTCACCCGGGCCGCGTCGACGGCGTCCTCGTCCACCGTGCCCGCGGGCCCGTACAGCAGCGCGCGCCGCTGCGGAGCCGGGAGCTCCACCGGGCCCGCGCCTGCTGGGATTCCGTGCCAGGCGTCGACCACGTGCGCCGGCGACCGGTCCCCCACGCCGTGCAGCGAGATTCCCAACAGCGGCCACTCCGGCCTGCGGGCAGCCAGGTGGGCCGCGATCGCCGAGCCGATCGAGTGCGAGACCACGACGATGCCCGGCCGCGTGCCGCCACGCTCGCTCCACAGCGCACCGACCGCCTCGTCGAGGATCGCCGCGGAGCGCGCGAACGTCAGCTCGTCCGCCACCGGTCCATCGCTCCCGCCGTGTCCGGGCCGGTCCAGCGCGACGACCTCGAATCCCGCTGCCGCGCCGACGTCGAGCAGCGAGTGCCCGGGGACGTCGAAGTACCCGCAGTGGTAGCCGCCGCCGTGCAGGGCGACCACCAGTGGGGTGTCCTCTGCGACAAGCCCGGTGCCGCGGCCCGCGACCCGCCCTGCGGCGGTGCGCAGCTCGATGGGCATGCGTGTCGCCGCGGTTCTTGTCATGGTCATCCTCTCGTCGTGCGGGGCCGCTCGGTCTGCGTGATCCGTCGGGCGCTGTGCAGAGTGGTGGACGGCGTGATGCCGTAGCGGGCGCGGTAGTCCTGCGCGAACCGGCCCAGATGAACGAACCCGCAGGCCAGGGCGATGTCCGCAACCGTCGTATCGTTCGGGGAGCCGGACAACATCCGATGGGCCCGCACGAGCCGCTGCTCGCGCTGGTAGCGGGTGAGCGAGGTGGCGAACCGCGACCGGAAGCCCTCCTGGAGCGTGCGTAGCGACACCCCCGCCGCCGCGGCGAGCTCCTCGGGGCGCAGCGGGGCGACCGGGTCTGCCGCGATCCTCTCCGCCACGGCACCCGCCGCCCGGTGGCCACGTGCTCCACCGCACCGGGTCAGGGCGGCGGCGTGGTCGTGCGGCTGGGCCAGCAGGAGGGTGGTGACCAGCATGCGTTCCAGCTCCGCACCCGCACCCGGAGGCAGGACGCCGCTGTCGAAGCGGTCCACCGTCGAGGCCGCCAGCCGGAGCACCCCGGGCCACGGCGAGTCGTCCGGAACACGCAGGTCGAAGGTCAGACCGTGTGGCGGCTCCGTCCCGACCCGGGAGAACGCCTGGTCGACGACGGCGCGCGGCAGCTTCGCCGCGACCTGCGCCGTCCGGGGGGCGAACCGCAGGCACAAGCGCTCCCCCGGCGAGATCACGCAGGCCCGGCCCGCGGCGATCCGGTGCCGTCCCAGATCGGTCGCGACGTCCATCCCACCGCTGAGCGCGAGCACGGCGGTGTAGTAGTCCATCGGAACCCGGCCTGTGACCTCGGCCTCGCCCTCGTACAGTGCGGAGAGCAGCGTCGACGTGCCGATCGCGACGGCGTGCACGCGCGACCCGAACTCCCGGGGACGGGTCGCGCGCAGCCGGTGCGCCGACATCACGCGGCCCGCCACCTCCTCGGCCTCGTCGAGTGCGGTGGTCTGCATGCGGGTGTGTCTGCGCAGCGGCAGGGGCGTCGTCGTCATCTCGGTCCTCCGTGCCCGACAGGCACCCGCTACACGCCTGCCCGCGGGGCCAGGTCCTCGGCGAGTCGGCGGAGGCGGACCCGGTCGATCTTGCCGACCTGGCTGACCCGTGGCATCTCCACCAGCACCTCGACATGCTCGGGCCACTTGTACTTCGCGACCTCCAGGCGCTCGAAGTGGGCCCGGACGGCGTCGAGGTCGATCTCCGCGCCCTCCCTCGTCACGACGAAGGCACAGGCCCGCTCGCCGAGCCGAGGGTCGGGCATCGCGACCAGCGCCGCCTCGGAGATCGCCGGGTGCGAGCCGAGCAGCAGCTCGACCTCCTCGGTGTTGATCTTCTCTCCGCCTCGACTGATCATGTTCTTGATCCGGCCCTCGACGGTGTAGCAGCGCACTCCCGCGATGATCCGCTCGGCCATCAGGTCCCCGGTGCGGTAGAACCCGTCGACGGTGAAGGCCCGGCGGTTGTGCTCGGCGGAGTCGTAGTACCCGCGCAGCGTGTAGGGGCCGCGGGTGCAGAGCTCACCCACCTCGCCGGGCGCGACCTCGTCCTCGGTCCCGGGCTCGTACAGGCGGATCTCGTCAGCGCTCGAGATGGGGACACCGACGCTTTCCGCTCGCGCGTCGAGCGGGTGGTCGAGCGGGGTGGTCAGGCACAGGCCCTCGCTCATCCCGAAGATCTGTCCGGCCCAGATCCCGTGGGCGTCCAGGGCGTCGACATGGGTGCGTGGGACCTTCTTGCCGCTGAAGAGGACCCGGCGCAGCCAACCTGCCGCGGCGAGCCCCTCGTCGCGGGCGATGTCGTAGGCGAACGGGCCGAGCAGCAGGTCAGTGGCTTCGTTGCGGACCACGAGATCGACGGCGGCCCGCGCGTCGGGCACGCCGAGGACGAGCGTCGCGCCGACGCTGTGCGGACCCTGCAGCCCGATGATCACCCCGGCGTTGTGCACGATCGGCATCATGAAGGCCATCCGGTCGCCCGGACCCCAGCCCATCGCGCGGGCGAGACTCGCACCGCAGAGCCAGTACGGGGCCTGCAGGCACGGGATCACCTTGGGCACGCCGGTCGTACCGCCGGACAGCTGGAACGCCGCCAGGGACTGCATGCCCAGCCCCGCCTGCACACGCTCAACGACCGCACGGGCCGCTGCGGGGTCGATGTCGTCCCCGAGGTGGTCGAGCTCGACCGCACGGGGGTCGGACGCGGCGCCGTCGGACACGAGGACCGTCCGCTCGGTGCCGGCCGCCTGCTCGAACGCAAAGGCGAC
This sequence comes from Pseudonocardia yuanmonensis, assembly GCF_039542425.1. Taxonomy (NCBI): domain Bacteria; kingdom Bacillati; phylum Actinomycetota; class Actinomycetes; order Pseudonocardiales; family Pseudonocardiaceae; genus Pseudonocardia; species Pseudonocardia yuanmonensis. The sequence goes on from NZ_BAABIC010000013.1 coordinate 132,752, forward strand.
CAGGTCGAAGCGCGGGTCCGCGGCGGCGACCAGGTGGGCGACGGGCGAGGTCTGGCGGGCGATCTCACCGATCTCGTGTCCACGGTGGAGCGGCAGCGTGCAGACCGGCACCAACCCGGCCTTCAGCAGCGCGTACCACGCGACCACGGTATGGACGGTGTTGTGCACCTGCAGCAGCACGGCGCCGCCGGGGGCGAGCCCCAGCCCGTTCAGGCCCGCGGCGCGCTGGTCGCTGAGCCGGTCCAGCTCGGCGAAGGTCAGGCTGTCGGCGCCGCAGACCACCGCGTCCGTCGTCGGGTGCTCGAGCGCGATCGTGTGGAGGTGCTCCGCGATCGTCGGTGTCTGCCAGAGGCCCTCGCGGACGTAGCGCGCCTCGACCTCGGGCGGGTAGCGGACAATCTTGGCGTCAGAAGCGAGCGTCATCGCACGTCTCTCTCGTCGGGGCGTCAGCGTAGGTCGCGCTCGTAGCCGAGCACCACGTCGCGGTTCTGGCGGCGGAAGTCGCGGTAGGAGACCCGGCCGGTCCGCATCAGGTACTCCAGCGCGAACTTCGTGGGGTGGGTGATCGTGCGGCCGGGCAGGCCCTCGTACCAGTCGATGCTCCGTTTGGCAGCGGCCTGGAAGGCGTCCGCGACGGGCTTGCGGGTGCGCTCGAACTCCTTGAGGCCCACCTCGACGTCCCAGCCGGAGCCGGCAAGGGCCTTCGTGAGGTACACGGCGTCCCGCATCGCGAACCGGGTGCCCGACCCGATCGACGGGTGCACGGTGTGCAGCGCGTCCCCGATCAGGACGAGGTTGCGGTGGGTCCAGCGGGCGCAGCCGAGGAACTTCGTCTGGAACCACGGCGAGTGGTTGCTCCTCAGCGGGGCGCCGTCGAGCGAGCCGGCGAACAGTTGCTCGCACAGCGCCCGCGACTCCTCCTCGGTCATCTCGCCGAACCCGAGCCGGTCGAAGGTCTCCTGGCCGACTTCGACGGTGAAGTTGCTCATCTCCGGGGAGAACTGCGAGGCATGGCTCATCAGCAGGCCGTGGTCGCTGTTCTGCAGGATGATCGACGGCGGGTAGGCCTTGGGCGTGCCGTACCAGGCCAGCCAGTTCGTGCCCAGCTCCTCGGTGGGGGCGAACTGCTCGGCAAACCGCGCCCGGGTCCGGCTGTTCACCCCGTCCGCGCCGACCACGAGGTCCCAGTCCGCCAGCTCGGCCTCGCTGACGGCGGCCTCCGCATCGTGATCGACGGTCACGCCCGCCTCGCGGGCGATCCGTTCCAGCGCCGCCAGCAAGGTCCAGCGGGCGTTGAGGAAGCTCCGCCCGACGTGCACCGGAACGTCCGTCCCGTCGAGGCTGAGCACCATCTCCTCGTGACTCATGCCCGCGGTCAGGGCGTCGACGACGTCCGGGGCGGCGGGCCGCAGCGCCTCGGCCGCACTCTCGCTGAACGCCACCCCCCAGCCGTAGGTGACGCCGGGCGGGTTCTGCTCGCGGACCTGCAACGTCGCCGTGGGGACGGCCCGCTTGGCGAGGAGCGCGAAGAACAGGCCGGCGGGTCCGCCGCCGACCACCAGGATCCTCACAGTCCGGTCCCCTTCCACAGCGCCACCTGACGCGCGACGCGCTCACCGAGCGACGCGGCGGTGCGCAGGTCGCTGTCCTTCATGCCTTCCAAGCCCTGGTCCGAGTTGGACTGGGCCATCGCGCCCGCATAGGCGCCCAACCGGTTGAGCTCGGCGTCCGACCCGGAGCTGCGCCCGTTGCCGTCCAGCAGACCCAGGCCGACCCAGACCATCCCGTGCTGCATCGCGAAGAGCCACAGCTGGGTCAGGGTGTTGAGCTTGTCCCCCGAGTGACCGCTGGAGTTGGTGAACCCGGCGGCCAGCTTGCCCTTCCAACCCTGGTCCAGCCAGATCTTGGAGCTTGCCTCCATGAACGTCTTGAACACGGCGGAGCCGCTGCCCATGTAGGTGGGGGTGCCGAGGACGAGCGCGTCGCACCCGTCGAGCTGTCGGGGATCGAGGGCGACCTCCTCGGCGAAGTACAGCGAGACCTCGGTTCCGGGGACCGCGGCGGCCCCCTCCCCGACCGCTCGGGCCTGGGCGGCGGTGTGGCCGAAGCCGCTGTCGTAGACGACTCCGATGGAGCCCACGTGGGTCACCTCGTTTCGTGTGGTGGCGCGGTGCCGAAGCGCTCCGCGAGCCAATGGTGGACATGCGTGGCGGCAGCGGCGTAGCCGGTCGGCTCGCCCTCGGCCACCGGCTGGCCGAAATGCTGTCCGCGCACGACGTGGTGCGTGAGATCGGCCGCCCCGAGAGCGGCGACCATCCGGGCGCCCGCGGCGGGCCGCGCCGCCTGGTCCCCGCTGAACTCGACGTACAGCGTCGGCACTGTCACGCTGGGGGCGCAGCGCACGAAGTCCGCGCGGGTGTGGTTCGCCGACCACGTCGAGAGCCACGAGTCGGGGGTGGTGAGCCTGCCGAACCCGACGAGCCCGTAGTTGATCAGGTCCGGCCGGTGCCCGAACAGCGACCCGTAGTGCCGGTCGTTGGGCTCGATGGTCAGGTCCACGTACGCCGGGTCCGCGTCGGTCCGGTAGGTGGTGAGGATGCGCGGAGCCAGCGCCGCTCGCCGGTCGGCCGGGTCCTTGCTCCTGCTGAACCGGGCTCGCATTCGCGCGACCTCGTCGGCCGCGGCGAGCGCCCGTGCGTCGATGCGGGCGATCCGCTCGGCCTGCGCGAAGCGGTAGGCAGCGAGGAAGTCCGCCGAGTAGCGGCTCGGTTCCGGCGGCGCCGCGAAGCCGTTGCGGGCCGAGTACACGTCGAGCGCGGGATCCACCGACATCGGGTCCGTCTCGTCGACGACCGACGGGTCGATGCAGTGGCGCAACACCTGCCCCTGCCCGGGATGGGGCGCGAGGAAGATCGCCCCGTCGGGCATCGGCATCCGCGTCCCGGGAAGCGAGACCGGTCTGCCCGCCGGAGTCACATCGAGGCGCCGCTCGGGCTCCGTCGCGGCCTGTTCGATGTAGAAGGCCGAGAGCGTGCCGCCGCCGGAGTGGCCGAAGGTCAGCACCGTCTCGAAGCCCAGGTCGCGCAGCAGGACGTGTCCGGCCGCTGCGTCGAGCAGGGCCTGCTCGTGCACGAGCGCGATGTCGTTGTTGGGCGACCGCGTGCCCTGGGTCCAGACCGACACTCCCGCCCGCAGGAACTCGGGGATCATGGGGTGATGGGTAAGGGACTGCCGGGGGTGCATGACCGTGACCACCGCAGTGGCGCCGTGGAGAGCGTGCAGGACGCCCTCCACCTTGGCCCCGTCCGCGGTGGTCAGCTGGTGAGTGGCGATCGTGACGCCGGGTGGCGGCTCGGACGTGTCGACGTCTCGCCCCGCACCGAGACGGTCGACGGCGACGGGGCTCACGGTGCGTCGTCCCGCGGCTCGACAACCAGCTCGACCTTGTCCCAGCGCGACACCCGGCCGCCCTCGACGGCGGCGATCGAGCTGTACCAGACCGCGTTGCGACAGCCGGTCGCACCGCGTTCGATCCGGATCTCGCCGACCGCTTCGACCTCGAGGTAGGGCCCGCGGCGGCGGACGGTCGTGTCCGGGTCCTTGCTCGCGACTTCGGCCAGTGGCCGGAAGTCGTCGAGGTCGAGGACGTAGAGGGTGGTCATGCGAACGTCACCAGCTCGGCCTCACCCGCGTAGCGCTCGGCGATGAGCCTCGCCTTGCGGGCGAAGAACTTCTCCAGTGTCGGCTCGTCCTCGCCGGTCACGTCCATGAGGGCGTCGACGCTGACGTTCGCGTCGATGTCGTCCTCGACCGTGATCGCCCGCAGCGGGCGGGTGATCTCCATCAGGTAGCCGTTGGGATCGGTCACGTAGATCGACTCGACCGTTTCGTGCCGGACCTGGAGCTCGCACGGCCAGTCGCTGGCATCGAGCCGGCGGCGATACTCCTGCAGATGCTCCTCGGAGTCCACGTGGATCGCCAGGTGCCGGGCTCGATGGATCAGCTCCGGAATCGCGTTGTCCCGGTAGGGCTCGACCCCGAAGTAGTAGAAGAACGCCAGCCGGTCGCCGTTGCCGATGTCGAAGAAGAAGTGGATGAAGTCCGGGTGGTCGCCCGGACCCCAACCCAGGGCGCAGGTCGCGTGCACGACGGGGAACCCCAGCACGTCCCGGTAGAACGTGATGGTCCCCCGGGGGTCGAACGTCGGGAACGCGGCGTGGTCTACCCCTCGGACCACGTGCGCTCGTTCCGTGGTGGACATCGGATGACTCCTCCCGCGTCGGACGGTGCGGGCTCGAGCCTAAGGCGATCTGTCGCATGCGTCAAGAAACTGACGTGTGCGTATCGCTCAGTCTTCTTCGCGGAGCAGTCTGGCCAGGTAGTCGAGGTCCTGCTGCAGGAGTGCGACGGCGCCGAGCGGCGTGGGTGCGCTGGGGCGGCGCTCGTCGACCTGCGCGACCATGGCCAAGGCGTTGGCCGCGATCTGCTCGGCCACCGGGTCGGCCGGATGAGCGGGTGCGGGGTGGAACCACCAGGCCACCCAGTTGCACATACCGATGATCGACAAGGCCGTGACGCGACTGTCGAGCGGCCGGAACAGCCCGGCCGTGACGCCCTCGTCCAGCACAGCCGTGATCTCGCGCAGCACGGCCCGGCGGGACTCCAGGTGACGCTCGGCGATCTCGACGGGCAACGACTGCTCACTGCGGTCGAGCGTCCGGAACTGGGCCGGATGCTCCGCTCGCTGCAGGACGAGCGTCCGGACGAGCGTGCGCAGCTTCTCCGCGGGATCGAGGTCCACCCGCTCTCGCACCGCACGGAGAGTGTCGGCGGCCTCCTGGCTCGTCGCCTCGACCATCGCGACGAGCAGCTCCTCCTTGCTCCGCACGTAGTTGTACAGGTTCGGCCTGCTCAGCCCCACCGCGTCCGCGACGTCCTGCAGCGTCGTGCCCTCGTAGCCGCGCTCGGCGAACAGCCGCATCGCCTGCTCCAGGATCTCGCTCATCAGGAGCTTGCGCCGCGGCGCGGCCTGCTTCCGGGGCCCCCGGCCGCTGCCACCCCGCTCGGCGTCCTCCGTCACCCGGCCACCGTAGACGGCGATCGCTCCCATGACCGGCCACTCCTCCTCGTCCGGCCGGCCCCGGCCAAGATGGGTCGGAGAGATCGACCCGGCCCTTACCAAGCCGACTGACGCCTGCCAGGTCTACTCATGCCGGCCATGGGTAGACCGAGCTACGCACAGGGGAGGCCACGCAATCTTGCAGGATATGCCGGACACAAGTCTCTGACCTGCGAAAATGGAGCCGCCTTGGGGAGTCGAACCCCAAACCTACGCATCACGAGGATTGCCGTCGATGGGGCCGTGCCAGGTACTCGTCGCATCAGTGCAGCTCAGACGCTCGCGGCAGGGCGCGGCTGGTATCGCCGGAACCAGGGGGAGGCCACGAAGGAGGCCACGGCCCCGGCTGACGGCGGCCGCGATGACCACCCCCGTCTGCCGGTCACCGTCATCGGCTCCTCGGGCGGCTGCCGTTCCGAGGATGGGCAGCCGGATCGGCTCAGTGGACCGTCTCGACGATCTCGTGGCGCGGGACGCCCACCTTCTCCAGGGCGCGGTAGAAGCTCGCCGGGTCCGCCCAGTCCTCGGGTGCGAAGGCGCCCGCGCGGGTGCCGGCCTCCTCGAGGGCGAGGACGGCGAACGCCGCGGTCGCGGTGCCGGTCACCCCGCCCATGTTGTTGAAGGCCCTGCCGGTGCTCATCGCGGTGCGCCGGGTGGAGACCGCGGGCTTGCCGTCCTTCGTTCCGTAGACCCGGGCCAGCAGGCCGCCACGGTACGGATAGACGTACTTGACGGCGGAGGTCGCGACGAACTTCGCGAGCTCGCCCGCGGTGGAGTCCTTCCGTCGGACCTGCGCGGTCATGCCGCGGAAAGCGTTGCGCCAGCCGGTGCCCGACCCGAGGCCGCCCTTGACGATGTCCTCGATGAAGTCGACGGCCTCGGCCGCGGTCATCCGACCCTGCTGCGCGGCGAGCCCCATGCCGCGCGCCAGCCCGTTGAGCGGGGCGGGGTCGAGGCCGCCGACACAGCGGATCCGCTGGGCGTCCGGGTAGCGGCGCGGCAGGGTGACCGGCTCGGGATGGGCGGTCTCGTAGAGCAGAACATCGGGTTGCCCGGCGAGGATCGGGACCCGCCCGGTCTCCACGAATGTCTCGTGCACGACCCGGTGCCCGTCCTCCCACGTGACGCAGTCGCCCGCCGAGATGTGCAGGAGGTGCTCCAGGACGGCCCGGCCCACGTTCGGCCGCTCGTCGCCCACCAGCCAGCACAGGTCGATCATGTCGACGGTGTCGAGGTCGCCTGCGGCGTCGACGGCCATGACGTTGGACATGCCGGGTGACGCGCCGCAGCCGACGTAGATCGGAATGCCCGCCGCCTTGGCCTTCTGGTCGACGGTCAGCGCGTGCTCGGTGCTCTCGACGTCGTCGTCGAAGTCGAGGTAGGGGACTCGCGCGGCGAGGCACGCCTCGATGACCGGGCCGGAGGTGCGGATGTAGGGGCCGGCGCCGAGCAGGACCAAGGACGCGCCGTCGACCAGCGCGCGGAGCGCGTCGTCGTCGAAGAGGTCCAGCCGCTGAACCGTCGCCCGGCCCGCCGGCAGCTTGCGCGCCAACGCCTCGAGGGGTTCCGTCCGGAGGTCGGTGAGGACCAGTTCCAGGTTCCCCGGAGCCTGCGCGAGCCGTTCTACGGCCACCCGACACATCTCCCCGCCAGCTCCGATGACGACCACCCGCTGCGCTGGCTCTGCCATAGCTCTCTCCAATCTCGAAGTCGATTCGAGTTTGAGTAATGCGACGCGGCGTGTCAAGCTGCGTATCGGAAGTCGATTCAAGATCGGGAGACGCCATGGACAGCGTGAGACACGTCGACGTGCTCGTCGTCGGGGCCGGGATCTCCGGGATCGGTATGGCCCACCACCTCAGGGCGCGGCGGCCGAGCACGTCCTTCGCGGTCGTGGAGGCTCGTTCGGTGATCGGCGGTACGTGGAGCCTGTTCCGCTACCCGGGGATCCGGTCGGACTCCGACATGCCGACGTTCGGCTACGGCTTCCGGCCCTGGCCGCACCGCGCGACCATCGCCGCGGGCGGGAGCATCCTGGCCTACCTGCGCGACACCGTCGACGAGGCGGACCTCGCCCAGCACATCCACCTCGGCCATCGGGTCACCGCGGCCGACTTCGACACCCACACCGGGCGCTGGACGGTGACCACCCGCGTCGGCGACGGCACCGCGACCTTCGTCGCCCGCTTCCTGTTCCTCGGCACCGGCTACTACGACTACGACCGCGCCCACGTGCCGGAGTTCCGCGGCGTGTCCGACTTCCGTGGCGCGGTGGTCCATCCGCAGTTCTGGCCGGAGGATCTGGACTATCACGGGAAGCGGGTGGTGGTGATCGGCAGCGGTGCCACCGCCGTGACGCTGGTGCCGACCCTGGCCGAACGGGCCGCCCACGTGGTGATGCTGCAGCGCTCACCAAGCTACGTGCTCTCGATCCCCGCCGAGGACCGTGTCGGTGCCGCCCTACGGGTGCTGCTCGGGCCGGAACGGGCGCATCGCCTCGTCCGGCGCAGGAACATCGCCCTGAGCAGGGGACTGTTCAGGGCGTGCCGACGGTTCCCGCGGCTGATGCACCGGGTGCTCGTCGCGAGCGTTCGTTCCCGGCTTCCTCGGCACTTCGACGTGGACACCCACTTCAGGCCCCGCTACGACCCGTGGGACCAGCGCCTGTGCATGGCCCCCGACGGTGATCTGTTCCGGGCGCTGTCCTCGGGGCGGGCGTCGGTGGTGACCGACCGCATCGACCGGTTCACCCCCACTGGCGTCCAGCTCGAGTCCGGGCAGCACCTGGCCGCGGACGTGGTGGTCACCGCGACCGGGCTGGACATGCTCGCGTTCGGGCGGATCGCCCTGTCCGTCGACGGGAAGCGGGTCGACGTCGCGGACCGCGTCGCGTTCAAGTCGATGATGCTGTCCGGGGTGCCCAACCTGGCCTTCGCGCTCGGGTACAGCAACATCTCCTGGACGCTCAAGGTCGACCTGGTCGCCGAGCACCTCTGCCGGCTGCTCGATCACATGGATGCCCACGGCCACGACGTCGTCGAACCGGTGCACGAGGACCCCGATGCCGAGCGCCATCCCCTCCTCGACCTGAGCGCCGGCTATGTCGCGCGTGGCATCGCCGCCTTCCCGAAGGCGGGCGGCTCGGGCCCGTGGACCCAGGCGCACGCCTACGAGCAGGACGTAAAGCGGCTGCGCCACGGTCCGGTCGAGGACCCGGCACTGCGCTTCCGAGCCACCGCGCCGCTCGTGCAGGTCGGCTGACGTGAGTGCGGTGCAACCCCGCGAACTGTCCTTCACCAGCCACCGCGTGCGGTGCGCCGCGTGGCACCTGCCCGGGACGGGCGACGCGCCGGCTCGCCCCTGTGTCGTCATGGCGCACGGCTTCGGCGGGACACTCGACACCGGCCTGTTCGCCTTCGCCACGCCCTTCGCCGAGTCCGGGTGGGACGTGTTCGCCTTCGACTATCGGGGGTTCGGCGCCTCCAACGGGCGACCCCGCCAGGACGTGTCGGTGCGGCGCCAGCGCGAGGACTACCACGCCGCCGTCGACGCGGCGCGGCACCTGCCGGGCGTCGACCCCGACCGGATCGTGCTCTGGGGAACCTCGTACTCCGCGGGACATGTGGTGGCGGTCGCCGCCGGCCGCCCGACGATCGCCGCCGCGGTGTCGATGACCCCCGCCGCGGACGGACTGGCGAGCCTCGCCCTGATCATCCGCAGGCACGGCGTCGGGCATCTCGCGCGGCTCGCCGCGCACGGCCTGGTCGACGCCACAGCGGCAATCCTCCACCGGCGCCCGCACCAGGTGCCGATAGTCGGACGGCCCGGCACCACCGCCATGATCACCGTGCCGGGTGCCGCCGAAGCCTACCCGTCCCTCGCCGGCCCCACCTGGCGGAACGAGGTCGGCGCGCGGCACGCCCTGGAGGTCGCCCGCAACCGCCCGGTCGCCGCGGCCAGCGGCGTCCGTTGCCCGGTCCTCGTCCAGATCGGGACACGGGACCAGGTCGTCCCGGTCGGCGCGGCCCGACGGATGGCGCGCAGGCTGGGGCCTCGGGGGTGTCTACAGGAGTACCCGGTCGACCACTTCGACGTCTACGCCGGGCCCTGGCAGCGCAGAGCCGTCACGGACCAGATCGCTTTCCTGCGTCGAGTGCTGGACTAGCATGTCGATCCATGGTCGAGTTCGCCGTGCCCCCATACGCCTCGTGAGCGGCCCGCGACGGTCCGCCGCGGTGGTACCGCAGGCACCCGCTCGGCCGCATGCCGTGCTCCAGCGCAGAGGTGTCGAGCGGGTCCAGGCGATCCTCGACGCGGCCGAGCAGCTCCTCGAGACCGGCGGCTACGAAGCGGCCACCCTCAAGGCGATCGGGCAGCGCGCCGGCATACCGACCGCCTCGGTCTACCACTACTTCGCCGACCGCTTCCAGGTCGACGCCGAGCTGATCCGACGCCACGTCGGCCACCTCGACAAGCGCATCGACACCGGCCTACAGCAGGACTCGCCCGACTCGCTGCGGGCCGCGGTGGACGCCGTCGTTGATCCGATGGTGGCGTACTTCCGGGCGCACCCGAGCTGCGTCGAGCTGTGGTTCGGCCGCCGCAACGCCACGCTCGACGAGCTCGTCCGTGCTTTCGACGAGTCGCTGGCCGACCGCCTGTGGCAGCTCGCCCTCGACCAGGGCCTCCTGCGCGCGGAGACACCGCGGCTGGTCATGCAGCTGGCCTTCGAGGCGGGCAGTCGACTGTTCGACGTCGCCTTCCGCAGTACCCCGACGGTCGGGGACGACGCAGTCCTCGACGAGGCCCGCCGCCTGGTCACCGCCTACCTGCAGCTGTACGCGCCCTGATCTGACGCGGTGCGCCCGCACCCGGGGCCTCGCATAGCCGTTGAACCCGATATCGAATCGAATTCGAACGAGGAGCGAGTCATGACGGATGTCGACGAGGTGGACGTGGTCGTCGTGGGCGCGGGCCTCTCCGGCCTCACCGCCGCCCATCGGCTCCGGCAGCGCGGACTGTCGGTGCGGGTCCTGGAGGCGAGCGGGCGGGTCGGCGGCCGGACGCGGGACCTGCACGTCGCCGACGGAGTGGCGGCAGAGGGCGGGGGTCAGTGGATCGGCGCCCTGCACACCAGGATGTTCGCGCTCCTCGACGAGCTCGGGCTGGACACCTTCGCCACCCATACCGCGGGGAAGACCATCTACCGACGGCGCGGCCGGTCGCGGACCTTCACCGGAACCATTCCGCCGATGCGCCCCTGGGCGATCGCCGACTTCGCCCAGGCACAGCTGCGGCTCGAACGCATGGCCAGGCAGGTCCCGGTCGAGGCGCCGTGGACGGCGGTGAAGGCCGTCGCCTGGGACGGCACGACCTTCGGCCACTGGCTCGACACCCACTGCCACGCCGCCGAGTCCCGGCATATGTTCACCTTCGGGTTCAGCCTGATCTTCTGCGAGGACCCCCATCGGACCTCGCTGCTCAAGGTCCTGCACGCGATCGCGACGTGCGGCGGTGTCGACTTCATGCTCAACACCGAGAACGGCGCCCAGGAGACCCGCATCGTCGGCGGCTCCCAACGGCCGGCGACGGTGCTCGCCGAACGACTCGACGATCAGGTCCTGCTCGACACACCGGTCACCGGGATCCGGCAGGACGCCGAGGGGGCGGTCGTCGACACCGCCCGGGGGTCGCTCCGGTGTGACCGGGTGGTCGTGGCGATGTCCCCGGCCGACGCCGGGCACCTCGGTTTCACTCCGGGGCTCCCCGTCCGGCGCGCCGCGCTGCAGCGGGTGTGGCACAACGGCACAGAGAGCAAGGTGTTCGCCGTCTACGACCGCCCGTTCTGGCGCGACGAGGGCCTGAACGGCTCGGCTGTCACGGACCTCCCGACCGCGCACTACGTCATCGACAACTCGCCGCCGGACGGGAGCGTCGGGATCCTGCTCACCTTCCTCGGCACCGCGGGCTCTGGTGGCGGGCACGCCTGGCCCGACCCCGTCCTTGACGACCCCGCAGGTCGCCGCGCAGCGGTGCTGGCCGACCTGGTCACGCTGTTCGGCCCGCAGGCCGCGCAGCCGACGCAGGTCCTGGACCAGAGCTGGGTCGGCGAGCCGTGGATCACCGGATGCGTGTCCACCCGGTCGCCGGGCGTCATGACCGCCTACACCGACGCGGTGACGACACCGGTCGGTCGAATCCATTGGGCGGGAACCGAGGCGGCACCGAGGTTCGAGGGATACCTCGAGGGCGCCGTCCGTTCGGCCGAGCGCGCCGTCGACGAGGTCGCGACCGCCATCCAGGGTGACCGCCCCCGCGAGACGCTGCGCTCGACCTGACGTGTCACTGCGCCGGAACTCCTGCCGGACATGCCCTCACTGACGAACACACACCGATGGAGGCCACGCGGCGGCCCTCTGACCAGGGCAAACAGTCACAGAGGAGGCCACAACACAGATCCCTGCCGACCGAAGATCGCGCGGCAGGCCTCTGACCTGCGAAAATGGAGCCGCCTTGGGGAGTCGAACCCCAGACCTACGCATTACGAGTGCGTCGCTCTAACCGACTGAGCTAAGGCGGCGTGGTGCGACATCAGTCTACCTACCGCCCTCCGCGCGGCGACCGGACCCCCACCCCCTCACTCGGACGGGTGGTCTTCGCAGCTCAGGCGGGCCGCCAGTACGCACGGACGCGATGCCCGGATGCATGACGACGGTCGACAAGGACACGAGGATCGGGGACGTGCTGGTCGCCGAGGCTGCCCGGCTGATCGGCCCGGTAGATCGGCTCGGAGGATCGGCTCGGCTCATCAGCTCGAGCCGGGGAAGCTCGTCCGATCAACGCAGGAGCAACCGGTCCACCGCGTCGACGATCCAGTCCGCGTAGCGCTCGACGCTCCAGCCGCGCCCGCGCACCAAGGCGTCCATGGTCTCGGTGGTGAAGACCGACCAGTAGACGTCCGCGGCCTCGTCGACCGACAGCCCGTCCCGCAGCAGCGGCGCGAACGAGGCGACGAGCGCGTGCATGTCCGCGAAGCGGCGCCTCTCGTACTCGGCCGGCCGTGGTCCGGCTGCAGCCCGTGCGCTGAGAGACGCCGGTGGTCGACGCCCCTACCGGGTGCCGGCGGGGAGATCGACGAACGCAGCGGTGTCGTAGTAGGTCCGCAGGCTCGTGATCTTGCCGTCGCCGAAGGTGACGAAGGTCGAGCCCTCGTAGCGGAAGTCGTGGCCGTTCGGCCGGGTGCCGGTGCTCTGCCACTCCAGCGCCGCCTCGTCGTCGCTCTCGACGACGTTGGTGAACTGGGTGCGGACCTCGCCGAACTGGGCGCGGTACTGCTCCCAGAACCGGCGCGCCTCGCCGCGACGCGGGCCCTCGCCGTCGAGCCGGAAGAGCTCGGCGTCGTCCGTGAAGAGGGCGGCCAGCTCGTCGACGTCGCTCTCCTGCTCGGACTTGCGCAGGGCCGCGACGAACTGGCGGGTCAGGTCGTGGCGGATGTGGTTGTCCTCCATGTCCCCCGGCTACCCGCAGGGACCCGCGGCAATCTCGGCGCGGCCGGCGCCTCCCGGTACGGGAGGGGCTCAGCCCTGCTGCAACGCGGTCATCATCGCCTCGACGGCGATGCGCGGCTTCACGTTCAGCTCGAGGGCCTCCCGACAGGCGAGCACGGCCTCCAGCCGGCGCAGGGTCGACTCGGGCCTCCACTCGCGGGCGGCCTGGCGGATGTCCGACTCCCGGTCCGGGTTGCCGAGCGACACGGCCGCCGCGGCGCCGGCCACCAGCACGTCCCGGTAGAAACCGGCCAGGTCGACGAGCGCACGGTCCAGCGCATCACGCTGGGTGCGGGTGTTGCGGGACTTCTGCCGGCGCTCCAGCTCGCGCTCCGCGGCCTTGGCCCCGCGGGCCGCCGCCGCCACGCCCTTGCCCGTGCCCCCGGCACCCATCGCGACGGCGAGCTCCTCGCGTTCGGCGGCGTCGCGCGCGCCGCTGACGTCGGCCGCCTCGGCCTCGGCGGAGCGGACCAGCTCGTCCGCGAAGGCGAACGCGTCCCCCAAGTGCCGCAGCCGCAGCGGGACGCCGAGGATCCGCTCGCGCCGCTCCCGCGCCTCCGCATCCCGCGCCAGCCGCCGGGCCCGCCCGACGTGCCCGCCGGAGACCGACGCCGCCCATCGCGCCTGCTCGGGCTCGATCCCGTCCCGCTCCACGAGCACCTCGGCGATGGCCTCCGGCGCCGGGGTCCGCAGCGCGACGACGCGGCACCGGGAGCGGATGGTCACGGGGACGTCGTCCGGATGGTCCGACGGCGCGCACAGCAGGAACACGGTCTGGTCCGCCGGCTCCTCCACCGCCTTGAGCAGCGCGTTCGCCGCGCCCTCGGTGAGCCGGTCCGCGTCCGTGATGATCAGGATCTGCCAGGCTCCGGTGGACGGGCGGCGGGCGGCGAGCTGCACGAGGTTGCGCATCTCCGCGACCGAGATGCTCAGCCCCTCGGGGACGACCTCGCGGACGTCGGCGTGCGTGCGGGCGAGCACGGTGTGGCAGGCCTGGCACTCGCCGCAGCCACCCGTGGGGCACTGCAGCGCCGCGGCGAAGGCGCGTGCGGCATTGGAGCGGCCGGACCCGGGCGGGCCGGTGAACAGCCAGGCGTGGGTCATCGCCGAGGGCGTGGATGCGGCGGTGCTCAGCTCCGCGACGGCGGCGGGCTGCCCGACGACGTCCCGCCAGACCCCGGCACTCACGGCTCGACCACGGGGCGGGGGACGTCCACGGGCTGCCCGGGGGCCTCCGGCAGCGCGGGGGTGACGCCGGCCAGGATGCGCGCGGCGACCTCCTCCGGCTCCCCGTCGGCCTCCACCACGACGTACCGGTGCGGTTCGGCCGCGACCAGCCCGGTCAGCAGCCGTTGGACACGGACGTGCTCCTCGCCGGCGACCCCGCCGGATCCGGCGCTCGCACCCTCGCGGTCCAGCAGGACCGTGACGTCCGGCCGGAGGCCACCGGTGGACCAGGTGGCGAGCCGCTCCAGCTCACCGCGCTCGAGCTCGGCGTCCATCCGGTCCGCCGCGACGCCGAACTGCGCGATCGGGCTGACCATGAACCGGTCCATGACGACGACCGCGCCCTCGTCGAGCGCCGGGCGGATCACCCGTTCGACGAGGTCGGCGCGGACGGCGGCCGCAGCGAGGGCCTTGGCCCGCGCCCCGGACAGGTGGGCCTCGCGGGTCGCGGCGGCCCAGCGCAGTTCGTCCCGTTCCCCGTCGTCCGGCTCCACGACGACGTGCCCGCGCTCGCGCAGCGCCCGCGCGAGCCGTTCGGCCTGGTCGGCGGCCTCCTCGGGGGTGGCGCCCTCGACCGCGACGAGCGTGCCGGAGCCGCGCCGGACCTCGCCCCGGCGCAGCGCCGAGACCAGGTCCCCCAGCAGCGGCTCGAGCCGGCGCTCGTCCATCTGCCGGTAGGCCAGCGTGCCGACGACGGCGGCGACGAGACCGCCACCGGCCAGCACGAATCGCGTGCCGTCCACCGTGAAGTGCGCGCCGAAGAGGTCGATCGGCCGCGTGCTGACCAGTCCGACCAGGACCGGGACCAGCGACATGGAGCCGAGCAGCACCAGCCGCACCAGGGACTGGACGAATGCGACGATCCGGCCGCGGATGTCGTCCGCCACCTGGGAGCCGATGATCGTGAGCCCGGTGAGGAAGGCGATGCCGGCGAACCCGCCGACGAGCGCGACGGCGAGGATCGCCATGAACAGGTGCCCGGACACCGCGACGACGATCAGCGCGACGCCCGCGCCGACGATCGCCGTGCCGAACAGCCGGTTGTGGGGGAGCCGGTGCGCGAGCCGCGGGGCCACCGCCATGCCGAGCGCGAGGCCGACGAACACCGCGGTGAACAGCACGGAGTACGCGGCGTCGCCACCGCCGAGGCTGGCCGCGTAGAGCTTGGCCGAGGCGATGACCGCGCCGCCGGCGGCGAAGGCGCCGATGATGCCGAGCACCAGGCCGCGGATCAGCGGGGTGGTGGCGACGTAGGCGAACCCCTCGCGGAGCAGGGTCAACAGCCCGGCCTGCGCCTCCTGCTCGCGCGGGCCGGAGCGGCCGGAGATCTCCTTGATGCCGAACCAGACGACGGTCGCGGACAGTAGGAAGGCGCACCCGTCGAGCACCAGGGCGATGTAGACGGTGGTCAGCTGGTCCTGGGTGGGCAGCAGGTGCCCGATGCTGGAGATGACGGTGAACAGGCCCGACGCGACCAGCACGGAGATGCCGTAGGTGAGGACCAGGCCGAGCTGGTTCGCCGTCTCCACCTGGTCCTTACGACGGAGCAGGTTCGGGACCGAGGCATCCTTCGCCGGGATCCAGAACATCGCGCACAGCTCGATCAGGAACGTGGCCGCGAACAGCCACCACAGCGAGCCGACGATCGGGATGGAGACGAACAGGCAGAAGCGCAGGACGTCGCACGTCACCATCACGCGGCGGCGGTCGAACCGGTCCGCCAGCGCGCCGGCGATCGGGCCGAGCAGCAGCGCGGGGAGCAGCTTGGTGGCGACGACACCGCCGAGCGCGAAGCTCTGCGCCGCGTACCCGCTGGTCAGCTGCGTGGCGAGCGAGGTCAGCGCGAGCAGGCTCAGCCATTCGCCGGTGGCGGTGAAGGCGGTGACGGTCCACAGCCTGCGGAAGGCGGGGATGGCCAGGACGCTGCGCACGCGGTGCGCGGTCGGAGCCGGGTTGCTCGTGGCCGCCAGGCCACCGGGGACGCTGTCCGAGACGATCGCGGGTCACCTCCCTCGCGCACGACGCCCGCCGATCCTCGCTCGACCGGGCTGGTCGACGGCGGGCCGCGCGGGAGCGGGAACCGGCCCCGTCGTCGCCCTCAGGGTAGACGGACGTACCGACAGGACGGCGCGGGCTCCGCGCGGCCGGTCTCAGCCGTTCATCAGCGAGACGATCAGCTGGACCAGGATGAGCAGGTAGATGCCCAGGAAGACGAGGGTGAAGGCGCGGGAGCCGACGCGCCCGCGCAGCCGCCGCGAGAGGCCGACGATGTGCGGGTCCGGCCGGACGGGCGGGCGGTGCTCGATCCCGTCGATCACGGCGCCGCGGCGTTGCCGGCGCGGCGCGGAGGGTCCTGTGGACGACCGCGCGAGGCCGCGGAACAGGAGCGGGTCGACGAGCGGGAGGGGCTCGGGCTCCGGGGTCGCGCGACCCAGGTCGAGGGGCGGGGGGTCGACGGGGAGCGGGGGTGGGCCGGGGACGAGGTGGAGCGGGAGGTCGAGCTCGGCCCGCTCCGGCGCGACGGGCTCGGGCGGTCCGGCGGGGCCGGTGACGATGGGCTCGGCCGGTCCGGCGGGGCCGGTGACGATGGGCTCGGCCGGTCCGGCGGGGCCGGCGGCCTCGGGCTCGGCCGGTCCGGCGGGGTCGGCCCCGACGAGCGTGGCCGGTCCGGCGTGCACCTCGGTGGCGGGCTCCGGGGCGACGGTGGGATCGGCCCGGGGCGCGGCGTCGGTCGACGGAACCGACGGCGCGTCGACGGCCCGACGGACCGGGCGGCGACGGCCCGTCTGCCAGGGCGTTGCCGGCGGGGTGGGCTGCTCGGGGGCGGCGGCCCCGCGGACGAAAGGGAGCAGGCCGGCCCACCGGACGAGCACGTCGGCGCGGTGGACGTCGGACATGGGCGTCGATCGTAGGGGCGATCGGCCGATCTCACCTGCTCTCCAGACCGGCGCGTCCGGTCGACCCTACTCGCCGTCGCCGTCGTCGCCCCCGCCCTCGCCGGGGCGGTCACCCTCCTGGGGCGGCGGGCCCTCCTGGCTCGGCGGCCCGGGCTGCCCCGGGGCCTGGCTCTCGGGCGCGGGCGGCGGGGCCGGGACGGTCCCGCTGCTGACCTGCAGCGTGATCTGCTCACCCGGCAGCGCCGTGCCGCGCGGGCTCTGCCCGACGACGGTCCCGCGGGCGGCGAGGTTGTCCACGGTCCGGGTGGTGACCGTCCAGCCCGCCCGCTCGAGGATCGCGCGCGCGTCGTTCTGGCCGCGGCCCACGACGTCCGGCACCCGGCTCTCGGCGCCGCCGGTCAGGTACCGGTCGTCCGTGGGCGGCAGCGGCAGCACCGGCGTGCCGTCGACCATCGGCTTGACCGCGCCGAACCAGGTCTCCGCCGGCGTCTTGCCGCCGAAGATGTTGCCGCTGCGGCAGGCGAAGGGGGAGCCGGCGCCGTCGCACAGCGGCCGCGGCGCGTTGGAGTTGTCGAAGGTGATCACCGCGCCGGACAGGTTCGGCAGGACCCCGACGAACGCCGCGGACTTGTGCTGCTGCGTGGTGCCGGTCTTGCCGCCCATCGGGCGGTTCCAGCCGACCTGGCGGGCGGCGGCGGCCGCGGTGCCGGTGAGGTCGTCCTTGCTCAGGCCGGTGAACAGGGTGTTGGCCAGGCCCGGCTCGACCACCTGCTCGCACGGCGCCTCGGTCAGGGCCACCGGGTTGCCGGCGGCGTCCGTGATCGACTCGATCGGCGTGGGCGGGCACCACTTGCCGGCGCTGGCGATGGTGGCGCCGACGTTGGCGAGCTCGAGCACGCTCGTCGGCGTGACGCCCAGGGTGAACGAGGCCAGCCGCTGCGCCTTGGTCACCTCGGCGATCGAGCGGTCCGTCCGGCGTCCGGTGCCCGGGTCGACGAACGGGGTCGTGGCCAGGGACTTCATGCCCAACCGGACGGCCATGTCGACCACGTCCGGCACGCCGGTGAACTCCTCGAGCTTGATGAACGCGGTGTTCGGCGAGGTGGCCAGCGCGTCCTGCAGCGACATCCGCTCGGGGTAGTTGCCCGAGTTCGCGACCGGGATCGGGCGGCCGCCGCCGTCGAGGTAGATGGGCGAGGCGTAGCCGCTCGGCGGCACCGACATCTGGTAGTTGATGCCGAGGCCCTTCTCCAGGGCCGTGGCCGCGGTGAAGATCTTGTAGACCGAGCCGGCACCCAGGTTGACCGGCTCGTACGGCAGGCCGTAGCTCGTCTCCCGCGCGTCGGCGTCGAGGCCGAAGGTCCGGCTGGAGGCCATCGCGAGGACCTTGTGCTTGTCCTGCCCCGGCTCGACCAGGGACATCGTGTTGGCGACGTTGGGCTGGGTCGGCGGGACCTCCGCGTCGAGCGAGGCCTTGACCTTGGCGAGCTTGTCCCGGTCCAGCGTGGTCTTGATCGTGTAGCCGCCGCGGGCGATCTGCTCGGCGGAGAAACCGGCCTCGGTGAGGTACTGGGTCACGTACTTGCAGAAGAAGCCCGCGTCGCCCGCGCCGATGCAGCCGTTGGGCCGCGTGTTCAACGGGCTGACGATCCCGAGCTGCTCGGCCGCCGCGGACCTCGCCTGGGACTCGTCGATCATGCCCTGGTCCCGCATCTGCGCGATGACGACGTTGCGCCGGTCGAGCGCGGCCTGCGGGTTCTGCACCGGGTCGGTCGCCGCGGTGCTGCGCACCATGCCCGCGAGCAGGGCGGACTGCGCCACCGTGAGGTTCTTGGCGCTCGTGTCGAAGTACGTGCGGGCGGCGCTCTCGACGCCGTAGGCCCCGTTGCCCCAGAACACGATGTTCAGGTACCGGGTGAGGATCTCCTCCTTGCTCAGCTGGCGCTCCAGCTGCAGGGCGATCCGCGCCTCCTTGAGCTTGCGCGCCGGCGTCTGCTCGGTGGCCTTGAGCCGCTCCGCCTCGGTCTGCGCCTCGACGTAGAGCGTGTAGTTCTTCACGTACTGCTGGGTCAGCGTGGACGCGCCCTGCACGACGTCGCCCGACGCCGAGTTCGCCACCACCGCGCGGATCGTGCCCTGCCAGTCCACGCCCTGGTGCTCGTAGAAGCGGCGGTCCTCGATCGCGACCATCGCAGCCTTCATCGCGGGCGAGATCTCGTCCGCGGTCACCTGCGTGCGGTTCTGGTCGAAGACGTACGCGATCGGCTGGCCGGCGTTGTCCGTGAGCGTCGTGGCCAGCGGCAGGCCGCCCTCGACGAGGCTGCTCGACGTCGAGTTGACGCTGTCCCCCGCGTCGTTGCTGACCAGCCCGACGCCCGCGACGAACGGGAACGCCATCCCCGCCGTGACGACGCCGGCGAGCAGGCAGAGGCCCAGCAGCAGGCCGATCGGCCGGGTCAGGTGACGGGGAGGAGCCACGGTGGGGAAGGGTAACCGGCCCGACGTCACCGTTCTGTCAGGTTGAGTAGTTCTGCGTGGTGTCGGGCGGAACCGTCCGCTCGCAGAATCCGTCCCAGTTGCCGAACGCGGGCCGCCCGGGCCCGCCCGGGGCGGAGGAGACGATGGTGGACGCACGCGCCGCGAGCAGGTGGAACTGGCGGATCGCCGCCCGCTGCCGCACGGCCGACGCCGAGGAGCTGTTCGTGCGGGGCGCCGAGCAGCGGCGGGCGCGGCAGTTCTGCGCGACGTGCCCGGTGCGCACGGAGTGCCTCGCCCACGCGCTCGACGAGCGGGTGGAGTTCGGGGTGTGGGGCGGGACGACCGAGCGGGAGCGGCGGGCCCTGCTGCGCTCGCGGCCCGACGTGCGGTCGTGGGCGGAGCTGCTGGGGGCGGCCCGGGCGGAGCACTACGCGGGGGCGCCGGAAGGGGCGGGGTCGGCTGCCGAGGAGTCGGCAGCGGCCATGGCCGACCTGCTGGCGTCACCCGACCGGCGGACGGCCTGCTGACCGGGAGAAGTACCGTGGTCGGGCCCGCACCACCCACCCCGGAGGACGACCGTGATCTCGACCGGCGGGGTGGACCTCGTCGCGGGCCTGTACCGCCGCTACGCCGCCGATCTGGTCCGGGTCGTGGAGCAGCAGCGGGCACTCGCGGCCGACGGCCTGGTCCGGACGGGGCTCGACGACCTCGAGGCCGAGATCGGCTACCTGCTCCTGCGGCAGCTGCGTCCGGAGCACGTGGTGGAGATCGGCACCGCGCGCGGCTGGTCCACGTCCTGGCTGCTCAGCGCCCTGCGGGACAACGACCGCGGGCGGCTGGTCTCCTTCCGCCGCTCCCGCCGCCCGTCGACGGTGCCGCCCGAGCTGGCCGAGGGCCGCTGGACCGTCTACACCGGCGACGTCCGCGCCCGGCTCGACGCGTTGCCGGGGACGACCGACTACCTGCTGCTCGATGCGGCGCACACCCGCCGGTTCGGGCGCTGGTACGTGCGCACCGTGTTCCCGCGGCTGCCGTCCGGGACCCCGGTCGGGGTGCACGAGGTGTACCGGGGCCGGACGCCGTGGGTGCGGCGCGAGGGCGGCGTGGTGCTCGACTGGCTGGCCGAGCGGGAGGTCCCGCACTTCACCGTGGCGCCGCGCCGCGCGCCGGAGATCTTCGCCGCGCTCGCCGACCTGCGGGTCGAGCTGGGCATCGAGGGTGCGCGCGGGACGACCGGGAACCCGATGATCTGGTTCGAGACGCCGTAGGCCGATCGGTGCATGCCCGGCCGGGGCAGGTGTGGCGGCGCCGCGACCGGTCATTACTCCCGGCGACGGAAGGGGTGTGCCATGAGCGAATCGCAGGGGGACGACCGCCCGGTCGTCGACGGCACCCGCGCGACGCCGGAGGAGCTGCGCGCGGAGGTCGAGCGCCTGTCCGACGAGCGCCGGCAGGAGGTCGAGGAGCTGCGCGAGGACATCGGTGCCTCCGTGCACGAGCTCGCCGAGCGCCTCGACGTGCCCGCCCGGGCCAGGAAGCGCCTGAGCACGGTGCCGCCCGCCGCGTGGGGTGGCGCCGCGGCGGCCGCGGCCGCGCTCGCGGGTCTGATCGTGCTGCTCAAGACCCGCCGCTCCGCCCCCAAGCGTCGGCGGCCTCGACGTCGTCGCTAGCTCCCTCATGAGTGGCGATGGTCGCCACGGCGACCATCGCCATCCACGGGTCAGCGGAGCTGGTGGACCGTCCCGGCGGCGGCGGGGGGCAGGTCGTCCTCGGCGGCCAGGCGCTCGCCGACCTCGCGGAGGCCGTCGAGGTCGCTGATGTCACCGGCGACCGCGGGCACCCGGACCACGGGCACGCCGGGGTGGGCGCCGGAGAAGCGGGCGAGCAGGCGCTCCTCCCGCTCGGCGAGGTCCACCCGGTCCGCGTGCAGCCGCAGGACCGCGCCGGCCAGCCGGGAGGACCCGGCGTTCTCCGCCGCCGTCCGGGCACGGGCCGCGGACAGCGGGGCCAGCACCGGGTGCGTCCGGTTGAGGACGAGCCCGGCCAGCGGCATGTCCTCGCCCGCCAGCCGGTCGACGAAGTACGCGGCCTCGCGCAGGGCGTCGGGCTCCGGGGCGGCGACGACCACGAACGACGTGCCCGGCGACCGCAGCAGCTCGTAGGTCTTGGTCGCGCGCTCGCGGAACCCGCCGAACATGGTGTCGAAGGCCTGGACGAATGCCGACGCGTCGGCCAGCAGCTGGCCGCCGAGGATCGTCGAGACCGCCTTCGCGAACAGCCCGAACCCGGCGCCGACGATCTTCCGCAGGCCCCGGCCGCCGGCCCGCGCGGGCGAGCTGAGCAACCGGATCATGCGGCCGTCGAGGAAGGTCGACATGCGCTGCGGGGCGTCGAGGAAGTCCAGCGCCGACCGCGAGGGCGGGGTGTCGACCACGATCAGGTCCCACTCGCCGCGCGCGCAGAGCTGCCCCAGCTTCTCCATCGCCATGTACTCCTGCGTGCCGGAGAACGACGTGGAGATCGTCTGGTAGAAGGGGTTGGCGATGATCTTCTCCGCCCGCTCCGGGGCGGCGTGCGCGTACACCATCTCGTCGAAGGTGCGGCGCATGTCCAGCATCATCGCCTGCAGCGAACCGCCCGCCACCGAGCCGTCGAGGCCGGGCACGGTGCCCGGCTCGTTGCTCAGCTCGTCCAGCCCGAGGGCCTGGGCCAGCCGCTTCGCCGGGTCGATCGTGAGCACCACGACGGTGCGCCCGCGCTCGGCCGCGCGCAGTGCCAGGGCCGCGGCGGTGGTCGTCTTGCCGACGCCGCCGGAGCCGCAGCAGACGAGGATCCGGGTGTCCGGGTCGTCGATCAGGACGTCGACGTCGAGGACGGGCGGGGTGGCCGGGCTCATCGGCGCACCCCCTGCTCGCACAGGTGTTCGGCCAGCTCGTAGAGCCCGCCGAGGTCCACCCCGCCGAGCAGCTGCGGCAGCTCCAGGCGGAGGATCCCGGCGCTCTCCCGGGTGAGCCGCTCCTCGGCGGCCGCCTCGGCGGCGACCCGGACCGCGTGCTCGACGGTCTCGGCCACCAGCCCGTCGATCACCTCGGGGGGCAGGTCGAGGCCGGCGGTGGCGAGCCCGGAGCGGATCCGCCCGGCGTCGATCCGGCCGTTGGCGGCCGAGGCCACCGAGCGGTCCGGCAGCCACTGCTCCCGCGCCCGGTTGACGACGACGGAACCGACCCGCAGGTCCGCCGCCCGCAGCTCGCGCACGGCGTCGAGGGTCTCGGTCACCGGCAGGTCCTCCATCAACGTGACCAGGTGGACCATCGTGCGGTCCGAGTGCAGCAGCTCGACCACGCCCTCGGCCTGGCTGTGGATGGGGCCGGTGCGGGCGAGCTCGGCCATGGCCCGGGTCACGTCGAGGAAGGTCACCAGGCGGCCGGTGGGCGGGGCGTCGAGCACGACGGCGTCGTAGACCGGACGGCCGTGCTCGGTGCGCGACACGGTCTCCTTGACCTTGCCGGTGAGCAGCACGTCCCGCAGGCCCGGCGCGAGCGTGGTGGCGAACTCGATCGCGCCCATCTTGCGCAGGGTCCGGCCGGCCACGCCGAGCTTGTAGAACATCTCGAAGTACTCGAGCAGCGCGGCCTCGGCGTCCACGGCGAGCGCGCGGACCTCGCCGCCGCCCGGGGCGACGGCGATACGGCGCTCCTCGTAGGGCAGCGGGGCGGTGTCGAAGACCTGGGCGATGCCCTGCCGGCCCTCGACCTCCACGAGCAGGGTCCGGCGGCCGCGCGACGCGAGCGCCAGGGCGAGCGCCGCCGCGACCGTCGTCTTCCCCGTCCCGCCCTTGCCCGAGACCACGTGCAGTCGGGCCGCCCACGGATCGGCGGCCCCGGCGGATGACGTCACGCCACCAGCGTACGGAGCGGTGCGGCGAGCGGCCCGCTCAACCGACGGGCGTCACGTGCCCGCTCCCCGCCGGTCCCTCCGGGGACGTCCGCTCGTCGCAGACCGGGCCGTCCGACCCGCTACCGGGTGACGGCGCCGGGCTACAGTCCCGGCCCATGACCTCCCCGGCCGTCACCAGGTGGGAATACCTGAACGCCCCGCTGCTGATCCACAACACCAAGGCGATCCTCGACAACTTCGGCCGGGACGGCTGGGAGCTGGTCTCGGTCGTCCCCGGTGCCACGCCGGAGAACCTGATCGCGTTCTTCAAGCGCCCGGTGCAGCAGTCGTGACGAGACCCACACAGCGGCTGGCCGAGCTCGGCCTCGAGCTGCCCGCCGTCGCGGCGCCCGCCGGCTCGTACATCCCGGCCAAGGCGTCCGGCTCGCTCGTCTTCACCGCGGGGCAGGTGCCCTTCGTCGACGGGAAGCTGCCCAAGACCGGCAAGGTCGGCGCGGAGGTCACGCCCGAGGAGGCGAGGGACCTCGCCCGGATCTGCGCGCTCAACGCGCTCGCCGCCGTCGACGGGCTGGTCGGCCTGGACAACGTCAAGGGCGTGGTCAAGGTCGTCGGGTTCGTCGCCTCGGCGCCGGGCTTCGGCGGGCAGCCCGGGGTGGTCAACGGCGCATCGGACCTGCTCGCCGAGGTGTTCGGCGACTCCGGGACGCACGCCCGCTCCGCCGTCGGCGTCGCCGAGCTGCCGATCGACGCGCCGGTGGAGGTCGAGCTGATCGTCGAGGTCGCGTAGTGGACCCGGCAGCGGCCCACGAGCTGCTCGTCCGGCTGGCCGGACGTCTGCCGGACGACGTCCTCTGGCGGCTGCGGGACTGGCTCGCCGCCGGTGCCGCGGCGCCGGTCGGAGCGCTGCTGCCGCGCGCCCTGCTGCGCAACCGCGTCGGCGTCACGGACGCCGAGCGCACCCTGCTCGCCGCCGCGGCGGGCGAGAACCGCCTGGTCGACGCCGTCCTCCCGCTGCACACGCCGGACGCTCCCCATCCGGCGTTCGCGGCGGGCCCGGAGCTGCCCGACCTCCCCGTGCTGGGTGCCCTGGCCGTGGTGGCCGGGCACCCCGGCACGCAGGAGCTGCGGCACGCGAGGCGCGGCCGGCGGGGCGAGCAGCGGGTGCTCCTCGTCCTGGGCGCCGAGCGCGCCTGGGAGCTCACCGGCACCCTGCAACGGCTGCTCCGGGTGCACGGGGACCGGACGCCGTGCGTCGAGGTGCTCCCCACCGGGCTGGAGCCGCCCGCCTACCACCAGGCCGCCATCGTCGGGTCCCGCTCCGTCTGGACGCGGCCCGGCACCGAGATCGAGAGCGCGACGCCGGCGACCTCCGGCGCGAGCTGACCGAAAGAAGGAGGGCCCGATGACGGCCCCACCTGTCCCGAGCACGCACCACCTGCTGCTGGCCCTGGCCGGCCGGGTCGACGACGACCTGCTGGCCACCGCGCGCGAGCTCGTCGCGATCGGCGAAGAGCCGCAGGCGCTGGAGATCCTCGTCGCGACCCTGGTCGCCGACCGCACCGCGCTCCCCGCCCCGCTGCGGTCCGAGGTCGTCGACCTGGCCCGGTGGCGCGGCCTCGAGCTCGACGCCGAGGCCCTGCTCGGCCCCGCCGCCGGCACGCTCGACGGCACCCGACACGTCTTCGGCGCGGGCCCGGCCGGCGCCGACGAGCGGCTCGCCGAGCTGCTCACCTCCCCGCCGCCCGGCTCGACGGTCCGGGTGACCTGGCGGTTGACGCCGGCCGGTGCCGCGCCCGGTCCGCTGCCGCACCCGGTGGTGCTGGTGGAGCTGGCCGGGCCGGGGATCGCACCCGAGGTGGTGTCGTACCGGCTCGGGGCGCACCTGACCCGCTCGGGCCTGCCGGCGTCGGTGGAGGCGTACACGCCCGCGGACGCGCTCCCGGCCTACCAGCGCGCGGCGCTGGAGCGGGCGCGGGAGGTCGTCGGTGGGCGGGTCGGGGCCGGTGGTCCCGGTGCTGCCGCGGGTCCGGGTGCCGTGGGTCCGGGTGCTGCGGGTCCGGGTGCCGTGGGTCCGGGTGCCGTGGGTCCGGGTGCCGTGGGTCCGGGTGCCGCGGGTCCGGGTGCCGCGGGTCCGGGTGCTGCGGGTCCGGGTGCTGCGGGTCCGGGTGCTGCGGGGCCTGGGGCTGCGGGGCCTGGGGCTGCGGGGCCTGGTGCTGCCGCGGGTTCTGTTGCGGCGGGTTCTGACGGCGGTGCAGGTCCCGGCGTCGGGCCCGTGCCGCTCGGTGAGGTCTCGGCGGCGAGGACGACCGGGCCGACGACCGAGGCCGGCGTGCCCGGTGAGGGGTCGGTCGGTGCCGACGGGTCCCGGCCCGCCCACGGTGCGACCGACGTCTCGCCACGGCCTTCCCCGTCCCCCCGGCAGGCCTCCGTGGACCCGGGCACCCGGCCGCCGATGCCGCACCCGGCGCTCGGCCGCCCCCTGGAGACCTCGCAGCCGCCGGCGGCGTTCCGGCCGTTGCGTCCGCGTCCGGACGGGGGCGCGGGTGATCCCGAGGCGCGCCCGGCGGCCGCCCTTCCCGACGTCTCCGGCAGCCAGGCGGACCGCCCGCGCCCGGTCCCGAGCCCCGGCCCCCGCCCGGCTCCCGAGGGCCCTCGGCCACCGCTCGGACCGGTGGAGACGGTTCCGCCGGAGGACGAGCCGCGGACCACACCCTTCGAGCGCACGCGCACGCCCGGCTCCCGCCGCTCGGGTCCCACGCTGAGCGTGGTGCCGGCCGCGCCGGGCCACGAACCGCCGAGCGGACCGCGCCAGGCGCCGGTCACGCGTCCGACCCCGGTCGTGCGCGCCGACGAGTCCCTCCCGACCCCGGCCGTGCCCTGGCCCGCCTCCCGGGACGAGTCCGAGGAGGGGGACCCGCCCGTCCTCGCGGCGATGCGGGACCCGCTGAGCGGACCCCTGCGCGAGCCCCTGCTCGACGCCCGGCTCGACCGCGCCGAGACCGGCCCCGTTCCGGTCGTCGGGCTCACCCCGCCGCAGGGCCCGCCCGCCGTCGGCCCGGAGGTCCCGAGCTCCGTCGAGCCCGACTCCACCGAGCCCGACTCCACCGGCGAGGATCGGGGCGACACGGCGGACGCGCCGGCAGGAGGCCGTCGGCGCCGCGCCGAGGAGCCGCGGCGCGAGCCTGCTGCGGAGTGGACGCGGGACTGGACGTCGGGTGCCTGGGCGATGCCGGACCGCCGGCCCTCCTCGGAGCTTCCCGCTGCCGGCCGGGCCGCGGCCGGCGGTGAGGGCTCCGGTCGCACCGCGCCGGTCGCCGACCCGACGGCACCGCGCGCGCAGCACACGGACACCACCGATCCCACGGGGCGACCGCAGGACGGCTCGGCGGACGCGGGTCTGGCCGGCTCGTCCGGCGACGTCCGCGCATCGGGCCCGTCCGAGGCTCCGCCCGAGGACGGCCGCAGGGACGGCGACCGGGCGAACCCGAGCGACGACGCGGGCGAGTCGGGCAAGTCCGGCGAGGACGGCCCTCGCCCGGAGCCGGGCTCCTGCACAGGCGCCCCGTCAGCCGGCAGGGACGGCTTCGCGATCACGTCCGACCGTCCAGGGGGCGAGCCGGAGGAGGGCGACAGGCGTCGCCGCCCCGGGCAGACCGCCGGAGCACCGGACGCGCCTCACCCGCTGAGCACCGCCGACCCGGAGGACCCCACGACGGGGCGCTCCCCGTCCGTCGCGCACACCGGCCTGCCCTCGCTCCTCGGCGACGCGGCGGACTTCGGTGGTGCCGGCCGCCGTCGGGCGGCCGGCACCACCGCCCAGGGCGACCCCGGCGCACCGGACCGCACCAGCGGCACGATCAGCGGGACGCCCGACACGGGCGGCCGACCGGCCGCACCCTTCGACGATCCGGCCGGCTTCCGCGGTGGGGCCCGTCGTCGGGCGCCCGAGGCGCCGAGCACGGCCGCCCAGGGCGACGCCGACGACGCCCAGGACCGCACCGGCGGCGCGCCCGGCATCTCCCCTGACACGAGCCGAGGTGGCTCGCTGCTCGGCGACCCGGAAGGGTCCGGCAGCCCCGGCCGCCGCCGGGCAGCCGACGCGACGAGCCCGGCCGAGCGCGGCGGGACCGAGGCAGCGGGTGACTCGCGGTCGGGGTCGCCCGACGCGGAAGGCCGCATGCGCTTCCCGTTCGGGGACTCGGCGGGCTTCGGCGGCCCGGGCCGTCGTCCGGCAAGCGACCCGCTGGGCACGGGCGACCGGGGCGACGCTGACGGACCGGACCGCACGAACGGCGGGCCCGAGGCCGGCAGCCGACCGGGCTCGCCCTTCGGCGACGCGGGGGAGCCGAGGCGCCGCACCGAGGCGAACGACACCTTCGGCGTCACGGGCGGCGCGAGCCTGCCCAGGCCGTCGAACGACACGCGCGGCCTCCCGGATGGCGCCGGCCTCGCAGAAGCGAACGGCCCGCCGGGGAACGCGGGCGCGCCGGACCGCGCCGTCGAGCCCCTCGGGCCGACGAACGGGACGGCCCACCCGCAGATCGGTCGTCGCCCCGCCGTGGCACCCGCCGAGCCGGCGGAACGCCCGACCGACACCTCGGGCCCCGCTGGCTCGGCCGATCCCCGGCCGTTCCCGCCGCACGCGCCGTCGAGCAGCCCGACGGCCGACGTGGACCGGCCGGCCGGGGCGGCGGCCGAGGACCGGCACGCCGACGTCGCCGACCCGACCGAGAGCCCCCTGCGCATCGACCCGTTCGACCCGCTGGGCTCGGACCGTGCCGCGACCGGCTCGAACGAGGCCACCGAGCCCCGCGGGCCGAGCGACACCGCCCCCCGGCCCGACGGCGGATCGGCCACCCGCGGGGTCGGTCGTCCGTCGGAGGAGGACAGCACCCCGGACTCCGGGTCCGGCGCCTCGCCCGGCCCGCTCGCGACCGACCACGCCCCGGGCCCCCGGCCCGGCGCCGACCCGTCGGCCGTGGACGAGAGCACGGGGGCCGAGGCGATCGACGCCACGGCCGCGCCGGACGACGACGCCCCCACCGGCCGTCGGGCGGCCAAGGACGGTGTGCCGACGATCCGCCCCGTGCCGGGTGGCCGTCGCCGGGCACGGCACCGTCCGGACGACGCGGAGCCCGACCCGTGGAACTTCGCCTCCGACGCCGGCCCCACCCCGGACCCCGCGCCGGGATCCGGGGACGGCCCCTCGGACCGCTCGGAGGGCTTGCCGCCGCCCCGGCCGGTGCCGCGCACCATCCCGCGCATCCGCCGGACCTCCGACCAGCCCGTCAGCGGGCTGTTCGGTCCCGGGGAGGTGCCGCCGAGCCGTCCGGACGATCCCTTCGGAGCCGGTCCGGGTCCGGCCCGGGACCGCGCCGACGACGAACCGCACGGCGACGCCGAGGACGCTCCGCAGAGCCCCGTGCCGCAGGAGAACGGCTCGGTTCCGGAGACGTACTCCTCGCTCTCCAGTCGCGAGCAGGACCTGTTGCGCCTGCTGCAGCAGGAGCTGGCGGTGCGGGAGTCCGCGCCCGAGCGTCGCAACGGCTCCGGCCCCTACGGGCCGCCGGATCTCCCGGGCTGAGCAGGGCGGTCGAGTGGGACGTGAGCGCTGTTGCCGGACCCCGGAACAGCGCTCACGTCCCACCGGGACCGCAGGTCCTACTCCCGCGCCAGCTCCTCCGCCCGGGCGAGCACCCGCTGCACGTGCAGGCTGCGGGCGGCGGAGAACGGTCCGTCCGCGCGGCCGCCGGCGATCGCGTCGAGCAGCTCGTCGAGCAGGGCGACGTAGGAGACCGTGGCGTCGGAGGGCCGGTCGGTGAGCACGTGCCGCCCGACCGAACCGAAGGCCGTCACCTCCATCTCGGTGGGGTCGACGGGCATCGCGAGCGAGAGCGTCAGCGTGCTGCGCGCGCCGCCGACGTGCCGCAGCCCGACCCGCCACAGATCCGGCTCGCCCCCGTGCGCGAACTCGACCGCGACGACCTCGCCGAGCGCCGCGTCGAGCAGCTCGACCAGGTGCGGGCCGATGTCCAGCAGCGCACCGCGCTCGGCCCGCCACGCCGACGCCGAGTACGGGCCGCCGAGCAGCGCCCCGGAGAGCCAGCGGGCGGTGGCCGTGGTGTCGGCGTCGGCCGGGCCCGCCGGGAGACCGGCGAGCCACGCGCGGACCGGCGGGTGGAAGCGCAGGGTGAACACGGTCGTCGAGCAGACGCCGGCCTCCGCGATCGCGGCCGCGGCGTGCTCGGCGGCGGGCAGGCTCTCGGCGAGCGGCTTGTCCAGGATCACGTGCTTCCCGGCGGCGGCCGCGGGCACCACGAGCGCGCCCTGCACCGCGGGCGGCACGGCGAAGGCGACGGCGTCGACCTCCTCGAGCAGCTCGTCGAACTCGGCGAAGGCGGTGCCGCCGTGCACCGCCGTGATCTCCCGGGCCGGCTCCGCCCGCCGGGTCCAGACGCCCGCGAGCTCCACCCCGGGGTGGGCGGCGAGGGCGGGGGCGTGCACGGAGCGGGCCCACGGCCCACCCCCGACGAGTCCGACGCGCAGCTGGTCCACGCCCCCATCCTGCCGGGCGGGCCGCCCGCGACGGCCGGTCGGGCGACGAGGGGTGGGCATCTTCACGCCCGGCTCGGTGGGCCCGCCGGGTTAAGGTCCGGACGTGAGCGTCGCCGGGGACAACACGACCGACGGAGTCGCGCAGCCGAAGCCGGCCGCGACCGTGCTGCTGCTGCGTGACGACCCGGCGCCCCCGCCCGGTCGCGCCCCGCTGCAGGTCTTCCTGCAGCGCAGGGTGAAGCAGATGGCCTTCGCGGGGGGCATGACCGTGTTCCCGGGCGGCAGCGTCGACCCCTCGGACGTGCCCGACGCCGAGCGCTGGGCGGGCCCCGACCCCACCGAGTGGGCCGAGCTGATCGGCGTGACGCCGGAGGTCGCGGGACTGGCGGTGTCCGCAGCCGTGCGCGAGGTGTTCGAGGAGACCGGCGTCCTGCTCGCCGGCCCGCCCGGCGGCGAGCCCGGCTCCCTCACCGCGCAGGCCCCGCTGTGGCGCAAGCAGCTCGTCGAGCACTCGATCTCGCTGGCCCAGGTCCTGGTCGACTCGGGCTACGTGCTGCGCTCGGACCTGCTGCGCAGCTGGGCGCACTGGGTGACCCCGCCGCAGGAGGGCCGCCGCTACGACACGATCTTCTTCGTCGCGGGGATGCCGGCCGGCCAGGAGGCCGACGCGCACACGACCGAGGCCGTCGAGGCCACCTGGTGGCACCCCGCCGCGGCGCTGGAGGCGTTCGACGTCGGCGAGATGACCCTGATGCCGCCGACCCTGCTCTCGCTGCGCGACCTCACCGCCTTCGACACCACGGCCGAGGCGCTGGCCGGTTGCGCCGGCCGCGACCTGACCCCGGTGCACCCGAAGTTCCGCAAGGACGAGGAGGGCGTCCGGTACATCATCCTCCCGGACGGCTCCGAGCACCGGTTCGCGCCGGCGCGGTCGGCGTGACCGCCCCGGCATACGGCGAGCTCCGCGAGGTCACGCCGCTCGTCTCGGTGCTGCTGCAGAACAACCCCGGCCCGATGACGCTCGAGGGCACCAACACCTGGGTCCTGCGGGCGCCCGGGGTGAGGGAGTGCATCGTCGTCGACCCCGGCGAGGCGGACGACGAGGAGCATCTGCAGCGGGTGACCGCGCAGGGTCCGGTGGCCCGGATCCTGCTGACCCACCGGCACCACGACCACTGCGGCGCCGCCCGCCGGCTCGCCGAGCTCACGAAGGCGCCGGTGCAGGCCCTGGACCCGAGCCTTGTGCTGGGCTCCGAGGCGCTGGCCGACGGCGACGTCGTGGCCGCGGCCGGGCTGGAGCTGCGCGTGGTGGCGACGCCGGGACACACGTCGGACTCGACGTCCTTCCTGGTCGACGGCCCGGGCGAGGGCCCGCCCCCGCTGCTGGCCGGCGACATGATCCTCGGCCACGGCACCACCGTGATCGCGCACCCGGACGGCGCGCTCGCCCCGTACCTCTCCTCGCTGGACTGGTACGCCGACCTGCCGCCCGGCACCACCGTGCTGACCGGCCACGGCCCCGAGCTGCCCGACGCCGCGACCGTCGCGAAGTACTACCGCGAGCACCGCCACCAGCGCCTCGACCAGGTCCGCGAGGCCCTGCGCACGCTGCCG
This sequence comes from Pseudonocardia yuanmonensis, assembly GCF_039542425.1. Lineage (NCBI taxonomy): Bacteria > Bacillati > Actinomycetota > Actinomycetes > Pseudonocardiales > Pseudonocardiaceae > Pseudonocardia > Pseudonocardia yuanmonensis. The sequence continues at coordinate 164,086 of NZ_BAABIC010000013.1, forward strand.
GAGGACGCGACGCCCCGGCAGGTGGTCGAGGTCGTGTACGCGGACGTCGACCAGCGGCTGTGGGACGCCGCGGAGCTCTCGGTGAAGGCCCAGCTGGACTACCTACGCGGCTGAGGGCGTCCCCTCGATCGTCCGCCGTCGGGCCCAGAGCACGGCGCCGACGACCACCCCGGCCGCGCCGCCGGCGAGGAAGGCCGCGGACGCCCCGGCCGCCTCGACGACGAGCCCGGCCAGGGACTGCCCGACGGCGGCCCCCACGGTGATCGCCGTGACCACCCATCCGAAGGCCTCGGTGGCCGCGCCGCGGGGCGCCACGATCTCGATGACGAGCGAGTGCCCGGTTGTCTGCGGCGTGATCAGCCCGCCCGCGGCCAGCATCGCGATCACCAGCAGCAGGAGCGAGCCCGCCGCGCCCGCGAGCCACATCGCCAGCACGAGCACGCCGAACCCGGCGACCAGCACCGGCATCCGCAGGTGCAGCGCCCGGGGCCAGGGCCGCATCCCGTACAGCACGCCGACCAGGACGGACGTGACCGACCAGGCCGACAGCAGCGCGCCGCCCAGCCACGGCTCGCCGCGGTCCGCCGCGACCGCGGGCACCCCGACCTCGACGGCGCCGACGACCAGCCCGAACCCCAGCCCGGCCAGCGCGATCGTCCGCATGCCGGGGCTGGCGATCGCCCCCCACAGGGAGGCCCCGGTCGACGGGAGCGGCCGGCTGCCCCGCACGGGCCCGCTCAGCGCGAACCCCACCGTCCCGACGACGGTCGCGACGACGGCCGTCGCCGTGCCGGTCCCGGACCAGGGCGTGGAGGCCAGCAGCGCGGCCACGCCGGGCCCGAGGATGAAGAAGACCTCGAGGCTGATCGCCTCGTAGCTGTACGCGGCCTCGCGGCGCGGCCCGGTCGGCACCAGCCGCTCCCACAGGGCCCGGGAGGCGCCCGGCATGGCGGGCATGGTGAGCCCGGTGAACAGGGCGACCGCGACGACGACCGGCAGCGCGGCCCGCGTCTCGATGGCCGCGACGAGCCCGCCCGCACCGAGCGCGAACAGGGTGGCGACGGTCAGCAGCACGCCCGACGGCCCGCGCCGGTCCATCAGCCGGCCCTGCAGCACTGACCCGAGCGCGACGCCGACCAGCGAGCCCGCCGAGACGGCACCGGCCACCGCGAACGACCCGGACTCGCGCTGCACGTAGAGCAGCGTGGCGAAGCTGAACATGGCGACCGGGAAGCGCCCCACCGCGGAGGTGAGGACGGGCACGGTCGCCCCGGGTGCGCGGACGGCGGCGCGGTAGTCGGCGAGCGAGACGGACACGCCGTCGAGGATCGCACATTCTGGTACGGCCGTACCAGTCGATTGCCGCACGCCACCGCGGAGGTGGCCGGAGGTGGTTCTAGCGGGCCCGGCGGGCGAGCCGCTCGGGCTCCAGGATCAGCACGCTCTTGCCCTCGAGCCGCAGCCAGCCGCGGTGGGCGAAGTCCGCCAGCGCCTTGTTGACCGTCTCGCGGGAGGCGCCGACGAGCTGGGCGATCTCCTCCTGGGTCAGGTCGTGCGTGACGCGGAGCAGGCCGGACTCCTGCGACCCGAACTGCCGGGCCAGCTGCAGCAGCGACTTGGCGACGCGGCCGGGCACGTCCGTGAAGATCAGGTCCGCGAGCATGTTGTTGGTGCGCCGCAGCCGGCGGGCCAGCACACGCAGCAGCTGCTCGGCGATCTCCGGACGCTTGCCGATCCACTCGCGCAGCGCGGCGCGGTCCATCGTGTAGGCGCGGACCTCGGTGACCGAGGTGGCCGACGAGGTGCGCGGACCCGGGTCGAAGATCGACAGCTCGCCGAACATGTCCGACGGGCCGGCGACCATCAGCAGGTTCTCGCGGCCGTCGGGGGACTTCCGGCCGATCTTGACCTTGCCGCTGGCGATGATGTAGAGCCGGTCGCCCGGCTCGCCCTCGCTGAAGATGACGTGCCCACGCGGGAACTCGACGGGCTCCAGGGTCTGGGCCAGCACCTCGGCGGCGTGCGGCTCCACACCCTGGAAGATCCCTGCCCGGATCAGAACATCGTCCACAACACCTGCTCCTCGTCCACATCCGCCGCAGCCACGCAGCGGATCATCGGCGCGCCAGTCTAGGGGGTCGCTCCGCACAGTGTGACGAGACGACGTGTGAACACCATGCCCGGATTGGGGTACCCAGGCACCGCGGACCGACCCGTTCGGCCCCCCTCCCCTCCGACCCTCTCGGGCCGAACGGGCTACGAGGAGACTTTACTCCGGCGTGTCCCGCGCCTCCCGCCCCGGTTGCGCAGCCGGAACAGCTCCAGCGCACGGACGGTGCCCTGCCGGAACAGGGCCCGCACCTCGTCGGGGCGGGGACGCTCGAGCAGCTCGTCGAGCTCGTCCTGCCGCACGGTGGACTCCCGCATCCGGGACTCCACGCGCTCCATGCCGAGCGCGAAGAACATCACCAGGAGCGGCACGAGGACGGCTAACCAGGCAGTCATGTCACCGTCGATGATGGCGCACCCCCGGGGTGCCGGCCGCACCGGGGCCCCCGCGTGTCGGGATCGATGCGCGATCGAGACCCGCCACCTGCAGCAACGAACCGTCACGCTGCGTACCGCGCCCGGGGTTGTCGGTGCGCGGCCGTAGTCTCGCCGTGTGACCACCACACTCCGGCGTCCCACCAGCCGTGAGGTCGCGAAGCTGTCCGCGCGGATCGCCGCCGGCGAGAGCGCGATCGGCCGCGCCCGGCGGGTCGGCCGCATCCTGCGGGCGCTCGCCGTCGCGTATCCCGATGCGCACTGCGAGCTGGACTTCACGAACCCGCTCGAGCTCGCCGTCGCGACCATCCTCTCCGCCCAGTCCACGGACAAGAAGGTCAACGAGATCAGCCCGGCGCTGTTCGCGCGCTACCGCACCGCGGCCGACTACGCCGGCGCCGACCGCACGGAGCTGGGGGAGTACGTCCGGCAGACCGGCTTCTACCGCAACAAGGCCACCGCGCTCATGGGCCTGGGTGCCGCGCTGGTCGAGCGGTTCGACGGCGAGGTGCCGGGGAACCTGGACGATCTCGTCACCCTGCCGGGAATCGGCCGGAAGACCGCGAACGTCATCCTGGGCAACGCGTTCGGCGTCCCCGGCATCACGGTGGACACCCACTTCGGCCGGCTGGTCCGCCGCTGGGGCTGGACCGCCGAGGAGGACCCGGTCAAGGTCGAGCACGAGGTCGGCGCCCTGATCCCGAAGAAGGACTGGACCATGGCCTCGCACTACGTGATCTTCCACGGGCGCCGGGTCTGCCACGCCAAGAAGCCGGCCTGCGGCGCGTGCACGCTGGCGATGGACTGCCCGTCGTTCGGCCTCGGGCCCACGGACCCGGTCGCGGCGGGGAAGCTGGTCAAGGGCCCGGAGGCGCCCCACCTGCTGCAGCTGGCGGGACTCGGCGGGGAGTGAGCGGGAGATGAGCGAGGGGCCGCGGGCCACGCTGCGCCGGCACCGGTCGGAGCTGGTCAGCACGGCGGTCGTGCTGGTGCTGGTGGTGATCGGGGTGGTCGCGCTCTGGCCGCGCGACCAGGCACCGTCGGAGCCCTCGTCCGGCGGCACCGCGAGCGCGACCGCCGCGCCCGATCCCGCCCGGCTCGCCGGGCTGCGCGCGGCGGCGGCGCTGCCGGCCTGCCCGTCGGGCACGGGCGGGGCGGGGCCGCTCGCCGGCGTCACCGCGCCCTGCCTGGCCGACGGAACCCCGGTCGACGTCGGGGGCGCGCTCGCCGGGCGCCCGGCGCTGGTCAACGTGTGGGCCTCGTGGTGCGCGCCGTGCCGGGAGGAGCTGCCCGCGATCGCCGAGTACGCGGCCCGGCCCGGCGCCGTGCCCGTACTGCTGGTCGACATCCAGGACACGGACGAGGCCGCGCTCGCGCTGCTCGCGGAGCTCGGCGTCCGGCTGCCCTCGGTCACCGACCCGGACGGTGCGCTGCGCGCCGCGCTGGCCGTGCCGCCGGCCATCCCGGCCAGCTACGTCGTGCGGGCGGACGGGTCGGTCGCGCGGGTCGACCCGCCCGTCCCCTTCGGGTCGGCCGACGACGTGGCCGCGGCGGTGGGCAAGCTGTCCTCATGACCGACGTGCACCCGGAGGCGGCGCCCGCCTTCCTGGAGCCGCTGCTGGGCTCGCTCGACAGCGTCGAGGCCTACGACCTCGCCCCCCACCGCGTCCCCCCGCCCGCGGGCGGACCGCGGGCCGCCGTGCTGATGCTGTTCGGCGAGGGCCCGCAGGGGCCGGACGTGCTGCTCGTCGAGCGCGCCTCGACGCTGCGCAACCACGCCGGTCAGGTGGCCTTCCCCGGCGGCCGGATCGACCCCGGCGACGCCGGCCCGCTCGGCGCCGCGCTGCGCGAGGCGGAGGAGGAGACCGGGCTGGACCCCGCGGGCGTCGTCCCGCTGGCCCTGCTGCCCGAGCTGTTCATCCCGCCGTCGGGCTTCGTGGTCACCCCGGTGCTGGCGTACTGGGCCGAGCCGAGCGCGGTGCACGCGGCGGACCCGGCCGAGACCGCGACCGTCGTGCGGGTGCCGGTGGCCGACCTCGTCGACCCGGCCAACCGCATCACCGTGGCTCACCCCAGCGGGCACCGCGGCCCGGCCTTCCTGGTGGCGGGGGTGCTCGTGTGGGGTTTCACCGGGGGCCTATTGTCCGGCCTGTTGGATCGCGCGGGATGGGCGCATCCCTGGGACGAGTCCCGGGTCCTGGACCTGGGCGCGGCGTGGTCGGCAGCTCGCTCGGCACGCGGTGGCGACCGGAACGGACGCCGACAGGGCGGGCAGGAGGCTGCGGGCACGTGAGGCGGAACCCGGGAGACGGGCGATGAGCTGGGTGGACGTCGCGGTCGTCGTCCTGGCCCTGATCGCGGCGGTGTCCGGGTGGCGGCACGGGATGGCGGTCGCGCTGCTGTCCTTCGTCGGGGTGCTCGGCGGCGCGATCATCGGCGTGCGGGTCGCCCCGCTCCTGGTCGCGGACATCCAGGCGCAGACCACGCGGATCATCGTCAGCATCGTGATCGTGGTGCTGCTGGTCGCGCTCGGCGAGACCCTCGGCGTGTACCTGGGCCGCAAGATCCGGGACCGGATCCGCGGCGAGCGCTTCCTCGCGGTCGACTCCACGCTGGGCGCGGTCGTCCAGGCCGTCACGGTCGTGATCGCCGCCTGGCTCGTGGCACTGCCGCTGGCCTCGGCGAGCTTCCCCGGGCTGGCCGCGAGCGTGCGCCAGTCCGAGGTGCTCAAGGGCGTCGACGCGGTGATGCCGGACCAGGCGCGGTCGCTGCCGGCCGAGCTGCGCACGCTGCTCGACCGCTCCGGCTTCCCGGACGTCCTGAGCCCCTTCCAGGCCACCCCGATCCAGCAGGTCGGGCCGCCGGACCCGGCGCTGCTCAACCTGCCGATCGTGTCCGAGGTCCGCGGCAGCGTGCTCAAGGTGCACGGGCGGGCGCCGTCCTGCCAGCGGCAGCTGGAGGGCACCGGGTTCGTCGTCGCGCCGCAGCGGGTCATGACGAACGCCCACGTCGTCGCCGGGACCACGGACACCACCGTCGAGGTCACGACGTCGTCGAACCGCATCCGCCAGCTCGACGCGCGGGTGGTCAGCTACGACCCGGAGATCGACGTCGCGGTGCTGGCCGTGCCGGACCTGGAGGCGGACCCGCTGACCTTCGCGCAGGCCCCGGCGAGCCCCGGGGACGACGCGATCATCCTCGGCTACCCGCTCGACGGCCCGTACACGATCTCCGCCGGCAAGGTGCGCGACCGCATCCAGCTCCGCGGCCCGGACATCTACGACGCCAACACCGTGACCCGGGACGTCTACACCGTGCGCGCGAAGGTGCAGTCCGGGAACTCGGGCGGCCCGATGATCGCGCCGGACGGCCGGGTGCTGGGCGTGGTGTTCGGCGCGGCGCTGGACGACTCGGAGACCGGCTTCGTGCTCACCGCGCCGCAGGTGGCGCAGGCGCTCGGGAACGCCCCGGGCCTCACCCGCTCCGTCGACACCGGCTCCTGCGCGGCATGACGGACGGGAACGGCGTGCCCGCCGGGTTCGTGCCCCTGCCCACCTCGGCGTTCGTCGAACACCTCGGCGGCCTCTACCACCGCCCCGAGGCGCCGGAGCACACATTCGGCATGCGGGTGGGGCCGGAGCACGCGAACGTCCGTGGCCGGGCACACGGCGGGTTCCTGGCCACCGCGGTGGACGTGGCCGCCTCCCGCGGCGCCCGCGCCGCGATGGCCGACGGGTCCGGGGTGAGCACCGTGACGATGACGATGGACTACCTGGCGCCCGTCGACGTCGGCGAGTGGATCGAGCTGGTCGCGACCGTGGACCGGATCGGCGGGCGGACCGTGTTCACCACGTGCCGGGTCACCGCGGGCGACCGGCTGGTCGCCCGCGGCTCGGTGATCCTGGCGCGGGTCAGACCTCGCGGGTGATCGTCTGGTCCCGGCCCGGCCCGACACCGATCGCCGAGACCGGCGCGCCGGTGAGCTCCTCGATCCGGTGCACGTAGTCCCGCGCGGCGGCCGGCAGGTCGTCGAACTCCCGGACCCCGGAGATGTCCTCGAACCAGCCCGGCATCTCCTCGTACACCGGCACGGCGTGGTGGATGTCCGTCTGCGTCATGGGCATGTCGTCGACGCGCTTGCCGTCGACCTCATACGCCACGCAGATCGGCACCCGGTCGAGCGAGGACAGCACGTCGAGCTTGGTGAGGAAGAAGTCCGTGATGCCGTTGACGCGCTGGGCGTAGCGGCCGATCACGGCGTCGAACCAGCCGCAGCGCCGCGGGCGGCCGGTGGTCACGCCGACCTCGCCGCCGGTCTTGCGCAGGTACTCGCCGGAGGCGTCGAACAGCTCCGTCGGGAAGGGGCCGGACCCGACGCGCGTGGTGTACGCCTTGAGGATGCCGATGACCCGGTCGATCTTGTTCGGGCCGATGCCGGACCCGACCGCGGCGCCGCCGGCGGTGGGGTTCGAGCTGGTCACGAAGGGGTAGGTGCCGTGGTCGACGTCCAGCAGCGTGCCCTGCGAGCCTTCCAGCAGGATCGTCTCGCCCGCCTCGAGGGCCTGGTTGAGCAGCAGCCGGGTGTCGGCGATGCGGTGCCGGAAGCCGTTTGCCTGCGCCAGGACCGTGTCCACGACCTCGTCGACGTCCAGCGCGCGGCGGTTGTAGACCTTGACCAGCACCTGGTTCTTGAAGGCCAGGGCGGCCTCGACCTTCTGGTGCAGGATCTTCTCGTCCAGCACGTCCGCCACCCGGACGCCGACGCGGGCCACCTTGTCCTGGTAGGCGGGGCCGATGCCGCGGCCCGTGGTGCCGATCTTGGCCTTGCCCAGGAAGCGCTCGGTCACCTTGTCGATGGCGATGTGGTACGGCATGATCAGGTGCGCGTCGGCGCTGATCATGAGCCCGCTGGTGTCCACCCCGCGCTTCTCGAGCCCGGCCAGCTCCTCCAGCAGCACGCCCGGGTCGACCACCACCCCGTTGCCGATCACGTTCTTGGCCCCGGGGGTGAGAATCCCGGACGGGATGAGGTGCAGGGCGAAGTCCTGCCCGTCGGGCAGCACGACGGTGTGGCCGGCGTTGTTGCCGCCCTGGTAGCGCACCACCCACTGCACGGACCCGCCCAGCAGGTCGGTGGCCTTGCCCTTGCCCTCGTCGCCCCACTGGGCACCGATCAGCACGATCGCCGGCATGTGAAACTCCAGTCCTGGCTTGCGGCGGGAGGGTAACCGATCAGGTGGCTTCGATCGATCAGGAACTGGTGCTGCTGACCTGTGGCGACAGGCCGGTGCGCCGTTTCCCGTTCCACGGTAGCCGCCCCGCGGCACGCCTCGGACGGGTGCCCGCCGTGCTGGCCCACGTCCCGGCCGTCGCGCTGCCCGCGCGACCCGGCAAGGACGACGTCGACCCGGTGCTCGCGGAGCGGACACCGCAACGGCTGATCGTCCACGGCGACGACGCCGACCTCGCCTCCGTGCTGGTCAGGCTGCTGCGGCGGGACCGGCTGGACGTCGAGGTGGCGTTCGTGCCTGCCGTGCGGCGCTCCGCGGCGGCGCTCGCGTGGGAGCTCCCGCGGGACGCGGCGGCCCTCGCCCTCGACGCGCCCGCGCGGCCCACGCCGCTGGTCCGGGACGACGCCGGCGGCGTGCTCGTCGGGCGCGGTGTGCTGCGGGACGTGGAGGGCGAGGCGTACTGCGACAACACGCTGGTGCTGCGCGGGCGGGTGCGCCGGCTCGTCGCCGTGCCCGGGCCCGGTGGCGTGTCGGCGCTGCCCGGTGGAGGGGTGCGGGCGGCCACCGGGCGGGCCCTGCAGATCGGCTCCACCGGCGCGCGGGTCGAGGTCGACGGCGTGCCGCACCCCCGCCCTGCCCCGCGCTGGACCTGGTACCGACACACCGCGGACTGGCTCCTCGTACGCCCCTGACCTGCGCTGATCGAATCGGGTGCGGCGGGATGTCGGGCACGCGAAACGGTGCGGAAACATCCGGGCCGTAGAACTGTCGCCATGCATCTGAGCCCCCAGGAGCGCGACAAGCTCCTCGTGCACGTCGCCGCGGACGTGGCGCGGGCGCGGCAGTCGCGCGGCCTGCGCCTGAACTACCCCGAGGCGGTGGCGCTGATCACCGAGCACGTCCTGGAGGGCGCGCGGGACGGCCGCACGGTCGCCGAGCTCATGACCAGCGGGCGCGAGGTGCTGGGCCGGGCCCAGGTGCTCGACGGCATCCCCGAGATGCTGGACTCGGTGCAGGTCGAGGCCACCTTCCCCGACGGCACCAAGCTCGTCACCGTCCACTCCCCGATCGTCTGATGGCGGGCGGCGGACCCTCCGGGGGCTGGGCCCCCGGGCAGATCGTCCCGGGCGCGGAGCCCGTGGAGCTGAACCCGGGCCGGGAGCGGACCACGCTCGTCGTCACGAACACCGGGGACCGGCCCGTGCAGGTCGGCTCGCACTTCCACTTCGCCGCGGTCAACCCCGGCCTGGCGTTCGACCGCGCCGCCGCCTGGGGCACCCACCTCGACATCCCGGCCGGGACGAGCGTGCGGTTCGAGCCGGGCGTCGAGAAGGAGGTCGTGCTCGTGCCGCTGGCGGGCAAGCGGCGGGTGCCGGGCCTGCGCGCGGAGTACGCGGGCGAGCTCGACGCCCGCACCGCCGAGCCGACCGAGAGGAACTACGGGGCGTGACGAGCATCGAGCGTGGCCGCTACGCCGACCTCTTCGGCCCGACGACCGGCGACCGGATCCGGCTGGCCGACACGAACCTGCTGATCGAGGTCACCGAGGACCGCTCGCGCGGCCCCGCCTCCGGCGACGAGGTGCTCTTCGGCGGCGGCAAGGTGATCCGCGAGTCGATGGGCCAGGCCGCCGTGACCTCGGCCGAGGGCGCCCCGGACCTGGTCATCACCGGCGCGGTGGTGCTGGACCACTGGGGCGTGGTGAAGGCCGACGTCGCCGTGACGGACGGCCGGATCACCGGGATCGGCAAGGCCGGCAACCCGGACACGATGGACGGCGTCGACGTCGTGGTCGGGCCGTCGACCGAGGTCCTCTCCGGCAACGGCAAGATCCTCACCGCGGGCGGCATCGACGCACACGTCCACTTCATCACCCCCGGCCTGGTCGACACCGCGCTGGCCGCGGGCATCACCACGCTGGCCGGCGGCGGCACCGGGCCGGCGGAGGGCACCAAGGCCACGACCGTCACCCCCGGGCCGCGCAACCTCGGCCGCATGCTGCAGGCGCTGGACCATCTGCCGATCAACGTCCTGCTGATGGGCAAGGGCAACACGACCAGCGCCGACGCGCTGTGGGAGCAGCTGCGCGCGGGTGCGGGCGGGTTCAAGCTGCACGAGGACTGGGGCACCACGCCCGCCGCGATCGACGCCTGCCTGCGGGTCTGCGAGGAGTCCGGGGTCCAGGCCGCGATCCACACCGACACCCTCAACGAGGCCGGCTTCCTCGAGTCGACGCTCGAGGCCATCGCCGGCCGCTCGATCAACGCCTTCCACACCGAGGGCGCCGGCGGCGGGCACGCGCCGGACATCATCGAGGTGGTCGGCACGGCGAACGTGCTGCCGTCGTCGACCAACCCGACCCGGCCGCACACCGTCAACACGCTCGACGAGCACCTCGACATGCTGATGGTCTGCCACCACCTCAACCCGTCCGTGCCCGAGGACCTGGCCTTCGCCGAGAGCCGCATCCGGCCGACGACGATCGCCGCCGAGGACCTGCTGCACGACATGGGCGCCATCTCGATGATGAGCTCGGACTCGCAGGCCATGGGCCGGATCGGCGAGGTGATCATCCGGACCTGGCAGACCGCGCACGTGATGAAGGAGGCCCACGGCGCGCCGGAGGGCCCCGCGGACAACCTGCGGGCGCAGCGGTACGTCGCGAAGTACACGATCAACCCGGCGATCGCGCACGGGATGGGCTCGCAGGTCGGGTCGGTCGAGGTCGGCAAGCTCGCCGACCTGGTGCTGTGGGAGCCCAAGTTCTTCGGCGTGCGGCCGGACGTGGTGGTCAAGGGCGGCTTCATCGCCTGGGCCGCGATGGGGGACGCCAACGCCTCCATCCCCACCCCGCAGCCGGTCCTGGCGCGGCCGCAGTTCGGCGCGTCGCCGCTCGTGGCGTCGGCGACCTCCCTGAACTTCGTGGCGGCGGTGGCGCTGGACGGCGGGCTGGACGGGCTCGGCCTGGCCAAGGCGGCGGTGCCGGTCGACGACACCCGCGCCGTCACGAAGGCGTCCATGCTGCTCAACGACGCGACGCCCGAGGTCCGCGTGGACCCGGACAGCTTCGAGGTCCGGATCGACGGTGCGGTCGTGGAGCCCGCGCCGGTGTCCGAGCTGCCGATGGCGCAGCGGTACTTCCTGTTCTGATGCCCGGCCTGGTCTCCCTCGTGCTCGCCGACGCCCGCTTCCCGGGCGGCGGGCACGTGCACTCCGGCGGGCTGGAGGAGGCGGTCTCGCGGGGCCTCGCCTCGGACGTCGCCTCCCTCGAGGGTTTCCTCCTGGGGCGGTTGCGTACCGCCGGCCTCGTCGCGGCTGGGTTCGCCGCGGCCTCCGCCGCCGTGAGCGCGAACTGTCCCTCCAGCGGCACTTCCCGCGCACGACCCCCGCTGACCAGCCCGTCTTCCGCTGTGAGTGGCGATCGCCGCGCACGGTGGGCGGAGCTGGACGCCGAGCTCGAGGCGCGGACGCCGTCGCTCGCTCAGCGCGAGGCGTCGCGGGCGCAGGGGCGGGGGACGTTGCGGGCGGTGCAGGCCGCCTGGCCGTCGCCCGTGCTCGACGGGCTCGTCGCCGTGCACCCCAGGCCGCACCATCCACTGCTGGTCGGCGCCGTGTGCGGGGCCGCCGGGGAGCCGGCCGACGAGGCCGCACGCTGCGTCGCCTACCTCGCGATCTCCGGGCCCGCGTCCGCGGCGGTACGGCTGCTGGGGCTCGACCCCTTCGCCGTCAACGCCGTGCTGGTGCGGCTCGGCCCCGCGCTGGAGGCCGTCGTCGCGGAGGCGGTGTCCGCGGCCGAAGGGCCCCCGTCCGACCTGCCCGCGCCGAGCGCCCCCGTGCTCGACCTCATGGCGCAGGCCCACGTCCACCACCACCGGGAGCGGGTGCGCCTGTTCGTCTCCTGACGGAGCGGACCGCACCCCCGTCCCCCGAGCCTCCGGAGCAGCCCATGAGCGCCGATCACGGTCACGGCCACCTGATCTCCTTCGACCCCACCGAGACCGAGCCCGACCACCACGCCGCCCCGCCCGCGCAGGGCCGGGCGTTGCGGATCGGGATCGGCGGGCCCGTCGGCTCGGGCAAGACCGCGCTGGTCGCCGCACTGGCCCGCAGCCTGGGCGAGCGGGTCCGGCTCGCCGTCGTGACGAACGACATCTACACGACCGAGGACGCGGACTTCCTGCGCCGCAACGCCGTGCTGCCGCCGGAGCGGGTCGAGGCCGTGCAGACCGGCTGCTGCCCGCACACCGCGATCCGGGACGACATCACGGCCAACCTCGACGCCATCGAGACCCTCGAGGAGCGCTTCGCCTCCCGCGACGGGCAGGGCCTCGAACTGGTGCTGGTGGAGAGCGGCGGCGACAACCTCACCGCGGTGTTCAGCCGCGGCCTGGTCGACGCGCAGATCTTCGTGGTCGACGTCGCCGGCGGGGACAAGGTGCCGCGCAAGGGGGGCCCGGGCGTCACCACCGCCGACCTGCTGGTGATCAACAAGACGGACCTGGCCCCGCTGGTCGGTGCCGACATGGACGTGATGACCGGCGACGCGACGCGGATCCGGGGCGAGCTCCCGGTGATCACGCAGTCGCTGGTCGAGGACCCGTCGGCCACCGAGGTCGGCTCGTGGGTCCTCGACCGGCTCGCCGCGCGGGTGGCCGCCTGAGATGCGGGCCCGGGCCGTCCTGACCGTCGAGCGGGGAGCGGACGGCCGCAGCGTCGTGCGCGCGCTGCGGTCGCAGTCCCCGCTGTCGCTCGTGCCGCGGCGCGGGACCGCCGCGGCCACCGACCCGGCGGTGACGGTGCACATGGTCGGGTCGGCGAGCACCCCCCTGGCGGGCGACGACGTCGAGCTGGACGTCCGCGTCGGTCCCGGCGCCGCGCTCGTCCTGACCGGGGTGGCGGCGGCGGTGGCCCTGCCCGGGACCGACCGGCCCAGCGCGCTGACGACGCGGGTGACGCTCGCGGAGGACGCCTCGCTGCAGTACCTCCCCGAGCCGACGGTGATCACCGCCCGGGCGCACCACCACGCCCTGCTGCACGCCGTGCTCCACCCGACCGCCCGGCTGCGGGCCCGCGAGGTCCTCGTCGGCGGCCGGGCGAACGAGCCGAGTGGGCGCTACCGGGGCACCATCCGCGTCGAGGAGACCGGTGAACGGCACTCTCGCTCACTAGGTATGAGCGAGAGCGCCGTCCGCTCCTTCACCACGGCCGTCCCCGCCCCGCCGGACCCGAGCGGCGAACGGGCCGCTCGCTCACTAGGTATGAGCGAGAGCGCCGTTCGTGCCGTTCCACTGCTCCACCAGACCCAGGAGCTGGGCAATCCGGTCCTGCAGGCCTCGCCCGCCCATCTCGCCGGACGCCGGGTGCTCGGCACCGAGGTGCTGATCTGGGGCGCCGACGGGGAGGCGGTCGCCGGGGACTGGTGGTCGCTCACCCCGCTCGCGCGGCGCGGGAGCCTCGCCACCGCCGTCGGCCCCGACGCGGTGAGCACGCAGCGTGCGCTCGCCGAGGCCGTCGCCGCGCACCCCGGCTGGACCATGCAGGTGCTCACCGATTGCCCGGGCGAACGGGCCGCTCGCTCAGTAGGTGTGAGCGAGAGCGCCGTTCGCTCATCGGGAGGCGGACCCGGGGAGGCGCCGTGACCGAGCTCCACCAGACATTCCGCGCTCGCCGGGTGATCACGGCGCTGCTTGGCACGACGACCGACGTGGCCGGCCCACCGGCCGGCCGGCTGCTGCGACGAGGAGACCGATGAGCCGGCCCGACACCCGACCCGCCCGGCCCCGGTCCGCGCCGGAGGTCACCCGCCTCGACGGCCCGGACATGGACGCCGACTTCGTCCGGCTGCCGGACCTCGCCGCCCGGCGCCTGGGCGGAGCCGTCGTCGCCGCCAACGACGACTTCTTCGCCGATCGCGCCGCCCTCGTCATGCCGGGTCCGGTGCAGCCGCGCACCGAGTTCGGCTACCGCGGCAAGGTCTACGACGGCTGGGAGACCCGCCGCCGCCGCGAGCCCGGGTCCGACCACGCGATCGTGCGGCTGGGCATCCCGGGGATCGTGCACGGCGTCGTCGTCGACACGTCGTACTTCCGCGGCAACTACCCGCCGGAGATCTCGGTCGAGGCCACCGCGCTGGAGGACTACCCCGGCGAGAAGGAGCTGGCCGCGGCCGAGTGGGAGACGCTCGTGCCGCGCTCGCCGGCCAAGGGTGACCGCGCCAACGTCTACGACGTCCGGAACCCGCACCGCTGGACGCACGTCCGGCTGACCATCCATCCCGACGGCGGAGTGGCCCGGTTCCGGGTCCACGGCGAGGCGGTGGTGGACCCGCGGCTGCTGCACGGCACGGTCGACCTGGCCGCGCAGGACCGCGGTGGGCTGGTCGTGGCCTGCTCGGACATGTTCTTCTCGTCGCCGGCCAACCTGCTGCTCCCCGGGCCCGCGCGCACGATGGGCGAGGGCTGGGAGACGGCACGGCGCCGGGACTCCGGCAACGACTGGGTGATCGTCCAGCTCGCCGGGCCCAGCCGGCTGCGGGACATCGAGTTCGACACCAGCCACTTCGTGGGCAACGCGCCCGGCGAGGTGCAGATCAGCGGCTGCCGGGTGGACGGCCCGATCTCGCCGGAGGCCCTGGTGTCCCGGCTGTGGACGCCGGTCGTGCCGCGCCGCACGGTCCGGCCCGACACCCCGCACCGCTTCGGCATCCGGCCCGGCTCGCCGGTCGTCACGCACCTGAAGATCGACATCTACCCGGACGGCGGGTTCGCCCGGCTGCGGGTCAACGGCGAGCTGACGGACGGCGGCGTGGAGACCGCCGCCGGCCGCTGGCTCGACGCGCTGCCGCCGATGCACCTGCGGGACGCCCTCACCGGTGCCGGCCTCGACCCCGCGCTGATCAACGGCGCCCTCCGCGCCGCCCGCGCCCCCGGCTCGGAGTGGCCGCAGGAGCTGCTCGACGCCTTCGCCCCCCGCCGTCCCTAGGTTCCCCACCTGCCCGAACGGCGCTCTCGCTCACTAGGTATGAGCGAGAGCGCCGTTCGCCGGTGGGTGGGCGACTGCGCGACGCAGGCAGGGTCCGTCCGGTCCCTTCACGCGAACGTAACCGCGGCGTCTTGCGCGGCGCGGGAGCCGCCGGTCATGCTCGGTGAACCAAGTGGTTCACATCCCGTGGAGGCACCGTGCAGACGCTCGACCTGGGCGCGTTCACCGATCTCGGCGTGTACACGCCCGACGAGCCGGCCGCGGCCGCGGAGTTCTACCGCCGTTGGGGGTTCGTGGTCCTGCGCGACCTGATCCCGGCCGACCTGCTCGAGCGGATCGAGACGGAGTGCGTGGCCGCCCAGGCCTCCGTGCTCGACGGCACCGCGGACGCCCGGTACGGGTCGACGAAGTACCTCGTCGACGACCGCCTGCCGGCGGGCGACGACGAGGGCAAGGTCGAGAAGTTCGTCAACTACGTCGAGCACGTCGAGGAGCTGGCGCCGGGCGTCGAGGAGGCGCTGGCCCTCCCCGCGCTGCAGGCGCTCGTCGCCGACCTGCTCGGCGAAGGCTTCTGGCGCACCCGCAACGGCGTGGTCTACCAGGACGCGCGGCCGGGCCGGGAGTCCGGCTACAGCCGCATCGGCTGGCACGCGGATTGGCAGGCCGTCCCGCATCTGGACATCTGGCCCGGCACCGCCTTCACCATCCACGTCGACGGCACCAGCCCGGCCAACGGCTTCCTGCGCGTCGTGCCCGGCAGCCACCTGTGGGCCACGCCCTCGCCGTTCGAGAACGTCAACGGTGCGGTGGTCCCCGAGGGCGCGCCGCCGGCCCGCGGCTACACCGACACCCCGCCGCCCTTCCCGATGCCGCTGGGCTTCGAGAAGGTCCGCGGCGAGATCCCGGTCTACGCCGAGCGCGGGGACGTGATCCTGCACGACGCCTTCCTCTGGCACTCCGCCGCCCGCGCCACGGACGACGCCACCGTGCGCCGGCACGTCCGCGGCGGCTGGCAGGGCGGCGACCCCGGTCTGCGCGACACCGAGACGGGCTTCGTGAAGAACGCCGCCCGCTGATCGCGCCCGGCACGGCCACGTCGTCGCACGTCAGTCTCGCTCACGGGGTCAGGAGCCGCGGTAGGTCGTGTACGAGTACGGGGAGAGCAGCAGCGGGACGTGGTGGTGGCCCCGCTCCGGGTCGGCGGTGAAGGCGATGGTGACCTCGGGGAAGAACGCCTCCTGCCCGCTCGCGGCGTGGTAGGCGCCCGTCGCGAACACCGCGGTCCAGGTGCCCGCGGCGAGCGGGCCGGTGTAGAGGTCGCCGACGCGCCCGTCGGCGTCCGTGGTGCCCGGGTGGACCGTGCCGTCCGGCGCGGTCAGGGTCACCGCGACGCCGGCGGCCGGGCGGCCGAGGGCGGCGTCGAGGACGTGCGTGCTGATGCCTGCCATGACACCGAGCATGCCGTGGCCGCCTTTTCCTCGGACACCGCGTCCGCGTCGCCGGAAACGCGCTTCACCCGCCCGTAACATATTTCCGCCTCCGCACCGGAATTGTGCCCGTACGGCTAGCGTCGGGACCGGGTCCGGCACGCGGAAAGGACGGCGGCGGTGCTCCTTACGGTCATCAACCCGAACACCACGGAATCGATGACGGCGACCATCGGTCATGCCGCGGCCGCCGTCGCCTCACCCGGCACGACGGTCCGCGCGGTCACCCCCGGCGACCGGACCGGCGTCCATCGAGAGCCACTACGACGAGGCGCTGGCCGTGCCCGGGCTGCTCGCGGAGATCGCCGCCGGCGAGCGGGCCGGCTCGGCCGGCTACGTGATCGCCTGCTTCGGTGACCCCGGGCTCGACGCGGCGCGCGAGCTCGCGCGCGGCCCCGTCGTCGGGATCGCGGAGGCCGCGATGCGGACCGCCTGCTATCTGGGCCGCGGGTTCAGCGTGGTCACGTCCCTGGCGCGGACGATCGGACGGGCCGAGGACCTCGCCGAACACTACGGCGTGGCCCGGTTCTGCCGCGGCGTGCGCGCGTGCGAGATCCCCGTCCTGGAGCTCGAGGACCCGGCCTCCGGGGTCCGGGAGCGGATCACCGAGGAGTGCCGGCGGGCGGTCGCCGAGGACGGGTCGGACGCGATCGTGCTCGGCTGCGCGGGCATGGCGGAGCTCTGCGCGCACGTCTCCGCGGCCGTCGGCGTGCCGGTGGTCGACGGCGTCGCGGCCGCCACCCGGACCGTCGAGTCACTCGTCGCGCTGGGTCTGCGCACCGGGGACCGCGGCGAGTTCGCCCGGCCACCGGCGAAGCCCTACACCGGGCTGCTGCGCGATTTCCGGCTGTGAGTCGCGGATTCATGTTGAGTCCGCGTTGACCCACGAATCGGTCTCGTGAATTCCCCGGCCGCGTCGCCCATTCGGGTGCGCCGGCCACATACCGTCAGCCGGACTGGACTCGGGGACGGCGGAGGGCGGAGCGGCGAGATGACGGAATCGGTGGAGAGCACGCCGGTCGCGACGAGCGGGACGCCCGGCGAGATCAAGGCGGGCTACGACGAGCGCCTCACGAACGAGGACCTCGCCCCGCTGCGGAAGCAGAACTGGAAGTCGTACAACTTCTTCGCGTTCTGGATGTCCGACGTGCACAGCGTCGGCGGGTACGTGACCGCGGGCTCGCTGTTCGCGCTCGGCCTCGCCGCGTGGCAGGTGCTGATCGCCCTGCTCGTCGGCATCACGATCGTCTACTACCTGTGCAACCTCGTCGCGAGGCCCTCCCAGGCCACCGGCACCCCGTACCCGGTCATCTCCCGGGTGTCCTTCGGCGTGCTGGGCGCGAACATCCCGGCGATCATCCGCGGCCTGATCGCGGTGGCCTGGTACGGCATCCAGACCTATCTCGCCTCGCACTCCCTGGTCATCGTGGCCCTCAAGCTGTGGCCGGGTCTCGCCCCGCTCGCGGAGGTCGGCCAGTACGGCTTCGCCGGGCTCTCGCTGCTGGGCTGGATCTGCTTCCTCGCCATGTGGGTGCTGCAGGCCGCCGTGTTCTGGAAGGGCATGGAGGCGATCCGGAGGTTCATCGACTTCTGCGGGCCCGCCGTGTACGTCGTGATGTTCCTGCTCGCCGGCTACCTCGTCCTCCGAGCCGGCTGGAGCGGCATCGACCTGAACCTCGCCGAGGTCGACCTGTCCGGCTGGCAGTCCGTCGGTGTCATGATCACGGCGATCGCGCTGATCGTGTCCTACTTCTCCGGCCCGATGCTCAACTACGGCGACTTCGCCCGGTACGGCCGGACCTTCTCCGACGTGAAGAAGGGCAACCTTCTGGGCCTGCCGCTGAACTTCATCGTGTTCGCGCTGCTCGTGGTGGTCACCGCCGCGGCCACCCTGCCGGTGTTCGGCCGGCTGATCACCGACCCGGTGGAGACGGTCGCCCAGCTGGACAGCACGTTCGCCGTGGTCCTCGGGGCGCTCACCTTCATGATCGCCACGATCGGCATCAACATCGTCGCGAACTTCGTGTCCCCGGCGTTCGACTTCTCCAACGTCGACCCGCAGCGGATCAGCTGGCGCACGGGCGGCATGATCGCGGCCGTCGGCTCCGTGTTGATCACGCCGTGGAACCTGTACTCCAGCCCGGACGTCATCCACTACACGCTGGACACGCTCGGCGCGTTCATCGGCCCGCTCTACGGGGTGCTGATCGCCGACTTCTACCTGATCAAGAAGGGGCGCGTCGTCGTCGACGACCTCTACACGCTGAGGGCGGACGGCACCTACCACTACCGCAAGGGCTACAACCCGGTCGCGATCGTCGCCACCGCGGTCGGCGCGGTGGTCGCGATGGCCGTGGTGCTGTTCGGCTCGACGACGGCGGCCGCCTTCAGCTGGTTCATCGGCGCGGGCGTGGCCTTCGCCCTGCACTGGGTGATCTCGCGCAGCCGCACGGGCAGCACGCCGGAGCCCGCCGCCGACGCGGCCTGACCCCACCTGCACCCCGCACCACCCGGAGGACGAATGGGCATCTCGCTCGGCTACAACCAGTACGGCAAGGCGGAGTGCCACATGGTGCACGTGGACCGGTCGACGCCGGTCCACCGGATCACCGACGTCACCGTGACCAGCCAGCTGATCGGCGACTTCGCCGACACGCACCTCACCGGCGACAACGGCAAGGTCATCGCGACCGACACGCAGAAGAACACCGTGCACGCGCTCGCCCGGACGCACGGCGTCGGCTCGCCCGAGACCTTCGCGCTGCTCCTGGCCCGGTACTTCGTCGACGGCTTCGAGCAGGTCACGGGCGCGCGGCAGGAGGTGAACCTGGACCACTGGGAGCGGATCTCGACCACCGAGGGTGGGCCCCACGACCACGCGTTCACCAGGCCCGGCTCCGAGGTCCGCACGTGTGTGGCGACCAAGCACGGGGCGGAGGAGACCGTGATCTCCGGGCTCACCGGGCTGACCGTCCTCAAGAGCACCGGCAGCGAGTTCCACGGCTTCCCGGAGGCGCCGTTCACGTCGCTCGTCGAGACGGACGACCGGATCCTCGCCACCGCGGTCACCGCCCGGTGGCGCTACCTGGGCACGGACGTCGACTGGGACAAGTCCTGGGCGTCGATCCGGCAGATCCTCCTGGAGAGGTTCGCGCTCACGCACAGCCTCTCGCTGCAGCAGACGCTCTACACGATGGGCGAGGCGGCGCTCGCCGCCCACCCGGAGGTCGCGGAGATCCGCTTCTCCATGCCCAACAAGCACCACTTCCTCGTCGACCTCGAGAAGTGGGGGCTCGACAACCCCAACCAGGTCTGGTTCGCCGCCGACCGGCCGTACGGCCTGATCGAGGCCTCGATCGTCCGTGACGACGTGCCCCCGGCGCCTGGGGCGTGGGAGGGGATCACGGGCTTCGTCTGATGGCCGCCGATCCCACCGGGTCCGGGGTCTACCTGCACCTGCCGGAGTGGCTGGCCACGATCTTCGAGTCGGGCATCAGCGCCTACGCCATCTTCGCGGTGCGGCTGAACCTGCTGTTCAACCACTTCTCGCGCACGGAGGGGCCCGCGGCGGCCCACTGACCGCACACGCCGAGGGCCCGGCTCGCGCCGGGCCCTCGGTGTTCTCGCTCGGTGTCCTTGCTCAGGCGTCCGGGAAGACGCAGCGCACGCCCTCGGCCGGCAGGGCGAGGTTCACCAGGTAATCGACGACCGCGGTGTCGACGCACTCGTTGCCGCCGAACGCGGCCCCGTGCCGGGTGCCCTCGACCGTGACCAGCCGGGCACCGAGTGCCGCGGCCAGGTCGACGCCCGCCTGGTACGGCGTGGCGGGGTCACCGGTCGTCGAGATCACCATCGTGGTCGGCAGCCCCTCGACCTGCGGCAGGTGCGGCTCCGAGGTCGGCGTGACGGGCAGCAGGGCGCAGGTGTCCCGGGCCCCCTCGACCAGCGGCAGGCCGGGGTCGATGAACGGCGCGGCCGACCGTGCCTGCCGCGCGATCTCCAGGCCCTGGGCGGGGTCGGTGATCCGGTCCCCGTCGAGGCAGTTGATGATCATCCGCGCCTCGGTCTCGTTGCCGTAGCGGCCGTCGGCACCGCGGCCGAGGTAGGCGTCGGCGACCTGCATCAGCGGCGTGCCGTCGCCGGCGCGCAGCGCGGCCAGCCCCGCCGTCAGCCCCGGCCACGAGACCGGGCTGTAGAGCGAGGCGATCACTGCGGTGGTCGCGTCGCCGTAGGACAGGCTGCGGCCGTCCGCCACCGGCGCCTGCCGGTCGAGCAGCGGCCGCGTCAGCGCCTGGAACTCGGCGGTGGCGCGGGACGGGTCGGTGCCCAGCGGGCAGTCGGCCTGCTGGGTGCAGGCCGCGGCGTAGGCGTCGAAGGCTCCCTGGAACCCGGCCATCTGGGCCACCGTGCTCTCGGCGGTGGTCTCCGTCGGGTCGACGGCCCCGTCGAGCACCATGGCCCGCACGTTCTGCGGGAACAGCTCGGCGTAGGTCGACCCGATCCGGGTGCCGTAGGAGAAGCCGAGGTAGTTCAGCTTCTCGTCGCCCAGCGCGGCACGCAGCACGTCGAGGTCGCGGGCGACGTCGCGGGTGCCGGAGGTGGCGAGCACGTCGAGGCCGCCCGAGCGCTCCACGCAGCGCTCCATCTGCAGCCGCGCCCGCTCCTCGGCGGCCGCCGGCCCTGCGGCCACGAGGTCGCGCTCGGACTCGGCCCGCTGGGCGTCCCACTCCGCGTCCGTGGTGCAGTCGATCGCCGGCGTGCTCGACCCGACCCCCCGCGGGTCGAACCCGACGATGTCGAAGGGCCCGTCGGACAGCGACGCGTAGGCCGCCGCCATCTCCATCCCGGACCCGCCCGGGCCGCCGGGGTTGAGCACGAGCGAGCCGAGCCGCGCCTGGCCACCCCCCGCCCGCAGCACGGCGATCTCCGCGGTACGGCCCTCCGGCGCCGCGTAGTCGAGGGGCACGGTCATCCGCGCGCACTCCAGGCCCGGCTGCCCGAACAGCTCCTGTTCCCCCGCCTCGTCGGCGAAGGGGAGGCAGGGGCCCCAGGCGAGCACCTGGGTGTAGTACCGCGTCAGCCCGGCGGGTACCTCGCCGGACGCCGGCGCGGGTGTCGCGACCGGTGCCGCGAGCAGCATCCCGGGTAACGCGCACGACGAGAGCACTGCCGCGCCGGCCACCGCCGCGACGGCGAGCGCCACCCGGCGTGCGCCTCCGATTCCTCTGGTTCGCACTGTCCTTCCTCCCCGATCCGTCGCCGCGGGTCGCGGCGGGTTCAGCGGAGGATGGGGTCGGGGGCATCACCCGGACGAGGGAGCACGCACCCGAACCGCCGGGTGCGCACCCGACGGCCGGGGTGGGGTCGGCCCCGCGCTCGGCGCGACGTCGGGCGTCAGCGCGGGGAACGCGTCGTGCGGTGCGCCGTCCGGGCCAGCTCGCCCAGGTCGGCGCCCGTCTCCTTCTCGACCCACGCGCCGTCGAGCGCCCCGCAGTCGATGCCCCGCAGCAGGAAGCCGGCGAGGGCCGTGGCGGTGGCGGGCTCGTCGAGGAACCCGGAGTCGACGCGCTCACGGTAGGCACGCAGCCGCGCCGCGGCCGGACCGGCGGAGCCGCGGAAGAAGGAGAAGACCGCGATGAACCGGCTCGGCAGCTGGGCCGGGTGCAGGTCCCAGCCCTGGTAGAAGCCGCGTTCGAGGGAGCGGCGGACGAGCCGGCCGTGCAGCCGCCACGCCGCGCGCACCGCCTCGGGCGAGCCGACGGGCAGGACGTTCGTGGAGCCGTCCGACAGCCGGACGCCGGTGCCCGCCGCCGCCACCTGCATCACCGCCTTCGCGTGGTCCGCGGCGGGATGCTCCATGCTCTGGTGCTCCGCGGCGATGCCGAGCGAGGCGGAGTAGTCGTAGGTGCCGTAGTGCAGGCCGGAGCAGCGACCCTCGGCGGCGGCGATCATGCCCGGCAGCGGGGAGGCGCCGTCGAGCCCCATCACCGTCTGCGGGGTCTCGACCTGGATCTCGAACCGCAAGGTGCCGACAGGCAGGCCGTGCGCCTCCTCGAGCGCGTCGAGCACCGCGGCGAGGGCGGCGACCTGGGCCGGCGCCGTGACCTTCGGCAGCGTGACGACGAAGCCGTTGGGCACGCCCCCACGCGCCGCCAGCTCGGCCACGAACGCGGTCAGCGTACGGAGGCCGCGGCGCCGGGTGCCGGCCTCGAGGCTGCGGAACCGGATGCCGGTGAACGGCGGTGCGGTCCCGGCGTCGACGGCGGCGACCAGCTCGGCGGCCGCGCGGCGGACCTCCGCGTCCTCCTCGGCGTCCGGCCGCACGCCGTAGCCGTCCTCGAAGTCGATCCGCAGGTCCTCGATCGGCTCGGTGACCAGCTTGTCCCGCACGCGGGCGCGCAGCACCTCCGCGGACTGCGCCGGGATCCCCCAGCAGGAGGCGAGCTCGGCCTGGCCGGGGGCGTGGGAGTCGAACACCTCGCAGGCGGTGGCGCCCCACGCCGCGGACACGGACCGGTCGAACCGGTCCGCGGGCACGTACACGGTGTGCACCGGCTGGCGGGTCCCGACGTCGCCGGGATACGCGGCCGCGAGCGCGGCGTCGACCGGGGCGAGATCGCGGTCGACCGCGGTCGCCAGTTCCTCGGCGAGATCCGTCATGGACGGATCCTGCCCCACCGGGGCCCTTCCGGGCCCGACGAGCGGGCGTGATCCTTTTCGTGGACCGGGCGGTCGGGCGGGCGTGGTCGGTCGGGGGTGCTCGGGCGGGGGTGCTCAGGCGGCGGCGGGTTCGCCGGGGCGGCGGTGGTAGCGGTCGACGTACTCCTGGCCGCTCAGGTCGGCGATGGCGTCCATGACCTCGTCCGTGACCGCGCGGCGGATCGCGGCGGAGCCCTCCAGGCCGTCGTACCGGCTGAAGTCCAGCGGCCGGCCGAACCGGACCTCCACGCGCGCGACACGCGGCAGCTTCTTCCCCACGGGCTGCACCTTGTGGGTGCCGATCAGCCCGACCGGCACCACGACGGCGCCGGTGGACAGCGCCAGCGACGCGACGCCGGTGTGCCCGCGGTGCAGCCGGCCGTCGAGCGAGCGGGTGCCCTCCGGGTAGATGCCGAAGGCGCCGCCGGCCTCCAGGACCGTGCGCCCCGCCTCCAGCGCGGCCAGCCCGGCCTTGGCGTTGGCCCGGTCGACCGGGACGTAGCCGAGGGCGGTGAGGAACCGCGCGACGAGCCGGCCCTTCAGGCTGCGCGACGCGAAGTACTGGTCCTTGGCGAGGAAGGCGACCCGCCGCGGCGTGACCAGCGGGATCACGGCCGTGTCGACGGCTGCGCGATGGTTCGCGGCGAAGATCACCGGTCCGCTCACCGGGACGTTGTGCACCCCCTGCACCCGCGGCCGCCAGATCATCCGCACCAGCGGCGCCAGCACCCACCTGATCAGGAACTGCATGGCTCTTCGATCCTCCCCGGACCCGGCCGGACGCACCCCACGTCGTCCGGACCAGTGTGGCGTACCCACCATGACGGACAGGTCACCGCTCTGGAACGTACCGACGACGTGCGGCCGGCGGTTCCGCCACGTGAGGGAGGCCGTGCGGATTCGTGCGATCGCTTCTGGCCCGCCCTGCGGAACCAGCGGTCCGCGGCGGCCGGAACAGCGCCACCAGCGCGGCCAGCACACGCTCAGCGGGCCGTTCGGGCCGTTCGACAGCCTCGTCCATCCCGAACCCAAGATCACTCTCCCTGGACGCAGCGGGTCGATTCCCGACCGCCCGCGTCCACGATCGATGATCACGAGCCGACCTCCCGCGGCTCGACCGGTTAATCGGTTGCGGGGTCGCCACCCCTGGGCGAGAGTGATCGCATCATGGAGCTCTGACACCACCCTGCGCCCGCGGCCGCGGCACGAGCCCGGCGGGCGCGAGATCCCGATCTTCCCAGGTGGTGTCGCCGTGTCCGCTCCCTCCTCCGTGCACGCAGCCCTGGTCGCCGTCGACCTCGTCCGCACCCTCGGTACGCGCCGGGTGCTCGACGGCGTGTCCCTCACCGCCGCCCCCGGCCGGCGGATCGGCCTGATCGGCGAGAACGGGGCCGGCAAGTCCACCCTGCTGCGGCTGCTCGCGGGCGCGGACGAGCCCGACGGCGGCACCGTCACGCGGCCCGCGGACCTCGGTTTCCTGCACCAGGAGATGCCGTACGACCCGGTCGCCACGGTCGCCGCGGTCGTCGACGACGCCCTGCGCGAGGCCCGCACGGACCTCGCCGAGCTGGACCGGATCGGCCGCGCGCTCACCGACGCACCCGAGGACGCCGACCTCCTCACCGCGTACGGCGAGCGCCTGGAGTCGGCCGAGCGGCACGCCGCGTGGGACGCCGACCGGCGCGCCGATCTCGTCCTCGCCGGGCTGGGGCTGGGCGGGATCGGGCGCGACCGCCCGCTCGGCACACTGTCCGGGGGCCAGCGAGGGCGGCTCGCCCTGGCCGCGCTGCTGCTCCGCCGGCCCGCGGCGCTGCTGCTCGACGAACCCACCAACCACCTCGACGACGCCGCCGCGGCCTTCCTCGAGGAGGAACTGCGCGGGATGCCGGGCGCGGTCGTGGTGGCGAGCCATGACCGGGCGTTCCTCGACGCGGTGTGCACGGACGTCGTGGACCTCGATCCGGCCCTCGGCGGACCCGCCCGGTACGGCGGCACCTACACCGACTACCTGGCCGAGAAGCGCGCCGAGCGGGAGCGCTGGGAGCGCCGCTTCGCCGAGGAGCAGGAGGAGCTCGCGGAGCTGCGGCACTCGGTGGCGGTGACCTCGCGCCGGGTCGCTCACGACCGGGCGATGCCGGACCGGGACAAGATGGGCTACGGCCGGCGCGCGCAGCGCGTCGAGCGGCAGGTGTCGAGCCGGGTCCGCAGCGCGCTGCGCCGGCTCGAGGAGCTCGAGCGGGACCAGGTGCGGCGTCCGCCGGCGCCGCTGCGGTTCCGGGCCCCCGCGCTGGCCGCGGCGTCGTCGGACGGGGTCCTGGTCGCGCTGCGCGGGGTGCGGGTCCCGGGCCGGCTCGCGGTCGACCGGCTCGACGTCACCGCGGACGACCGGCTGCTCGTCACCGGGCCGAACGGGGCGGGCAAGTCCACGCTGCTCGCGGTGCTCGCCGGGACGCTGGCCGCCGACGGCGAGGTCCGGCGACGACGTCGGCTGCGCGTCGGGCTGCTGGCCCAGGACACGGTGTTCGCGCGGCCGGACCGGACCGTGCGCGAGACGTGGGAGCACGCCCTGGGCCCCGAGCGGGCCGAGGCGGTGCCGCTGGTCTCGCTCGGCCTGGTCGCGCCGCGGGACCTCGGCGCCCGGGTCGGCGAGCTGTCGGTCGGGCAGCGCCGACGGCTCGCGCTCGCCCTGCTGATCGCCGACCCGCCGCAGCTCCTGCTGCTCGACGAGCCCACCAACCACCTCTCACCCCGGCTCTCCGACGAGCTGGAGGAGGCCCTGGGCACCGGGCCCGGCGCCGTCGTCGTCGCCTCGCACGACCGCTGGCTGCGCCGCCGCTGGGCGGGCCGGGAGCTGGCCCTGCGCGCGCCGTGAGCCGGCGCTCCGCTCACAGTTCGGCGCGCAGGGCCTGCTGAGCCTCGGTGCGACCGAGCCCGGTGGCCTGCAGCAGGTCGACCGCGATCGAGCGCAGCTGGGCGATCATCACCTGCTCGGACATGCCGAGGTCGCCGGCCGCGGCGCCCAGGATCGGCGAGTCGTGCACGAGGTCGAGGATCGGCACGCGGGCCGCCTCGCGGTCGCCCGCGCCGACCTGCGCGGTGAGCTTCTGCACCGCGGTCGCGAGCTGGGCGACGGCGTCGGGCAGGGCCTCGACCGCGGGCTCGTCGTCCTGCAGCGCGGTGAGGGCGCGCCGGGCGAGGACCCGGGTGTTGCGGAAGGCGTAGTCGGTGCGCTCGGCCAGCTCGCCGAAGCGGGCCAGCTCGGCGCGGTGCGGGCGGCGCAGCGGGGCCACGGCGGTGACCTCGCGGCCGGACTTCACGGACGTCCGCAGCTCGTCGACCAGGGGCTGGCTGCGGCGGGCGCGCAGCAGCGCCTCGGCCGCCGCCTTCTCGTCCCGGGTGCGCAGCGCCTCGGCGACCCCGAACAGGACGGCCGCGAGCTCGTCGAGCGCGCGGCGGGCCTGCCGCCGGACCGGGCCGAGCGGGTGCGACGGCAGCAGGGCGGCCACGAGCAGCCCGACCGTGCCGCCGATCAGGGAGTCGACCCAGCGGTCGATCCCGCCGGTCTGCCCGGGCGGCAGCAGGGTCGCGACCAGCACGGCCGACGAGCCGGCCTGCGCGACGATGAGGGTGCCGCCGTCCGTGAACACCGCGGCCGCCACGGCGAGCATCACCACCAGGGCGATCTGCCAGGGTCCCGACCCGATCACGGAGACCAGCAGGTCGCCGACCAGCACCCCAAGGCTCACGCCGACGACCAGCTCGGCGGTCCGGCGCAGCCGGGACCCGAGCGAGACGCCGAGGATGATCACCGCGGCGATCGGCGCGAAGAAGGGCCGCGCGTGCCCGACGAGGTCGGCGGCGACGAACCAGGCCAGGCCGGCGGCCAGCCCGCACTGGACGATCGGCACCGCCGACATCCGTAGCCGGCGCGCGCCCAGGTCCAGCCGGGCACGCGCCCGGGCGGTCACGCTCATGCGGGACCGTTCACCCGACGACGGGGGTCAGGAGACGCCCAGCGCCGCGGCCGCGGCCGGGTCGGAGTCGGCGAGGAACCCGCGGATCCGCTCGACCTCGTCCGTCTCGCCGATCGCCTCGGCGGCGCGCATCAGCGCACCCAGCGCACGCAGGAAGCCCTGGTTCGGCTCGTGCGACCACGGGATCGGGCCGAAGCCCTTCCAGCCGTTGCGGCGCAGCTGGTCCAGGCCGCGGTGGTAGCCGGTGCGGGCGTACGCGTACGCCGCCACGGTGTGCTTCTCCGCCAGGGCGTTCTCGGCGAGGGTGGCCCAGGCGATCGACGAGGCGGGGTTGGCCGCCGCGACGTCCGCCGGGTCCTCGCCCGCGTCCAGCGCGGCCGCGGCGGGGTCGACGGGCAGGCGCGTGGGCTCGGGGCCCAGCAGGTTGCCGTGCAGACTCATGGCCTCATCCTGCCCCGTCGACCCCCCGTGCGATCCGGCCGGGCTCAGCCCGCCAGGGACTTGCCGGCCGACTTCAGCGACTCGCAGGCCTCGACGACCCGCTCGGACATCGCCACCTCGGCCTTCTTGCCGTAGGAGCGCGGGTCGTAGGTCTTCTTGTTGCCGACCTCGCCGTCGACCTTCAGCACGCCGTCGTAGTTCTGGAACATGTGCGCGGCGATCGGCCGGGTGTAGGCGTACTGGGTGTCGGTGTCCACGTTCATCTTGACGACGCCGTAGGACAGCGCCTCGTGGATCTCCTCCAGCAGCGAGCCGGAGCCGCCGTGGAACACCAGGTCGAACGGCTTGGAGCCCTCCGCCAGGCCCAGCTTCTGCGTGGCGACCTGCTGGCCCTCCTTGAGGATCTCCGGGCGCAGCTTGACGTTGCCCGGCTTGTAGACGCCGTGCACGTTGCCGAAGGTCGCGGCCAGCAGGTACCGGCCCTTGTCGCCGGCACCCAGCGCCTCGACGGTCCGCTCGTAGTCGCCGGGAGCGGTGTAGAGCTTCTCGTTGATGTCGTTGGCGACGCCGTCCTCCTCGCCGCCGACCACCCCGATCTCGATCTCCAGGATGATCTTGGCCTTGGCCGCCTCGTCGAGCAGCTCGGCCGCGATCTTCAGGTTCTCCTCGAGCTCGACCGCGGAGCCGTCCCACATGTGCGACTGGAACAGCGGGTTCCCGCCCTTGGCCACGCGCTCCTGGCTGATCGCGATCAGCGGGCGGACGAAGCCGTCGAGCTTGTCCTTCGGGCAGTGGTCCGTGTGCAGCGCCACGTTGATCGGGTACGAGTCCGCGACCACGTGGGCGAACTCGGCCAGCGCGGTCGCACCGGTGACCATGTTCTTCACCCGGGTGCCGGAGAGGAACTCCGCACCGCCCGTCGAGACCTGCACGATGCCGTCGCTGCCCGCCTCGGCGAAGCCGCGCAGGGCCGCGTGCAGCGTCTCGGAGCTGGTGACGTTGATGGCCGGGTACGCATACTCCCCGCTCTTGGCCTTGTCCAGCATCTCGTTGTAGATCTCGGGGCTGGCGATCGGCATCTGAAGTGGCCTCCTCGGGTCCGCGTCGTTCGCCGCCAGTATCACCCACCAGCGCCGACGCGCCGAACGACGTGACGGTCGACTTCGCAAGCTCCGTCTCCGGGAATGTCACGCTCGATAAGGTGTCGATCGTGGGGGGAGCGAACCCGCTGGAGACCGGCGGTTACGAGAGCACCGTCGAGCGCACGCTGAGCAGGCTGCGCCGGATCGACTCACGCCCGGACCCCGCCGTCGCCGCCCCGCCCCCGCAGGCCCCGGGCGCCCCGCTCACCCTCGCCGACCTCTACCGCGACCACCGCATGCGGCTGGTCCGGCTCGCCGTGCTGCTCGTCGACGAGCCCGCCACCGCCGAGGACGTCGTGCAGGAGGCCTTCGCCGGCCTGCACCGGCACTGGGCCGGGCTGCGCGACGAGGCCGCGGCCGTCGGGTACCTGCGCACCGCCGTCGTCAACGGGTCCCGGTCGGTGCTGCGCCGGCGGCGCACCGCGCGCGAGTACGTGGCCCCGCACCAGGTCAACGCCCGGTCCGCGGAGTCGCTCGCGATGCTCTCGGCCGAGCACCAGGCCGTCGTCGACGCGCTGGCCACGCTGCCCCCGCGGCAGCGCGAGGTCCTGGTGCTGCGCTACTACGGCGGGCTGTCCGAGGCCGAGATCGCCGAGGCCGCCGGCATCACCCGCGGCACGGTGAAGTCCACGGCCAGTCGGGCGCTCGACGCGGTGGCCCGTGTCATGGCCGAACGGTCCGGGGGAAGATAGGGCCGGGAGGAGGACGAACGATGACGAACCCGCACGCCCACGCCACCCCGTCGGCCGATCCCGGCCGCCGGCTGGCCGAGGCGCTGCACGCGCAGGCGATCTCGTCGGGCTCGGCGCCGGCCGGGTACGCGGCGACCCGCCGACCGGCCCCGGAGCCGGGTCCCGACGCCGCGCTGCGCCGCCAGATCGTGTGGGCGCTGGTGATCGCACTGCTCGCGGGCCTGGTGCTCGGGGCGGGGATCGGGCTGGTCTCGCTGCTCTTCCCAGGGGTCCTTCCCACGGTCGGCTGACGGGACGCACAGGTGCGCCCGGTACCGTCCTGGGCGTGACCCACACGCTTGCCCTGGGCCCGGAATGGCTGAAGCCCGACGTCATCATCGGCTGGCTCGGCCCCTGGGCGCTGCTGGGCCTGGCACTCATCGTGTTCGCCGAGTGCGGCCTGCTGCTGGGGTTCTTCCTCCCGGGTGACTCCCTGCTGTTCACGGCGGGCCTGTTCGTGGCGACGGGGGCGATCCGCACGCCGCTGTGGCTGGTGTGCGTGCTGCTCGTGGTGGCCGCCTTCGTCGGCAACGCGTGCGGCTACGCCATCGGCCGCAAGGCGGGGCCTGCGATCTTCGACAAGCCGAAGAGCAGGCTGTTCAAGCCGCAACACGTCACCAAGACGCAGGAGTTCTTCGACAGGTACGGCAACCGCGCGATCGTCCTCGGTCGTTTCGTGCCCATCGTCCGCACGTTCATCACCGTGATGGCCGGCGTCGGGAAGATGGACGCCAAGCGCTACTTCACGTACTCGCTGGTCGGGGGGGTGGCCTGGGCGGCCGGCGTCACGGTGCTCGGCTACTTCCTCGGCCAGATCCAGTTCGTGCGGGACAACATCGAGCTGATGCTGATCCTGATCGTGCTGCTCTCGGTGGTGCCGATCGTGATCGAGCTCCTGCGCGCGCGCCGGCAGGGCCACGGGGCGGTCGCGCCCGAGGGGTACGACCCGGACGCGACGGTCCGCATCCCGGTCGTCCGGCCGGACGAGCGCCCGCCCGGCCACCACCGCTGATCCCGACGCCGCCGATCCGGAGGAGCACGTGCGACAGACGGTCCTGGCCCTCGACCCGCTCGGTTCCGCCGGGCCGGTCACGGTCTGGGTCGTCGTCCTCGCGTTCGTGTTCCTGGAGTGCGCCTTCATCATCGGGCTGTTCCTGCCGGGCGACTCGCTGCTCGTCGCGGCGGGCGTGGTGCTCGCCGCCCACCAGCACGAGGCATCCGCCTGGCTGCTCTCGGCCGCCGCGGTGGTCGTCGCGGTGGCCGGCAACCAGGTCGGCTACCTCATCGGGCGCTACACCGGCAACCGGATCAAGGTGCGCCGCGGCGGCAGGTTCCTGACCCGCCAGAACCTCGACCGGGCCGGCAGGTTCCTCGACCGCTGGGGCTTCTGGTCGATCGTCGTGGCGCGCTGGGTGCCGTGGGTGCGCACGCTCGCCCCGGCCATCGCGGGCGCCGCGCGGATGGACAACCGCAAGTTCCTGGTGGCCAACCTCGTCGGGGCGCTGGCCTGGGTGCCCACGCTGATGATGCTGGGCTACTACGCCGCGGGCCTGCTCGACCGCATCCCGTGGGTGCGGCACGTGGCGGTGGTCGCGGCGATCGCCTTGTTCGTGATCGGCACGGCCGTCGGGGTCGTGCGGTACGTCCTCGAGGTCCGCAAGCCGGTCGAGGAGGAGACGCCGGTCGACTCGGGGGTCGCCCACGACCCCGCGGCGACCGAGCAGCCCTGACCGACCCTGACCAGCGGCTCTCCCCGCGGCGGTCTCACGCGGCGCCGGCACGCTCCAGGCGGGCCGCGGCCTCCAGCAGCAGCCAGCCCGAGAGCTGCACGGACAGGTCCCCCTCCGGCGCCCCCACCGCAGGCCGACGGGCGCGCCTGCGCCAGTCGTGCGCGAAGGCCGGCCCCACCGCGGTGTCCGCCCGGTTCTCCCACACCGACTCCGCACTGGCGAGGACGAGGTCGCGGGCGTGCGGCAGCCGGGGCCGCCGGACCGCGGCGTCGGCCAGGTACCGGGCCAGGATGCCGTTGAACAGGCCGCCGTCCCCGCCGTCGTCGTAGCCGCCGACCACGCCGCCCGGCTCGGCGAGTCCGCGCGCCGTCGCCGCGAGCACCGCTGCCGCGCGCTCGTGCCAGCGGGCGTCGCCCTGGCGCTGCGCGAGCTCGACGCAGGCGCCCAGGAAGACGCCCTGGCAGTACGTGTAGGTGGTGGTCGCGACCTCCCGGATCGCGCCCTGCGCGTCGAGCCGGACGCCGTCGCGGACGAGGCCCGTGGCCGGGTCGACGAGGGTGGTCGCCATCCAGTCGGTGAGCGCGACGGCCGTGGCCAGGTCCTCCGCGGCGCCGGTGCGGGCCAGCAGGATCGCGGCCGGGCCGTTGGCGGGGGCGTTCTTGAAGTCGTCCCCGCGGCGCCACCAGATCCCGCCGCCACCCGCCGGGGTGTGCGCGGCGCGGATCCGCGCCGTGATGGCGTCGAGCGCCGCGTGGCGGCTCCGCACGCGCACCCCGGCCCGCTGGACGGCCAGGCCGAACCAGGCGATGTCGTCGTAGTAGTCGTTGGTCCAGCGGCCGAGGTTGCGCAGCCGGACCCCGCGCACCATCCCCGCGATCGCCGCCGCGCGACGCGGCTCCGGGGCCCGGATCTGGGCGTCCACCAGGCAGTCGAGCAGATGGGCCTGCCACCAGTAGTGCCAGGGCCCGACGAGGGCCCGGGCCCGCTCGCGGAGCGCGGAGGGCCGCGGGCTGCGGATACGGCCGATCCGCGTCCCCGGCAGCACCCCGCCGACGCGGTGCAGGTAGCGATGGGTGACCGCGCGTTCCGCGGCGGCCGCCCGGTCCGTCCACAGGCTCGTCATCGCGGCGATCATCGCAGGATTTTCTGTCGGGGGTCGGGCCTACCGTCCGCGGCATGAACCCCGAGATCCCGTCCGAGGTCCCGTCCGAGCTCGTCCACCGCATCGACCAGTACGAGGCCTGGCAGCGCGAGACGATCCGCCGGCACGGCTGGGCGCTGCAGGCCGTGCTGGGGGACGCGGAGGGCCCGCCCTTCGTCTACACGGTCGGGCTGTCCGGGTTCGACCATCCCGAGCTGATCGTGTTCGCGGTCGGCCAGGCCACGGCGGCGCGGGCGCTCAACCGGCTGGGGCAGTACGTCCGGCACGGCGGTCGGCTCGGGCCCGGGGACACCGTCGGCCTGCCCGAGGGGCTGGTCAGCCTGCTCTCCTTCCCCGACTCGGAGGGGTGGCTGCTCGGGGCGAACCGGCTGTACCGCGTCCCGGGCGGGCCGCCGGTGGAGGCGCTGCTGGTCGTTCCGGAGGACGGGTACGCGGAGGAGCCGGGGGAGGACCTGCCGTGCCGGTTCTGCGGCTGAGCGGCGGGATCGGCGGGACCGCCCCGGCGGCGGGATGCGACCGGACCCGCGGCCGGTTCGGCCCGATCGGCGGCGGAGTACGTGGCCGGATCCGAGGGCTCCCCGTCGTTGACGCCACGTCCGTGGGCACGCGACCGTAGTCACATGACCGGCAGGCCCGACCGTCAGCGTGTGGTGATCCCACTGTTCGACGGCTTCCAGCCGCTCGACGTGGTGGGCCCGCACGAGGTGCTGCGCATCGCCACCGGGGTGGCGGGCGGCCGTGGGTACGACGTCGAGCTGGTCGGGGTGCGGCCCGGCCCGGTGCGCTCCGAGACCGGGCTCGACCTGGTCGCGCGCAGCGGCCTGCCGGCCGGGCCGATCGACATCCTGCTCGTGCCCGGCGGTGGGGGAGCCCGGAGACAGGGCCCGCCGGGCAGCCGCGGCAACGAGAGCGAACTGGTGCGCTGGATCCGGCACGTGGCGCCGCGGACGCGGCGGCTGGTGTCGGTGTGCACCGGGGCGTTCCTGCTGGCCGCGGCCGGGTTGCTCCGCGGCGAGCCCGCGACCACCCATTGGCGGTGGGCCGAGCGGCTCGCCGCGGAGCACCCGGAGGTCGAGGTCCTGCCGGACCCGATCTACGTCCGCAGCGGGCGGATCTGGAGCTCGGCCGGCGTCACGGCGGGGATGGACCTCGCCCTGGCACTGGTCGAGGAGGACCTCGGCCCGGAGGTGGCGCAGAGCGTAGCGCGCGAGCTGGTGATGCCGGTCCGCCGCGCGGGCGGGCAGAGCCAGTACGCCAGCCCCGTCTGGGCGCCGCCGGCGCCGCGGCCGTCGGTGCGCGCGGCGCAGGACATCGTGCACGCCGAGCCCGCCGCGGACCTGCGCGTCCCCGTGCTGGCCGCGCGGGTCGGGATGAGCGAGCGGCACTTCGCCCGCGAGTTCACCCGGCTCGTGGGCACCCCGCCCGGCGTGTACGTCGAGCGGGTGCGGGTGGAGGCAGCCCGGGGCCTGCTCGAGTCCGGCGGGCTCACCGTCACCGCCGTCGCCTCACGGGTCGGGTTCGGCTCGGCCGAGACCATGCGGCGCGCGTTCCTCCGCCGGCTGGGGGTGGCGCCGGACCACTACCGGCGCCGGTTCGCCGGCGTCCCGAGCCGCACCGCCGGCTGAGTCCGGCACACCCGAGCCGCACCGCCGGCTGAGTCCGGCGCACCCGAGCCCACCCGTCACCGTCCGACCGGCGCCGCCGGCCGGTCGACCCGTCCTGTCCGAAGGAGCCGCCATGCAGGTCGCGATCCCGCTCTTCCCCCGCCTGACCGCCCTCGACGCGATCGGCCCCTACGAGGTGCTGCAGCGCGTGCCGGAGTTCGAGGTGGTGTTCGTCGGCGCCGAGCGCGGCGAGGTCCGCACCGAGAACGGGATGCTCGGGCTCACCGTCGACGCCCTGTTCGCGGAGGTCCCGAACCCGGACGTGGTGGTCGTGCCGGGCGGGATCGGCAGCCGGGACCACCTCGACGGCAGCCCGCTCGTCGACTGGGTGCGCGCCGTGCACCCCGGTACCCGCGCCACGACCTCGGTCTGCACGGGCTCGCTGATCCTCGCCGCGGCCGGGCTGCTCACCGGCCTGCCGGCGACCACGCACTGGGGCGCGACGGATCTCCTGGCCCGGTTCGGCGCCGAGCCCGTGCGGCAGCGTGTCGTCGAGCTGCCGGAGCAGCGGATCGTCACCGCGGCCGGGGTCTCCTCCGGCATCGACATGGCGATCCGGCTGGTCGCGCGGCTGGTCGACGAGGTCGCCGCGCGGGCCGCGCAGGTCTTCGTCGAGTACGACCCGGAGCCGCCCTACCGGGCGGGCCATCCGGACCAGGTCGGCGAGGAGGTCATGGCGCGGATCGCCGCGTACAGCGGCGCCCGCTCCTGACCAGGTCCACCGCCCCTGCCCGTGCTGCCCGTCCTCCTCCCCGAGCACCTCGATCCCGGCCCGTCGTCACACGTCGAAGGAGACGTCATGTCTACCCCCGCCGCCGCCCGCCCCCGCACCCGGTCCGAGCTCCGCGCCGTGCTCACGGACCGCCGGTTCGTCCGGCACTACGTCAAGATGCTCGTCGCGATGGGCCTCGGCATGGCGGTCCTGCTGCCGCTCTGGCGGCTCGCCGGGCTGCCGGACCTGAGCGGCTCCGTCGAGCTGAACTCCCTGCTCATGGCCACCTCGATGACCGTGGGAATGAGCGCCTGGATGCTCGTGCGCCGGCACTCGTGGGCGGCGGTCGGGGAGATGGCGGCGGCGATGTACCTGCCGTTCGTGGTGTTCTTCGTGCCGTTCTGGGCCGGCGTGCTCGGCGGGCACGGCGTCATGCTGGCCGGCCACGTGCTGATGCTCCCCGCCATGCTGCTGGCGATGCTGCACCGGCCCGCGGAGTACGTCGGCCACCGCCACTGATCGCCGACCCGACCGGCACCGACCCCTGCGGGCCGCCGGGCCCGGCGGCGAGATCACCCCGTCACCGGGCGGGCTCCTCGATCGGGAGGCCGGCGATCACGTCCGTGGCGAGGTGCTCCGGCCCCACACCCTGCACGATGATCGCTGCGCCATCCGAGTTGCGGGTACGCAGCGGCAGGATCGCCTGGTACTCGGGCGAGCGGTACCAGGCCCGTGCCTCCTCCGGACCCGGGAAGCCGATCACCACGAGGTGCCCGGGGAACTCGCCCTCCAGCACCTCGGGCAGGTCACCGTGGACCACGAAGGTGCCGCCGTAGGGGGCGAGCGTGGCGTCGATCCGCTGCAGGTACTCCACGATCTCGGCGTTGGGGGTCACGCTGCGCAGGTGGGCGATGGCGTAGGCGGTCATCTCGGGTCCTCTCCCTCGTCTTCCGGAGGACCCCAGCCTCGCCCGCCCCGTGGCGCCGGTCGATGACGTCGGAGGTAAGGCGCTACCGCACCTCCGCGGCCCGCAGGCATGTGACGCGGCGCACCCTTGCTGAGTCCCTCTGAGCAACGCAGACTGGGTTGCACCGAGGAACTCAGATCGAGGAGGATCCGATGCGGGACGCGGTGATCGTCGAGGCCGTCCGGACGCCGGTCGGCAAGGGCAAGCCGGGTGGCGCCTACGCCGACGTGCACCCGGTCGAGCTGCACGCGCACGCCATCCGCAGTGCGGTGGAGCGGGTGCCGGGGCTGCGACCCCACGAGATCGACGACGTCATCGGCGGGGTCGTCGGGCAGGTCGGCGAGCAGAGCGGCAACACCACCCGGTTCGCCGCGCTGGCCGCGGGCCTGCCGGAGTCGGTGCCCGCGACGACCGTCGACCGGCAGTGCGGCAGCAGCCAGCAGGCCCTGTCCTTCGCCGCGCAGGGCGTGATCGCCGGGGCGTACGACGTCGTCGTCGCGTCCGGCGTCGAGTCGATGTCGCACGTGCCGATCGGCAGCTCCGCGAACGTCGACGGCGTGCGCGCGGACGTGCACGGCCCGTCGATCGCCCGGATCTACCCGGGCGGGCTGATCCCGCAGGGCGTGAGCGCGGAACTGATCGCCCGCAAGTGGGGCCTGTCCCGGACGCAGCTCGACGAGTTCGCCCTGACCAGCCACCAGCGGGCGGCCGCCGCGTGGGACCAGGGGTTCTTCGCCTCCCAGATCGCGCCGCTGAAGGTCACGCACGCCGACGGCACCGTCACCCAGCTGGAGCGGGACGAGACCGTCCGCCCCGGGACGACTCTCGAAGCCCTGGCCGGGCTGCGGCCCGCCTTCGCCGACCCCCGCTGGACGGACCGCTTCGGCGACCTCGACTGGAAGGTCACCGCCGGCAACTCGTCGCCGATCAACGACGGCTCCGCCGCCCTCGTCGTGACCACGAGCGAGATCGCCGCGCAGCGCGGCTGGCGGCCCCGCGCCCGGATCCACACCACCACCGTCACCGGCGACGACCCGGTGTACATGCTCACCGGGATCATCCCGGCCACCGCGAAGGTGCTGGCGAGGGCCGGGCTGACCGTCGACGACATCGACGCGTTCGAGGTCAACGAGGCCTTCTCCTCGGTCGTCCTCGCGTGGCTCGTCGAGACCGGCGCCGACCCGGCGAAGGTCAACGTCGACGGCGGCGCCATCGCGATCGGCCACCCGCTCGGCGCGAGCGGCGCGCGGCTGGCCACCACGCTGCTCGGCGTGCTCGAGCGGACGGGCGGCCGCTACGGACTGCAGACCATGTGCGAGGCGGGCGGTACCGCCAACGCCACCATCATCGAGAGGCTGTAGACCCATGGACATCTCCGGAAGCGTCGCGCTGGTCACCGGCGCGAACCGCGGGCTCGGCGCGGTGCTCGCCGCCCAGCTGCTCGAGCGCGGCGCCAAGACCGTCTACGCCGCCGCCCGCGATCCACGGACGGTCACGGACGAGCGGCTCGTCCCCGTGGCGCTCGACGTCACGGACCCCGAGTCGGTCCGGCGCGCCGCCGAGGCGTGCGGCGACGTCACCCTCGTGGTCAACAACGCCGGCCGTGCCGGCGCCGGCTCGCTCCTCACCGCCGATCTCGACGAGGTGCGGGCCGAGCTGGAGACCAACTTCGTCGGCCCGCTGCACGTGATCCGCGCCTTCGCGCCGGTGCTCGCGCGCAACGGTGGCGGCGCGGTCGTCGACGTGCTGTCCGTGCTGTCCTGGCTGGCCGCACCGCTGCACGGGTCCTACGCCGCGACGAAGGCGGCGGCGTGGTCGCTGACCAACTCGGTGCGCGCCGAGCTGCGCGCCCAGGGCACGCAGGTCGTCGGGGTGCACGTGGGCTACATGGACACCGACATGACCGCGGGTCTGGACGTCCCGAAGATCCCGCCGGCCGGGGTGGCCGCGCAGATCCTCGACGCCGTCGCCGCCGGCGAGGACGAGGTCCTGGCCGACGAGCTCTCCCGCGGGGTCAAGCAGCTGCTGGGCGGCCCACCCGCGGCCCTCGCCGGCCCGCGCTGACCTCCCGGCGGGTCGGTCCTCGGCCGCGCGACACGGCCCCGATGATCGTCGCGAGTGTGACAGGAGCGCTGCCGGAACGACCACGCAGTCACACTCGTGGCGATCTTGCCGCTAGATCTCCTCGAAGATCAGCATGAGCGTGACAGGAGCGCAGCGAGCACGACCGCACCGTCACGCTCGCAATGAGCGCTGGCCGGCCGAACCAAGATCGTCGCGAGTGTGACGGGAGTGTCGCCGGGGCCATCACACCGTCACGTTCGTAGCGATCATGGCGCTGCTGACCGGGGCATGCCGTCGCGAGTGACAGGAGCGCTGCCGGAATGACCGCGCAGTCACACTCGCGGCGATCTTCGGCGCGCCGCCGCTACCAGGCGCGGGAGAGGTCGGCGTGCCGGCGGATCCAGGCGTGCATCGTGATGCCCGCGGCCACGCCGGCGTTGATGGAGCGGGTGGAGCCGAACTGGGCGATCGAGACCAGGAGGTCGGCACCCGCGCGGGCCTCGGGCGTCAGGCCGGGGCCCTCCTGGCCGAACAGCAGCACCGCCTCCCGCGGCAGGTCGGCGGTCTCCAGGGGCTCCGAGCCCGCGGTGTTGTCGACCGCGACGACCGCGAGATCGTGTTCACCGGCGAAGGCGAGCAGCCCGGCGACGTCTGCATGATGGTGCAGGGTCTGGTAGCGGTCGGTGACCATCGCGCCCCGCCGGTTCCACCGCCGCCGCCCGACGACGTGGACCGCGGCGGCGGCGAAGGCGTTGGCGGTGCGGACCACGGTGCCGATGTTGTGGTCGTGACCGAAGTTCTCGATCGCGACGTGGAAGGGGTGGGCCCGGGCCGCGAGGTCGGCGACCACGGCCTCGCGCCGCCAGTACCGGTAGGCCTCGACGACGTTGCGGCGGTCGCCGTGCGCGAGGAGCTCGGGGTCGTAGCGCGGGTCGTCCGGCCACGGCCCCTCCCACGGCCCGACACCGACCTGGCCCGGCACGGCCCACTCGGTCGCCCCGGCGCTCTCCTCCTGCATCCCGCCATGATCCCGCCCCGGCGCGGCGGCACCCGCGCGCACCCGAGGAAAGCGCCTCCCCACGAGCCCGCCATGATCCGCCCCGGCGCGGCGGCACCCGCCCGCACCCGAGGAAAGCGCCTCCCCACGAGCCCGCCGTGATCCCCGTCCAGGCAGGAGAACGCTCGAACCGCACACGTCCCGCTGCCGGAGCGTGGATCTTCCGCGCTACGCCCGGCGGACCGCGACGGGA
Source organism: Pseudonocardia yuanmonensis (assembly GCF_039542425.1). NCBI lineage: Bacteria > Bacillati > Actinomycetota > Actinomycetes > Pseudonocardiales > Pseudonocardiaceae > Pseudonocardia > Pseudonocardia yuanmonensis. The sequence goes on from NZ_BAABIC010000013.1 coordinate 202,865, forward strand.
CCCAGCACACCGCCGTGCCGCGGCACCCGCTCAGTCGGGTGTGCGGATCCCGTACTGCGCGATCTTGCGGTACACCGTGGCCCGGCTCATCCCGAGCATCTCGGCGGCCTTGGTGACCGTGATGCCGGGTTCGGCGAGGCAGCGGGCGATCTCGTCGCGCTCGAGGGTCTCGATCCGGGTGAGGGTGCGGCTGGAGCCGCAGAGCACCTCGGGCGCGAGATGCCGGGCGTCGACGACGTCGCTGCGGGTCACGGCCTCGCGCACAACCCGGCGCAGCTGCTCGACGTTGCCCGGCCAGGAGAAGGTCCGCATCGCCTTGACCGCCGCGGGGGTGAACCGGACCTCCCGCCCGCGGGCCCGGGCGCCGAGGTGCTCGGCGAGGGGGAGGACGTCGTCGGGGCGACGGCGCAGGGGCGGGACCTCGATCACGGCGTCGACGAGCCGGGCGAGCGGCGCCGGGATCGCCGCGGCCTCCGAGGCGGTGACGGCGAGCGATGCCCGCGGCGCCGCGGCCACGATCCCGGCCAGCTCGGTGGCGACCCACTGCGGCAGCGCGTCGACCCCGCCGGCGATGACGCTCGTCGTGTCCTTGGCGAGCTCGGGCGTCCACAACGCCAACCAGGACTCGGCGTCCCGCGGGTCCGGAGGCCGGGCGTTGAGGATCCGGTGGTCGCGGTGCACCGCCCGCAGCGCCGTGCCGAGCAGCGCGGTCTTGCCGGCGCCCACCTCGCCGACCACGGCGACGGCCTGCCCGGCGCGCAGGGCCGCGACCGCCTCGTCGAGCGCAGCCTGCCAGGCCTGCCCGAGCGCCGGCGGGGACGCCGATCCGCGGTGCGCCGAGTAGACGCGGAGGACCTCGCCGCGCGGGGTCGGCCGGGGCTCGGCGCCGCGGCCGCGCGCGAGCATGAGCGCGCTGGTGTGCCCGGCGGCCATCTGGGCCAGGGCGAGGAGCAGGCCGTCGGACTTCTCGGACCAGGTGGTCAGGTTGACGCTGCCGACGAGCCGGCCGAAGACCGGGTCCGTCACCGGCACGGCCGCGCAGGTGTAGCCCCACAGGCCGGTGCAGTAGTGCTCCTCGCCGCGGACCAGCGAGGGCGCACGGTCGGCCAGCGCGAGCCCCAGGCCGTTGGTGCCGGCCTCGCGCTCGGAGAAGGCGAAGCCGGGGGCGAGGTAGGTCTTGTCGAGGGCCGCGACCAGCGCCTTCTCGTCGCACATCCGGCTGAGCACGAGGCCGTCCGCGTCGGTGAGCATGAGGCTGACCGGCTCGCCCGCGAGGGTGTCCCGCAGCCCGCGCAGCACCTCGTTGCCGCACTCGTAGAACAGCGACCGGTCGTCCACCGCTCCGCTGAACGCGGGGTTCACCGCGTCGAGCGGGATGCCGTAGCTCTCGCTGCGCCGCCACGACGCGGACAGCCGCGGGGCCGCGACGCCGCCGGCTCGCCGAACTTCCTCCACGCGCACCTCCTCGAGCGCCACCTGCCCCACCACTCTGACACGGCCGACCGACCACCCGGTGGGACGCGCGTCTCAGGTTGAGACTCCGAACGCCCCCTCCGGCCCGTCCGGCTGCCTAGCGTCGCCGCCGACCCGAACCGCTGCCGACGACGACCAGCGACGACCAGCCAGGAGGACAACGATGTACTCGAAGGACGGGGAGAACTACTTCATCGTCGACGCCCACGTCGCGCTGTGGGACGCCCGACCGGAGAACCAGCGGAACATCCACGGCAAGCAGTTCATCGACTGCTTCTACGACTACCACCGCAACCTCAGCCCGGAGTCCGAGGTCTGGCCCTACGAGGAGTACCTCTACCAGGGCGGCGACCGACTGATGCACGACCTGTTCGAGGTCGGATACGTCGACCACGCGATCTTCCAGCCCGCCGCGCTGGGCGAGTTCTACACCAACGGGTTCGGGCAGACCGAGGAGGCCTTCACGCTCACCGAGGCCAACCCGGACAAGCTCACCTACAACCACTACTGGGACCCGCGGTTCGGCGAGACCGGGCTCACGCAGCTGCGCGAGGACGCGAAGCGGTTCAACCTCAAGGGCTGCAAGCTCTACACCGCCGAGTGGCACGGCGACTCGCGCGGCTGGAAGCTCGACGACCTGTGGTCCTACCGGTACCTGGAGACCGCCCAGGAGCTGGGCATCACGAACATCCACATCCACAAGGGCCCGACGATCCGCCCGCTGGACCGGGACGCGTTCGACGTCGCCGACGTGGACAAGGTCGCCTCGGACTTCACCGAGATGAACTTCGTGGTCGAGCACTGCGGCCTGCCGCGGCTCGAGGACTTCTGCTGGATCGCCACGCAGGAGCCGAACGTGCACGCCGGCCTCGCCGTCGCGATCCCCTTCATCCACACCCGTCCGAAGTACTTCGCGCAGATCATCGGCGAGCTCCTGTACTGGCTCGACGAGGACCGGATCCAGTTCTCCAGCGACTACGCCCTGTGGACGCCGCGCTGGCTGGTCGAGCGGTTCGTCGACTTCCAGATTCCCGAGGACATGACCGAGTACGCGCCGCTGACCACCGCCCAGAAGAAGAAGATCCTCGGGCTCAACGCCGCCGCGATGTACGACATCCCGGTCCCGGCCGAGCTGCCGCTCCCCCGTGAGGAGCCGCAGGCCGTGGCGGTGGCCTGATGGACCGGCCCGAGGAGTGGCGGGCAGCGGACGCCCGGCGGGCGCTGGACGCCGTCGTCGACCCCGAGCTCGACGAACCCATCACCGATCTGCGGTTCGTCCGGTCCGTGGAGGTGACCGGCACGGACGTGCGGGTGCACCTGCGGTTGCCGACGAGCTTCTGCGCACCGAACTTCGCCTACCTGATGGCGTCGGACGCGAAGGACGTGCTGACGGCGCTGCCGTGGACCCGCCGGGTCGTGGTCGAGCTGGACGACCATCACGACTCCGACCTGATCAACCGGGGCCTGGCCGCCGACGCCGGCTACCGCGGCACCTTCGCCCACGAGGCCGACCGGGACCTCGAGGAGCTGCGGAGCACGTTCAAGCGCAAGGCGCACACCGCCGCGATGGAGCGGGTGCTGACCCGGATGGTCCGGGGCGGGACCCCGGTCGAGGAGCTCGGCCGGGTGACCCTCGGCGACCTGCCGGACGACGACGCCACCCGCGCCCTGCACCGCCGCCGTGCCGCCGTCGGGCTGCGGACCGGCGAGGAACTGCCGGTGTTCGTCGACCACACCGGAACGGCCTACCCGGAGGTCGAGCTGCCGCTGCAACTACGGATGGCCCGCTCCACCCGGATCTCGATCGAGGGCAACGCCCACTTCTGCCGTGGCCTGCTGGCCACCCGCTACGACTTGGAGGACAAGGTCTCGTGAAGGCCGTGCAGGTGGTGGACTACCACCGGAACCTGGAGATGACGGACGTCCCGGAGCCGACGGTCGTCGAGCCGTACGACGTGATCGTGAAGATCGGCGGCGCGGGGGTGTGCCGGACCGACCTGCACATCCTCGAAGGGCAGTGGGCCGAGAAGTCGCAGGTCACGCTCCCGTACACGATCGGCCACGAGAACGCGGGCCGGGTCGCCGCCGTCGGCTCCGCAGTGACCAACGTGGCCGAGGGCGACAAGGTGATCGTGCACCCGCTGATCACCTGCGGGCTCTGCCGGGCCTGCCGCTCCGGGGACGACGTGCACTGCACCCGGTCGCAGTTCCCAGGCATCGACACGAACGGCGGGTACGCGGAGTACCTGCGCACCTCGGCCCGCAGCGTGGTCAAGCTCGACGACGCGCTGGAGCCTGCCGACGTCGCCGCGCTCGCCGACGCGGGGCTGACCGCGTACCACGCGGCGGCCAAGGCGGCCCGGCGGCTCGGCCCGCGCGACACCTGTGTGGTGATCGGCGCCGGCGGGCTCGGGCACATCGGCATCCAGGTGCTCAAGGCGTCGACCCCGGCGCGGATCGTCGTCGTCGACCGGAACCCGGATGCGGTCAAGCTGGCCGAGTCCATCGGCGCCGATCTCGGGGTGGTCGCGGACGGCGGGCACGTCGACCAGGTGCTGGACCTGACGAAGGGGGCGGGCGCCGAGGTCGTCGTCGACTTCGTCGGCGAGGGCGGCAGCACCGCCGAGGGCATCCGGATGACCAGGCAGGCCGGGGACTACCACGTCGTCGGCTACGGGGAGAACGTCGACGTCCCGACGATCGACCTGATCTCGACCGAGAAGAACATCGTGGGCAACCTGGTCGGCAGCTACAACGACCTGTGCGACCTGATGGAGCTGGCCGCCTGGGGCCTGGTCACGCTGCACACCCAGCGCTACGCGCTGGACGACTTCCAGCAGGCGATCGACGACCTCGACGCCGGCCGGGTGCGCGGGCGGGCGATCCTCGTCCCCTGATTCCCTATCGGCGTTGCCTTGTCAATGGCTCACGTCTTGCGTGGTGGTCGTCGGCCGCGTGAGGATGCCTGGTGGGGAAGGTCGCCTCGTTTGTCGACGCCTTCGGGTGTCTGACCTGCTGGT
>NZ_BAABIC010000014.1:0-194635 GCF_039542425.1 Pseudonocardia yuanmonensis
CCGCCACATTCGTGATCCCATGGTTGCGGGCCAGATAGTGCGCGGTGGCCAGGCCATGCCCACCCCCACCCACGATCACCACGTCATAGCTCTTCTTCGGCTCGGGCGTACGCCACAGGAAGTCGGGATGCTCCGGGAGCTGCTCGGCCATGCGGGACTCCGTCCGACGGTCTGCAGGATGAGATCGTGCAGACTGGTATATCAATCGTGAGGTACGGTAGGGACAGCAACGACGATCGGTCAAGGGGAGGGCACATGAGCGTGGCGCTCGTGGGAGAGGGCGGGTCGCTGGCCGAGCGCGCGTACACCGCGATCCGGGACAGGCTCGTCATGCTCGAGATCAGGCCCGGAGATCCGCTCAACGACGACCGTCTGGCCACCGAGCTCGGCACCGGCCGGACCCCGGTGCGCGAGGCGTTGAAGCGGCTGGAGGGGGACCGGCTCGTCGTCGCCTACCCGCGGCGGGGCACGTTCGCGACCGCCGTCGACATCACCGACCTCGCCCACCTGTCCGAGGTCCGGCTCAGCCTGGAACCCCTCGCCGCCCGGTCCGCCGCCCGGAACGCGGGCGCCACCGACCGCGCCACGCTGGGCGAGCTCGCCGAGCGGATCGCCGCGCTCGACACCTCCGGCGACCCGCGCGAACTGCTGCGCGCGGACGTCGAGGTGCACCGGGCGCTGTACCGCGCCACCGGCAACCCGCACCTCGAGGACGTCTGCGTGCGGCTCGACAACCTCGCCACCCGGATCTGGGTGCTCTTCCTCGACCGGCTCCCCGCATTGCCCGGACACATCCACGAGCACGCCGAGCTGCTCGGCGCCGTCGTCGCGGGGGAGGAGGAGAAGGCGGCGGAGCTCGCCCTCGCCCACGTCGTCGGATTCGAGAAGGCGATCCGCGCCCTCCTGTGAACTGCACGCACCGCCCTCGCGGTCGTCGATGAGCGAACGGCGCTCTCGCTCATTCCTAGTGAGCGAACGGCACTCTCGTTCAGATCTAGTGAGCGAAGGTGCCGCTCGCTCAGCCGCGGTGCGCTGCGCTCCCGGCTCCCGCGACCCGCGGCCACCGGTGAGCGAACGGCGCTCTCGCTCATTCCTAGTGAGCGAAGGTGCCGCTCGCTCAAGCCCCGGCGCGCCCCATCGATCACGGTTTCCGCGCCGCCTTCCCGCGGCCGTCGGTGAGCGAGCGGCGCCCTCGCTCATTCCTAGTGAGCGAGAGCGCCGCTCGCTCATCGACCTGGCGCACGGGCCGTGGTCAGAACCGGCCGCCGCCGCCTCGCCGGCCGCGGCTCGAGGAGCCGCCGAAGCTGCCGGGGACGCGGCCGCCGCGACCACCGCCACCGCCGAAGCCCCCGCCGCCTCCTCCGCCGAAGCCGCCGCCGAACCCGCCGCCGAAGCCGCCGCCGAAGCCGCCGCCGCGGTAGCCGCCGCCTCGCATCGCCTCGGACAGGATCCCGCCGAGCACGAGGGCACCCAGCTCGCCGCCGAGAGCGCTCCCCGTGCCGGATCCGCCCGACCAGTGGGAGACGTCCGCCCGCGCGAGCTCGAGGGCCTCCTGCGCTCGCGCCTCCGCCTGCTGAGCCTCCCGCAGCGCCCCCGCCGGATCGCCGCCCGCGGTCGCCGCTGCGAGGTGCCGTTGCGCCTCGGCGAGCCGCGTCCGCGCGGGCGCCCCGACCGCGCCGCGGCGGGTGGACACGAAGTCCGACGCGGCCGCCACCGTCGACCGGGCCGTCACCAGCGCCTGCTCGAGCGCGGCCGCGGCCCGGCGCGCCCGCTCCGCGCTCTCCCGCGCGTCGGCGATCGCGGCGTCGAGCGCTGCCCCCGCCTCGTCGAGCAGCCGCAACGCCGCGATGGGGTCGGGCAGCCCCGCTGCGCCCCCATCCGTCGGAACGCCCGCGCCGCCACCACCGCCCGCGCTGCCGCCACCGCTACCGCCGGCGCCACCGCCCCCACCACGCGAGCCGCCGCCCGCACCACCCGAGCCTCGCGCCGCCACCTCCGCGGCCTCCACCGTCGCCCGCGCCCGGGCGAGCACCCCGGCGTCGACTCCCGGCAGTGCAGAGGCCTCGGCGAGGTCCTGCACCACCTCCGCCCGTGCGGCCGGCACCCGAGCAGCGGCCTCGGCCAACTCGGTGCCGCGGCGGGTGATGCCGGCGAGGAGGGTCTCGGCCTGCGTCGCCGCGTCCTCCGCCGCCCGCCCGTCGACCACGGCGTACGCGGGTTGCGACGCACTTAACCGAGCCCGGGCCTCGTCGAGCTCCTTCTGCGCGTCGGCGAGCAGCGCGCGGACCTGCGGCAGGTCGTCCGCCACCGGTTCCAGCGCCGTGGGCGCCCAGCGCGCGGCGAGCTCGGTCCACTCCCGCTCGGCGTCGGGCACCCGCGCGGTGAGCCCGAACAGCCGGGCGGCGAGGCCGGCGACGTAGCCGGCGGCGTCGGCCTCGAGGGCCCGGAGCCGGTCGAAGGCCTCGACCTGCGCGTCGAGCCGGTCGTCGGCCTGCGTCGCGAGCCGGATGATCTCCGCGTGCAGCGCGCGCTGCTCGGGCTCGGTCTCGGGGACCTCGTCGTCGAGCCGCTGCCGGATCTCGAACGCCGCGAGCATGTCCGCGCGCGAGGCCTCCAGCGCGGCGGCGAACCCCGCGACCGCCTCCTCGCCGAAGTGGGTGCGGGCGGCGGCGAGTTCGCGCTCCGAGGTGCCGACGGCGTCGTCGACCTGCAGGAGCGCCTGGCTCGACCGGTAGGCGAGGTCCTGGGTGGACTCGCCGGGCGCGGGATCGGGCGGTCCGGCCGGCGGCTGCGTCGGCGCCGGAGCCTGACGCGACGGCCGCCGCCACCGGCTGACCAGCCAGGCCGCTCCGCCGGCGACCGCCACCCCACCGCCCACCAGCAACGGGATGGACACCCCGCTCCCGGTCTGCCGCAGCCCGTCTGCCAGACCGACGGCGGCGCCGGCCCAGTCGCCGCGCGACAGCGCCGGTTCGACGGTGTCCCGCCGGATCCGGAGGATCGACGCGTCGGACTCCGGGAAGCCGTCGTCGACCGACAACCCGTAGACCCGGTCCTCGGTCGCGACGGCGAGCAGCACCTGGTCCCGCCCGAGCTGGGAGGTCGTGGCGGTGGCGTCGGCCCACTGCTGCCCGTCCCGGCCGTCGAACGACCGCACGTACACGACGAACAGGTCGTAGCCCCGGTCGGCGCGCAGCCGGGCGATCGCCTCGGTCACCCGGGCCCGTCCGCCGGCGTCGAGCGCCCCTGCCCGGTCGGTGACGCGGTCGGGCACCCGGAAGGGCGGGTCGGCGGCCGCGCTGCCGGGGAGCAGCAGGAACGGCAGGACGAGCAGGACGGCGAGCGCGGCGCACCGGCGCACGATGATCTCCTTCGGCAGGGCGACGTCCGCCATCCTGGCCCTCCGCCCCGGCGGGTCTACAGCCCGCCCGTGAGCAGCGACCGCAGCTCGAGGGCGATCCGCTCCTTCAGCTCGTCGTGCCCCGGTCCGGCGGCGTGCTCGGGCGCGTGCAGGTCGGGGTAGCGCCAGACCGGCAGGAACTTGTACTCGTCGGGTTCCCACTCGTACCGGGCGTGCACGTGTCCGTGCAGGTGCGGCCAGGTGTTGCCCAGCACCTCGTAGTTGACCCGACGGAACTCCGGGTCGGCGCGCAGCGCGGTGCGCACGGCCTGCCCGAGGAGCGACAGCTCGTACAGGAACCGGGTCCGCTCGGGCCCGCCGAGGTCGTCGAGGTGCTCGACGTCCGCCCGGTGGATCAGCAGGCAGTACCCGGGCAGCTTCTGGTGGTCGCCGAACACCGCGAAGCCGGACGCCGTCTCGGCGATCAGGTTCGGCGGCTTCTCACCGCGCCGGAGGGCCTCGAGCCGGGTGTCCGGCTGGTCCCTCTCGCCGCGCCGCAGGGCCTCGCTCTGGCTCATGCGCCGACGGTAGGACGACCTGCCCGCGACCGCAGCCGGTGAGTCCTCACGCGACGGTTCCGGCCCGTTCCTGCGGAGAGGGTGCTTTGACGGACGGCGGCACACGTTATCGGTAGGGGTCGCGGATGCCGCCCGCCCGCGGTGCCCCCCTGATCGCCGCCTGCGGTACGTCCCGGCCGCCCTGCACCGCGGATGGTGATCACGAGCGGGACGGAGGTGCGCGACCGTCGGGGGGTGCGTGGGAAGGTGGCGGCCCGAGCGGAAGGAGTGCCCGTGTCCACTCTCCCGAGCCGGCACGTCGCCGTCCGGATCGAGGCGCCGGCGGCCGCGGTCTACGCCTTCGTCGCCGACCCCACGAACCTGCCGCGGTGGGCGGCCGGTCTCGCCTCCTCGGCCGTCGAGCTCCACGAGGGCCGGTGGGTCACCGAGTCGCCGATGGGCACGGTCGAGGTCGCCTTCGCACCGCGGAACGACTTCGGGGTGCTCGACCACGACGTCACGCTGCCGAACGGCGAGGTCGTCTCCAATCCGGTACGGGTGCTCCCCAACGAGGACGGCTGCGACCTCGTGTTCACCGTCCGGCGGCGCCCGGACATGAGCGAGGAGGACTTCGAGCGGGACGTCGCCGCCGTCCAGGCCGACCTCGACACCCTGGCCCGCCTGCTCGGCCCGTCGTGAAGGACGACGGCATGGGTCCGGGCGTGCTCGGGCGGGTCGTCGTGATCGGCGCGGTGAACGTCGACATGGTCGTCCGGGCGCCGCGGCTACCGGGTCCCGGCGAGACGGTGGTCGGGCCGGCGGTGGAGCGGTTCGGCGGCGGCAAGGGCGCCAACGCGGCGGTCGCCGCGGCCCGGGCAGGCGCCGAGGTCCGGTACATCGGTGCCGTCGGGGCCGACGACGTGGGTGCCGGCGCGCTGGCCGAACTCCGGGCCGAGGGGGTCGACGTCGACGGGGTCGCGGTGCTCGACGGGGTGCCGACCGGGGTCGCGCTGATCGCGGTCGACGCGGACGGCGAGAACCAGATCGCCGTCGGGGCCGGGGCGACCGCCGCCGTCGACGCGGAGGCCGTCCGGTCCGCGGTCGCCGGCTCGGCAGGCTGGGCCGGCTGTGTGCTCGTCAGCACGGAGATACCGGAGGAGGCGGTCGCCGCAGCGGTCGAGGCCGCCGCGGCGGAGGGCATCCCGTGTGTCGTGAACTCCGCCCCGGTGCTGCCGGTGCTCGGCACGCTGCTGACGTACGGGCCGGTGCCGACCCCCAATGCGACCGAGAGCCGCGACCTCGCGGCCCTGCTGTCCGGCGGCGGTGGCGGGCTCACGGAGGACACGGTCGAGGGCCGGGCGACCGCGCTGGCCCGGCGGGCGAAGGCCGAGGTCGTCGTGACCCTCGGTGGCGACGGGGCGCTCGTCGTCGACCCCGGCGGCAGGGCCGAACGTGTCCCGGCCCATCCGGCGCCGGAGGTGCGGGACACGACGGGCGCCGGCGACACCTTCAACGGCGTCCTCGCGGCCGGACTGGCGGCGGGGGAGCCGGTGGCCGGAGCCGTGCGGCGGGCGGTGGTGGCTGCCGCGTTGTCGGTCGGGGCGAGCGGCGCGCGCGCCGGCATGCCGGACGTACGACGGATCGAGCTCGAGCTGGCCGCGGCGGAGCGGCGACGGCCCTGAGACGGCGACGCACGGGTGCGTCAGCGGGTGAGGGAGCGCAGTCGGTCGACGGACTCCCGCATGACCTCCGCCAGGTCCCGCTCCTCCGGCCCGGTGACCCAGCGCTCGAAGGCCACCCGCAGCACGGCGATCCCCGCCTCCGCGGCCAGCCGCGCGTCCGCCTCGGCCACGCCGCGCCGGCCCAGTCCGCCCGCCAGGGCCGCCGAGAGCCTGGTCATCTTGATCAGCTCGCGCTCCTGCAGCTCGCCGTTCGCCGTGATGACGAGGTGGCGGCGGCGGGCGAAGTCCCGGTTGCCGCCGAGCGCGGCCGCGGCGGCGTCGAGGGCCACGCCGACCGCGGTCATCGGCGACGCCGCCTCGGGAGCGCCGACCAGCGCGTCGACCATGTGGCGCTCCAGGTCGGTCGAGCCGGCGAAGAGCACCTCGCGCTTGTCGGGGAAGTGCCGGAAGAAGGTGCGCGCCGTGAGCCCGGCGCGCGCGGCGATCTCGGCGACCGTCGTCTGCTCGAAGCCGCGCTCCACGTAGAGATCCAGGGCGGCCTCCCGCAGGCGCCCCTTCGCGTTCGGCTCCCAGCGACCCACTCGTGACATCCTAGTGATGACACTCGCTGACATCGAGGCGTAGGGTGATGTCATCAAGTGACATCACCACGGGAGGATCCCCATGCGCGTCTTCGTCACCGGGGCGTCCGGCTGGATCGGCTCGGCCGCCGTCCGCGAGCTGCAGCGGGCCGGACACCAGGTCCTCGGGCTCGCCCGCTCGGACGCCGCCGCGGCCGCCGTCGCCGCCCTCGGCGCCGAGGTGCACCGCGGCGGGCTGGACGACCTCGACGCCCTCCGGGCCGCCGCGACCGGCTCGGACGGCGTCGTCCACCTCGCCTACCACCACGACTTCACGCAGATGGCCGAGGCCGCCCGGATCGACGGGGCGGCGATCGACGCGATCGGTGAGGTCCTCGCGGGCACGGACCGCCCGTTGCTCGTCGCCTCGGGTGTCGCCGGGTTCGCGTCCGGTCACCTCGCGACCGAACGCGACGAACCGGATCCCGCCGTCCACCCGAGGACGGCGAACGCCGCGGCGGCGCTCGCCCTGGCCGACCGCGGCGTGCGCTCGTGCGTCGTGCGCTTCGCCCCGACGGTGCACGGCGACGGCGACCACGGGTTCGTCGCCCGGCTGGTGGAGATCGCCCGGGCGAAGGGCGTCTCGGCCTACGTCGGCGAGGGGACGAACCGGTGGCCGGCGGTGCACCGGCTCGACGCCGGCGCGCTGGTCCGGCTCGCGGTGGAGCGGGCACCGGCGCGCTCGGTCCTGCACGCCGTCGCCGAGGAGGGCGTGCCCACGCGCGCGATCGCGGAGGCGATCGGGCGCGGGCTCGACCTGCCGGTGGTCCCGGTACCGGCCGACCGGGCCGTCGAGCACTTCGACTGGCTCGGCCGCTTCTTCGCCCTGGACTGCCCCGCCGCCAACGAGCTGACGCGCACGGAGCTCGGCTGGGAGCCGACGCACGCCGGTCTCCTCGACGACCTGGCGCAGGGGCACTACTTCCGCACCCCGCGCGCCGCCTGACGTCGTGCGCGGTGACTGGTGCCGGAGCACCACTCACCGCGCACGGGGCGGCGGAGCCGCGTCAGTCGGGCGGCACCTCGAGCAGGAGCGAGTGGCCCTGGTGCGGCTCGAGCTCCACGACGAAGGCCTGCAGGTCGTCGACCACGCCGACCTCCTTGTCGGTGAACATGTCCGTCACCCGGCTGCCGGGGACGAGGTGCTCGGAGCGCACCGTGCCGGTCACCGCCTCGGCCGCGAAGTTGAGCACCGTGACGTGCATCCGGCGGCCGCCGTCCTCGCCCGGGTCGAGCTCGTGGACCAGCACGAGCATGCCCCGGTGGGAGACGTCCGGGATGTCGACCTGCCGCGCGACGGCGATGCCGTAGCGGGACCGGACGGCCAGGATCGCCTGCAGCTGCCGGGCGAAGCTGCGCTCGTCCTCCAGCTGCTCGGGCAGGGGGCCGTAGAGCGAGCGGCCGCGCGGCATCCCGGACGCCGACTTCACCGCGTGCGGGGCCACGCCCATGAGGTCGTGCGCCGCCCGGTGGATCCAGCGGGTGTCGCCCTCGGCGATCAGCTCGGCGACCTGGTCGGCCGGCAGGGGGAGCATGCCCGTGAGGTCCCAGCCGGAGAGGGCGAAGACGCCGGGCTGCAGGGCGTTGTACATCGCCAGCAGCAGGTGCACCCGCATGATCTCGGGGACGTCGTCGTCGGTGACCGCGTCGAGCGAGGAGAGCCCGAGCGTCGCGGCGATGACGGACGCGGTGGTGCAGGCGATGCCGTTGGTGGTGAACACCCGGTTGTACGGCGCGTTCTCGCCGGTCAACGCGGCGGTGAGGTCCGCGCGCACCCGCTCCGCGAGCTGCTCGCCGGTGAGCTGCTCGCCGGCGAAGTGGTAGACGTCGTCGCGGTGCCCGGTCGCCCAGTGCACCAGCTCGTAGGTCAGCTCGTCGTGGTTCTGCAGGGCGTGCACCAGCCCGGCCGGGTCGACGCCGAGCTCCAGCGAGGTCCGCTGGGTCAGCCGAAGGAACTCGGTGTCCCCGGTGACCAGCGCGTGGTGGTAGGCGGGCCGGTTGACGAAGTCGTAGGACAGGTCCGGGCCGCCCTCGGAGGTGGCGCGGATGTCGTCGATCGTCAGGTTCAGCTCCTGGAAGGTGAACCCGCCGAGCTTGCGCACCATGCTGGCGATCAGGTGGTTCGCCGCGGAGGAGAGCGGGTGCCCCTCCGACCAGGCCGGGAGCCCCTCCGCGCTCTTCTCGACGCCGAGGAAGCCGTTGGCGTCGAGCCGCAGCGCCCCGGAGCCGAGGTCGGCCAGCGAGTGCACGGCGTCCCCGATCACCAGGCGCATGCCGGCGAACGAGGGGTCGAGCCAGTTGATCGAGGGCTGGCCGTCCTTGAAGTAGTGCAGGTACACCCACCGCCGGGCCACGCCGTCGACGCCGACCACCGGCTTGGTCGCGCTCCAGTTCGTCTCCTTGACGCCCGGGGCGTAGAAGATGACCCGCTGCAGCCGGCCGATGATGTAGCCGGCCTTCTCCAGCGCCTCCTCGGTGGGCACGTCCAGGTTGACCGAGTCCCGGCCCGGCGGGACCTCGGGCAGGAGGTTCCAGTCCTCCTCCTCGATCTCCACCATGTGGTAGATGCCGGGGTAGTCGCCGTACTTCAGCTCGGCGAGCCGGAAGTCCGCGCCCTTGCCCGTGTGGCCGGGCACGATGTCGTCGATGATCGTGCCGCCGGACCAGGTGGCCATGCCGCACATCGCGCGGAACTCGGCCTCCGTGCCGAACGCCGGGTCGATCTCCGTGCCGATCCGGTCGAAGTGGCCGTCGACGCTGGAGGTGTACTGCCAGCCGGCGATGCCGCCCGCGCGCTTGACCGGGCCGGTGTGGATGGCCTCGATCCCGATCGTGCAGAAGGCGTTCCACAGCGCCTCGTCGCCCAACGAGGCCAGGAAGGACTCGCCGGGACGCGTGATCAGCGAGATCGGGTAGGCCGTGAACCACACGGACGCGGACTCGACGGCCTGGCGCGGGCCCGGGTCGGCGAACGGGTTCTGCCACATCGTGCCCTGGCCGGAGAACTGCCGGGCGATCTCGTTGGCGTCGGCGAGCATCGACTGGCTGAGCAGCCACGACACGTACGCCGGGTTCTCGCCGGTGGCCGCGCCGTCCTTCGCCACCGACCGCCGGACGACGGGCGACTTGGCCCGGGCGCGATGGCGGAGCGTGCGGGGACGCGCGGGATGCAGGTGCTCCGCGTAGGTGATCTCGCTGGGCTCGTGGGGGTGCTGCTCCGCGGTCTCCTCGGACTGCGCTCGAGACAGCGCTGCGTCGTCTGCCATCTACTCTCCGTGCTCGCCGCGACCCGGTCGTCGCCCGGGGGTGGGTGTACCACCCGCGTCAGCGGGGAAACGACGGTGACGCGCCGACGATGCGCCCGTCCACCCGACCGCACAGGCCGAACGGGCCTGCCGCACCGCTCGGCGACGGGCGCCCGTCCGCGCGGGGTCGGTGCGGGGTCGGCGCGGGCTCAGTGCCCGCAGGCCGCCCCGCCCGGTCCGGCGACGGTGCCGAGCTTCAGCGGGTCGAGGTCGCGCGGGTCCGGGGCCGGGGTCCACCGGCCGTCGACCTCCCGGTAGTCCCACTCCGGGCCCGCGCCGGCGATCGTGCGGACGGCCTCGACCAGCCGGTCGACGTCGGCCCCGGTCGTGTTCAGGCCGAGGCTGACGCGCACCGCGTCGGCCCCGCCGGCGAGGCGGGCGAGCAGCGGGTGGGCGCAGAAGCGGCCGTCCCGCACGCCGATCCCGTGCTCGGCGGACAGCGCCGCGGCGACGAGCCCGGCCGGGACGTCCGTGACGGTGAAGGAGGCGACGGCGACCCGGTCCGGCGCGTCGGCCCAGATCCGCAGCGGGCGCACGCCGGCGATCCCGGACAGGCCGTCGACCAGGCGGGCGAGCAGGGCGCGCTCGTGGGCGGGGGCGATCTCGTCGATCACGGGGTCGAGGGCGCGGCAGGCCGCGGCGATCGCGGCGGCGCCCAGGACGTTGGGCGTGCCGGCCTCGTGCCGGTGCGGCGCCGGGGCCCAGCTGACCTCGGTCGCCCGGTCCTCGACGCCGACCGAGCGCACCGCGCCGCCGCCGGCGAGGTACGGGGTGGCGACGTCGAGCCAGTCCCGCCGCCCGATCAGCGCGCCCGCGCCGTAGGGGGCGTAGAGCTTGTGCCCGGACAGCACGACGTAGTCCACACCGGACGCGCCGATGTCGACCCTGCGGTGCGGGGCGAGCTGGGCGGCGTCGAGCACGACGCGGGTGCCCGCGGCGTGCGCGATCGCGCAGATCTCGTCGATCGGCAGGATCTCGCCCGTGACGTTGGAGGCGCCGGTGATCGCCAGCAGGGCGGTGGGCTCGGCGGCGAGCGCGTCCCGCAGCAGGTCGAGGGTCTCGCCGACGGTGTCCGGGGCGCGCAGCACGCGGTGGTCGGTGCCGCGCCAGGCCAACAGCGTGGCGTGGTGCTCGACGTCCAGGCACAGCGTCGCGCCGGGGACCGCGCCGGCGAGCAGGTTGAGCGCGTCCGTGGTGTTGCGGGTGAACACGACGACGTCGTCGGCGCGCGCCCCGACGAACCGGGCGACGGTCTCCCGGGCACCCTCGAGCACCGAGGTGCAGACCTGCGAGGCGTACCCGGCGCCGCGGTGCACGCTCGAGTAGTAGGGGAGGAGCTCGGCGACGTGGTCGGCGACCGCACGCAGGGCGGGGGCGCTCGCGGCCAGGTCCAGGTTCGCGTAGGGCACGGTGCGGCCGTCGACGAGCGGGACCGGGAGCCCGGTGCCGACGAGCTCCGGCAGGGGCGTCGGTGCCGGGGCCGTGGTGGTCGAGGTGGTGGTCGAGGTGGTCGAGGTGGTGGTCGGGGCCGTGGTGGTCGGGGTCGCCGCCGCGGCGGGCGCGGTGCGCGCGGGCTCCTCGGCGGCGGTGCAGCCCGGAGCCTCGGCGCAGCGCGGCGCCGAGTCGATCTGGGTGTCGACCTGGGTGCGGACGTCGGACATCGTGGATCCTCCCGGATCACTCAGGACCCGGGACGGCACGAGGTGCCGCACACGAGGGTCCGCGCTTGCCGGCCGCGGGTCCGCGGCGGCCCGGTCGTCACCCGGAGCACCCCACCGCGGAGGAGGGTTGCCGGCCAGCGAGCCGGGGCTTGGCGCTGGCGCTCTTGACCTGACGACGACGGTAGGTGTCGATCCGGGGCCCGGTCAAGTGTGATCCGGGCCGCGGAATCGGCGCCGAGAATGACCGGACAGTGCGGTCGTCGGCGTTCCAGATCGGCGGTGAATGTCCGATCTCCGGGGCGGCTCGACCCATTTCCTCGGCATTTCCGTCCCTTTTGCCCCGGGCCGGGACCGCTGGTCACTCTGCGTTCATGAGCGGCGAGAGCAATGCTGTCATCCGGTCGGGGAGGGCATCGTAGAATCGCCAGGTCGAGCCGTTGGCGCGTGATCGGTTCCCGGCTCGACCGACACGATCGCGTGAAGAATCGGGCCCGCGTCACACGCTGCTCCGGGCCTGTTCCGGCGCCGATGAACCGCCGAAACGAGTGACCTGGGCCACGGAGAAGGGCCCGAGATGGCCCGGAACGGGCGTGGGACGACCCTCTGTCCGACCCCATGATCTCCACTGCTCCGTCCGGATGACACAGTTCCGGTCGTGCGCCTCACCGACCGCTTCGCCTATCGACGTCACGTCGATCTGGGTCGCGTGGCGAGCGCGCTGTGTAGTGCGCCGGTGAACTGAGGCCCGGGCCCCGCCGGCCCCGCCCCCTTCACCCTCGCGTTCCCCGCGGCGCACCGCCGTCCCCGTTCGCCCGGCCTCGGTCCGGGCCGCCGACCGGTGCGCCGGGCCGTGCCCACCGCCGTCCGCCCCACCGCCGCCGCTGTCCATGCGGACCGTCCGGCGTTCCCGGGCCGCGGTCCGCCGCCGTCCGCTCCCCAGATGAGAAGAAGTGGAGACACTGTCGTGCCGCGACACCGATACCGACCACCTCGGTCGGCACTGACCCGGCTCGCCGGGTCCGCGACCCTGGCGGGCGCCGCCGTGGTCGGCCTCACCGGGCCGGCCCAGGCCGCCACGCCGGACCTGGTGCCGGACCTCGCGCCGCTGCTCACGGCCCACTACGACCCCGCTGACGGTACCGGGCCGGCCCCCGCGCCGGAGGCGCCGTACGTGGAGCCGTCGTACACGGCGTTCGAGCAGGGCGACCTGCTCGGCCAGGGCCGCGACTTCGCTCCCGCCGGCGTCCCGATCGCCGGGCTGACCCAGTCGGCGGTGGGCGCGCCCAGCCGACTCCTGCCGAGCTGAGGCCGGGATGCGCGCACAGAGGCGAAGCCTGCGGAGCCGACCATCCGCACCGAAGAAGATCCTGCTCGGGCTGCTGGCCCTGGGGGTCCTCGCCGGGGTGACCACCATCCCGGGCGGCGACGCGTACGCCGACGTCCAGACCGTCAGGTCCGCCGTGAAGGGGGCCGACGGCAAGGACTACTGGGTCGAGAACAACATCGACACCGACGCCGCCGAGGACTCGCCCGACGCGTCCACGCGACCGGAGTACATGGTCGTGTGGGCCGGTGACGAGAACGTCGCCGACACGGTGGTCCCGGACGTCAAGAACCTGCCCGGGTCCCTGACGAACCCGACCGACAAGGTTCGCAACGCCCTGCCGGGCCCGGACTTCATGGCGGTCGTGGACGTCACCAAGGGCTCGCCCAGCTACGGCAAGGTCGTCAACACCGCGACCGTCGGCCCGCTGGTCGAGAACGAGCCGCACCACATGCAGTACTCGTGGCGCAAGGGCGACAAGATCTACGCGGGTGGCCTCTACTCGGCGGCCACCTACGTCTTCGACGTGTCCGCGCTGCCGGAGCTCACGCTCTCCGGCATCAGCCTCCCCAGCCAAACCCTCTGCGGGTCGGTGCCGGACGCGTACTGGGTTCTGAACGATGGAACGGCCTACGGGACCTACATGGGCGGCCCGGTCGTCCCGGGTCCCTGCACCTACTCCCACGGTGAGGTCCGCACCGGCAACGGTTTCGCGGGCACGCCGGGCGAGGTCGTCCGGTTCGGTCCGGACGCGCAGAAGCTGGTCGAGGCCCCGGCCGCGACCACCACGCCGGAGGACCCGACGCAGTGCCTCAACATGCCGGCGCTCGGCCGGCCCAGCTGCGCCAACCCGCACGGCATCCAGGTCCGCGAGGACCTGGACACGATGGTCACGAGTGACTACGCCGAGCCGCGGACGATCATCCTCGACCCGGTCAAGGCGCCGTCCCCGTACCTGCGTCGGCCCACCGTTCGGACGTGGGACATCTCCGACCTGAACAACCCGAAGGTCAAGGCGGTGTCCTACCTGCCGACCGGTCCGCGTTCGAACGGTCGGGACCCGCTGCACAACGAGAACCGTGCGGCGATGGAGACCACGGTGACCAACCTGCCGGGTCACAAGGGCGCCTTCGCCCAGACCATGCAGGGTGGCGCACTGTTCTACACCCCGGACATCACCGCACCCGAGCCGCGGTGGAAGGAGATCTACGACCTCTCCGCCGCGGTGAGAGAGCTCGACCCGAAGGCCGGCGACAACGGCGGCCCGAGCTCCAACGGCGGGTGGCTGCAGACCAGCCCGGACGACAAGACGCTGTACCACGCCATCATCGGCCGCAAGCCCGGTGCGCTGGGCAAGGACGATCCCGGCACCGCCGGCGGCGTGATCGCGCTGGACATCGAGAAGCTGGTCGAGGCGGGCGACGAGGCTGCCTGCTCGATCGACACCGCCGAGGAGATCGCCCGCGGTGGCGCGGAGTCCGACTGCCCGACGCTCAAGGGGCACCAGGTCATCAACCCGGGCAAGGCCGCAGGCGGCCCGCACTGGGGTGCCCTGGACCACCTCGAGCTGGGTGACGACGGCTTCTACCACGAGACCGACCAGCCGAAGCGCCTGGCGACCACGAACTACTTCGTGGCCCGCACCGGCACGGACGGCGACCACAAGGTCTGCCTCGTGGACATCGGGCGAGACGGCGAGCTGACACTCGACGAGGACTTCCGCGACGAGAACACGGGTGACACCTGCATCTCGTTCAACCGGGAGAGCTGGCCGCACGGCTCCTTCGGCAACGCGAAGCCCCACTCGATGCTGTTCGTGGCGAACGATGCCGACATCAAATGACACCCGGCACCGGGTCTCCCGGCCGCGGCGCGCCGCGGTGCGCCGCGGCCGGGCGGCCGCCGCCGGTGTGCCCGGCCCCGTGATCGGCCGGGTGATCGGCCCGGTGATCCGTCCCGTGGTCGGTGCCGTGGTGGTGCTCCCGCTCGCCCTGGTGGCGAGCGGGGGCACCGCCCTCGCCGACGCCGCGACCCCGGCCGCCCGTGCGGCGGCGGCCCTGGGGGAGCAGGCGGGTCCGGCGGCGGTGCTGCTGCGGGTGGCGCTGCTGGCGGGCACAGCGGTCGCGGGCGGGATCACCCTGGTGCACGGGATGCTCGGTCTGCTCGACGGGGACGGCCGGCGCGCACCGCGGGACTCCTCGCGTGGCCTGTTCGGGGGTGACGCCCCGCGCGGGCTCCTGGTGACGGCGTGGGTCGCGGCGGGCGTCGTGGCCGCCGCGGCCGAGATCACGCACCTGACGGGATCGGTGTCGGTGCTCGGCACCGTCGCGCACGTGGTCCTCGGGCTGCTGGCCGCCGCTCTGCTCGGGACCCGCTGGTCGGCCGGGCCGGGGGCGCTGCTGCTGGTGCTGCTCGCCGCTCAGCTCGGGTCGGCGCACACCGGCCTCGCCTTCGCGCTCGACGCGACGTACGCCGTCGCGGCGGGGGTGCTCGTCGGCGTCACGGCGGCCGCCGCCGAATCGCGGCGGGCGGGGCTCGCGCCGGGGCCGGGGGCGGGGGAGCCCCCGGCCGGGTCGTCACGGTCCGGGTCGTCACGGTCCGGGTCGTCACGGTCCGGCCCCTCACGGTCCGGCTCGTCGGTGTCCGGGCCGGCCGGGCGGTGCCCGGGGCCCGGGCTGCCCGCGGCCGGCGCGCGTAGCCGTGCGGCCGCGGAGGCGCCGACGGTGCCGTTCACGGCCGAGACCCTCGCGGGGGTCGACGACGAGGTGGCACGGGACGCGCGCCCGCGGTCCGGGGTGCTCGCCCGGGTCGCGATCACCGCGGGGTTCGTCGCCGTCGTCGCCGGGACCGCGCAGGTCGTCGTCAGCGGGCCGGACACCGCTCACGACCTCACCGGGAGCGGGTACGGCCTGGCCGGGCTCGCGGCCGTCGTGCTGCCCGTGCTCGTGGTGGCGGGCTGGGCGGTGGCGCTGCTGCCGGCCGGGCGGCTGCGGGCCCGGGAGCTGTACCGCATCGCCTGGGGCGCCGGTGTCGCCGGCATCGCCGCGGCGGCGCTGCTCGCGACCCTGCCCCTTCCCGGGCCGGGTCCGGAGCCGGGCCGGCCGCTGCTGCGCACGGTCGACGCCGGGGCCGGGCGGCTCGCCGTGCTGGTCGCCCCGATGCGGCCGGGCCCGAACCTGGTCCGCCTCTCCGGGACCGGCTACCCGCCGCCCGGCACCACCAGCGGCACCGCCAACGGCACCGCCAACGGCACCGCCGTCCAGCCCGTCGCGCTCGCGACCGGCGGACACGACCACGGTCCGAGGCTCCCCACCGCGGCGAGCGTCTCGACCGATCCGACGTCCGCCCCCGCCGTCCCGTTCACGGCGCGGGACGGTGCGGCGGGCGGCTGGGCCGTCGTCGACCTGCCCGCAGGGGCGAGCACGCTGACGGTCTCGGCCGGCGGCGTGACGAGCACCGTCCCCGTCGACACCGGGTCGGCGACGGCCACCCCCGCTCCGCCCGCTCAGGCGGCCCTGATCGGCCCGGACGGGCCGGAGTGCGCGGCGGCGCTGCTCGGCGACCTCGTCGGGCAGCGACCCGGCGACGTGACCCCGGAGGCCGGCACCTGTCCGTCGGACGCCCTGTCCGACGCGGACGCCGGAGCGCTGCGGGCCACGGTCCGCACGCTCACCGACCACGGCGTGCGCAGCGTGCGCGTGATGGGGGACGGCTCGCCCCGCTCGCGCGCGGCGGCGGAACTCGTCCGGACCCGGGCCGCCGAGGCCGGCGCCCGGCTCGTCGAGCGGCCCGACGCCGACAGCGCCCTGATCGTCGTGTCCGGCTGGACGCCGGCCGCGGCGACCCTGCGGGAGGCCTCGGCGCGAGCCCTGGAGACGCCGACGCACCTGGGCGGAACGTATCTCGCCCCGTGGTTGTTGACGGGTCAGGTCGTCACCCGGACGTCGTCGTCCGTGGTGCCGCTGGCCTTCAACCCGCAGGACCAGCGCGCCAAGCGCTACGCCGGTGAGGTCGGTGCCGCCTTCCCCGGTGAGGCGCCCTCGACCTCCGGATACGTGCGCTGGGCCGCCCACTCGGGAGTCCCGCTCGACGACCGCCCGACCCTGTTCGGCGCGGCGCCGGTCGACGTCCCGATGACCGTCAACGCCCCGGGCGACGCCGGCGGGCACCACGGCGGGGGCAACCCGGCCGCGTGGTTCCCGAACGGCACGGTCGTGCCGGTCAGCGCCCCCCTCGATCCCTCGTGAAGGAGACCAGTCATGTCCGTGCTCGATGATCCGGTCGGCGGGCCGGCGGGGAAGCCGCTGGTCCGGGCCCTGCGTGGGGTCCCCGCCCAGGAGCGCGCCGCGTTCGGCCCGGCCGACCGCGCGGCGCCGCCGGTGCAGTGGGTTCCGACGGCCGTCGCCGTGCTGCTCGCGGCCCTGCTGCTGTGGGGCATCTCGCGGGTGGCGCCGGCCACGACGGTCGGCACCGGGGCGCTCGGCCTCGCCCTCGGCTTCACGCTGTTCCACTCCCGCTTCGGCTTCACCTCCGGCTGGCGTCAGCTGGTCGCGGTCGGGCAGGGCGCGGCGATCCGGGCGCACATGGTGATGCTCGGCGTGGCGACGGTGCTGTTCGGCGTGATCTTCGCGACCGGGATCGGGCTGTCCGGGGACCCGCGCGGGTACGTATCGCCGGTCGGGATCGGACTGGTGGTCGGCGCCTTCCTGTTCGGCGTCGGCATGCAGATCGGCGGCTCCTGCGCCTCGGGCACGCTGTTCGCCGTCGGCAGCGGGCAGAGCGCGATCGTGCTGACGCTCTTCGGCTTCATCGTCGGCTCGGTGTTCGCCGCGCTGTCCTTCCCGTTCTGGAACGACGTCGTGCCGCAGGGTCCGGCGATCTCGCTGGTCGACGTCCTCGGCGGCATCCCCGGCGCCGTCGCCGCGTCCCTGCTGGTGATCGTGCTGATCATCGCCGCGACCTACTGGGTGGCGAAGCGGCGCACCCCGCCGCCGGTCGAGCGGCCGCCGTCGGCCCGCGGGA
Source organism: Pseudonocardia yuanmonensis (assembly GCF_039542425.1). Lineage (NCBI taxonomy): Bacteria > Bacillati > Actinomycetota > Actinomycetes > Pseudonocardiales > Pseudonocardiaceae > Pseudonocardia > Pseudonocardia yuanmonensis. The sequence goes on from NZ_BAABIC010000014.1 coordinate 17,512, forward strand.
TCGCCCGCGTGCTGCGCGGCTCGTGGCCGCTGTGGGTCGGTGCGATCGTGCTGGCCGTGCTGAACGCCGCGGTGCTGTTCGTGTCGGGCCAGCCGTGGGGCGTGACGTCGGCGTTCGGGCTCTGGGGGGCCAAGGCCCTGCAGTGGTTGGGCGCGGAGCCGCAGAACTGGGCGTTCTGGCAGCAGCCCGCGAACGCGAAGTCGCTCGCCGGCCCGGTCCTCGCCGACCGGATCTCGGTGCTCGACCTGGGCATCATGATCGGCGCGCTGTTCGCCTCCGCGGTCGGCGGCGCGTTCCTGCTGCACAAGCGGATCCCGTGGAAGCTCGCCGTCGGCGCGGTGGTCGGCGGGATCCTGATGGGGTACGGCGCGCGGCTCGCAGGGGGCTGCAACATCGGCGCCTACTTCTCCGGCATCGCCTCGTTCAGCCTGCACGGCTGGATCTGGGGTGCGGTCGCGCTGGCCGGGACGTGGGTCGGGCTGCGGCTGCGGCCGCTGTTCGGGCTCGCGAACCCCAGGCCGGCCGACTCGATCTGCTGATCGCCAGAAAGGAAACCTCGATGATCCGCATGACCTCCGCCGTCCTCGGCGGGATCGCCCTCACCACGCTCGCCGGCGGCGTGCTCGTCGGCACCGCCAACGCCGCTCCGGTGATCGCCGGGCCGCCGACCGAGCCCGGCCCCGCCGTCGCCGGGAACCCGCTGTGGGCCACCGACCACGTGCCGGTCCCGGTCGACGACCCGACCTTCGGCGCGTTCGATCTGCTCGCGCCGGCCTACGGCCTCGTCGGCGGCGTCGACTAGCGCCGACCTGCCCACCGGGGACCGGAGCCGCCACGACCTCGCGAGCGGTCGTGGCGGCTCCGGCACGTCCGGGCCGTTCCCCCGCTCGGCGGCCGCTCGTCGGTCCACACGGGCCGTTCGCGGACCGGCGGGGTGAGCAAGCTCCCGGGTACTACCCGCCGCAACCGTCCGGACGACAGGCTGACGACCATGCTGTTCATCGGGGCCGCGGCCGACGAGTCGACCGACGAGCACGAGGGCTTCGTCGCCGGGCTCGACGCCGCGGGGCGGGCCACCGACATCTGGACGGACGTCCGGGACCGGCTCTCCGGGTACGCCGCCGTCGTCGCCCGCTGCGAGTGCGGGTGGTCCGGTCTGCCGCAGCCGGCCGACGCCGCGGGCCTGCGGGCCGCCGAACGGGAGTGGATCGACGGCCACTTCTCCGCGGTCGTCGGAGCGGGGCCGTGGCCGGACGAGGTGTTCCTGCGTTCCCCGGCGCAGGCGACGTCCGCCGTGACGTGAGCCGGAGTCCATTGACGATCCTCCCGGCCGCCGGGCACGATCACGACCACGAGAATTAGTCGATCGTTCGTTCAGGAGCGCACCCGCGACGGCGCCGAGCCGGGCGCGGGCGTTGCCGGCGGGCGGGAGCGGAGCAAGGATGCGGACGCGCTTCACGGAACTGTTCGAGGTCGAGCACCCCGTCGCGCAGGGCGGGATGCAGTGGGTCGGGCGGGCACCGCTCGTCGCCGCCGTGGCCAACGCGGGAGGGCTCGGGTTCATCACGGCCCTCACCCAGCCCACCCCGGAGGACCTGCGGGCGGAGATCCGGCGGTGCCGGGAGCTCACGGACCGCAACTTCGGCGTCAACCTCACGATCCTGCCCGCGATCACGCCGCCGCCGTACGCGGAGTACCGGCAGGTGATCATCGACGAGGGCGTGCCGTTCGTCGAGACCGCGGGCTCCAACCCGATCGAGCACCTCGAGCACTTCCACTCGGCCGGGATCAAGGTGATCCACAAGTGCACCTCGGTCCGGCACGGGCTCAAGGCGCAGCGGCTCGGTGTCGACGCCCTGTCGATCGACGGCTTCGAGTGCGCCGGGCACCCCGGCGAGGACGACGTCCCCGGGCTGATCCTGCTGCCCGCGGCGGCCGACGCCCTCGAGATCCCGTTCATCGCCTCCGGCGGCTTCGGCGACGGGCGCGGCCTGGCCGCGGCGCTCGCGCTCGGCGCGGACGGCATCAACATGGGCACCCGGTTCATGGCGACCGTCGAGTCCGGCATCCACCAGAACGTCAAGGACCGGCTGGTCGAGGCGGGGGAGCGGGACACCCAGCTGATCTTCCGCCAGCTCCGCAACACCGCCCGCGTGGCCGACAACGCCGTGTCCCGCGAGGTCGTGGAGAAGCTGAACAACGGCGCCAAGTTCGAGGACATCCGGGACCTGGTCGCGGGCAAGCGCGGCTCGGTGGTCTACGAGACCGGCGACCTCGACCACGGCATCTGGTCGGCGGGCATGGTGCAGGCGCTCATCCACGACATCCCGACCTGCGAGGAGCTCATCACCCGCATCGTCCGGGACGCCGAGGAGATCATCACCGGCCGGCTCGCCGGGATGGTGGGCGCCCCCGCGGCGGTCTGACCCCCGGAGTCGCGCTCCGGGCTTCCGCGAGTCGGGCTGTGGGCTCCCGCGAGTCGGGGTGTGGGCTTCCGCGAGTCGGGGTGTGGGCTTCCGCGAGTCGGGAGTTCCGGCAACGCGAGTCGGGAGCTGCGGTCGGCGGCCGGGGCCGGGAGAGTGGACGTGTGCCTCTCGATCCCGGCCCCCGGCCCGACGCGGGCGACCGTCCGGCCGAAGCGCGGGCTGCGGACTCCGCTCACGCGGCAGACCGGATCGCGGCAGCCGGCGCCACCGCGGTCGCCCGGGCCGCAGCGCTGGAGGTGCAGGTCGCGGCGCTCGCCGAGCAGCAGGCGCTGACCACGCACGACGACGAGCACGATCCCGAGGGCGTGACGATCGGCTTCGAGCGCGCTCAGCTCCTGGGCCTGCTCAGCGGGGCGCGCGATGAGATCGCCGCGCTCGACCGCGCCGCCGACCGTCTCCGCGACGGAACCTACGGCCGCTGCGCACGGTGCGGCGCCGTTATCCCGGACGTCCGCCTCGAGGCCCTTCCCGCCACGGACACGTGCCTGACCTGCGCCGATCTCCGGCGGCGCCGCCGCTGATCCTCGCTTCCACGGATCATGGTCAGGCCTGGCACTCGACATGCCGGTACGCCGCACACACCGAGCCTTCTGGCCGGCCGGGGGCGCTCGCCACACCCTCCCTGGCCCTCTCACACCTACCGCGGCTGCCTCTCACACCTGCGGTGCCGCGGCACACCCCGTCGACGGCCCGTGTTGCGCCACACCGGGTGTGCCGGCGCTCTCGTTCGGCAGGCTCAGAACCCGGCGTCCAGGCTGAGCCGCCGTCGGGTGACCGTTCGCGATCGTGACTGCTTCTCCCGAAGGCCCCGGTGGCGGCTGCTGGTCCCGGCACGCTCCGTCCATGGACTCCTACCGTCTCCGCACCCGGCGCTCCTTGCTCGACGAGGGGTTCACCGCCGCCGAGATCCGCCGCATGCGCGCCACGGGCGCGCTCGCCCCCGTCCGTCGGGGCACCTACGCCGACCCGGCCGACGAGCGCCTGGAGATGCCGGAGGCCCGCCACACCCTCCTCGTGCACGCCACGGTGCCGCTGCTCGCCAAGGGGTCGGTGGTGAGCCACGCGTCGGCGGCGGTGCTGCACGGACTGCGTCTCTGGGCGGTGCGGCTCGACCGGGTGCACGTGACCCGGGACGCGACCAGCGGTGGCCGCACCTCCCGCCGCTTCCACCTGCACACCGCGCGGTTGCGGGAGGACGAGGTCGTCGAGAGCGACGGGGTCGCGGTCACGTCGTTGGCGCGAACGGCCGTCGACCTCGCCCGGACGCTGCCGTACGAGCAGGCCGTCGTCGCCGTCGACTCCGCCTTCGACCTGCGGCGGGCGCATACCCCCGATCGCGTTCCGCTCGCGCGGGGAGTGGGAGGAGGCGATCAGCAAAGCCTCCGGGTGGCCCGGCGGGCCGGCGGCCCGGCGGATCGGACGGTTCGCGGCCGACGGGGCGGAGAGTGCGGGGGAGTCGCGCAGCCGGATCGCGCTCGCGGCGGCGGGTCTTCCCCCGCCGGTCCTCCAGTTCGCGATCCCGGGAGTCGCGCGGGGCGTCGACGGGCGGGTCGACTTCGCCTGGTGTGACGAGCGCGTGGTCGGCGAGTTCGACGGCCGCGTCAAGTACGGACGGCTCCTCCCGCCCGGACAGGAGCCGGGCGACGCGGTCTTCGCCGAGAAGATCCGCGAGGACGCGATCCGCGCCGCGGGATGGACGGTGTTGCGCTGGACCTGGGGCGAGCTGCGCGACTTCGGCCCGGTCGCCGCCCGCCTCCGCCGCGCCCTCGACGGGTGATCGACACCTCGCACAACTCAAGTGGCGCGGCGCGGGTCGTCGACGGGGTGTGCGGGGGACCTTCGGGGTGTGGGACGGGGTCCTGCCGGGTGTGGCGCGCTGCTGCGGGTGTGGGGTGACCTTGGAGGGCCGATGAGCGCTACGAGGGGCTCCGGAACGCGAGACGGCGCCGCGCTTCCACGGCTGATCGGCACCTCGCACACCCGAAGCGGCGTCGCGCGGGTCGTCGACGGGGTGTGCGGGGGACCTTCGGGGTGTGGGACGGGGTCCTGCCGGGTGTGCCGCGCTCCTGCGGGTGTGGGAGCCACCTTGGAGGGCCGATGAGCGCTATGAGGGGCTCCGGAACGCGAGACGGCGCCGCGCTTCCACGGCTGATCGGCACCTCGCACACCCGAAGCGGCGTGGCGCGGGCCGTCGACAGGGTGTCAGGCGACGGCGCGGCGGGCGAGCCGGACGCGCAGCGTGCGGTCCGGCTCGGGCGCGGCGATCGCCCCCGGCACGCCGCCGAGGCACTCGAGCTCGCCCCGGTCGACGAGGTAGCGCACGTGCGAGGCGGTCTCGGCGAGCGCGCCGATCCGCATCGCGCCGACCTCCTTCCACGGCCGCGACCAGGTCAGCCGGGCCGCGAGCTCCCACATCGTCGGCTCGCCCGCCTCGCGGACGATCGCCAGCAGCTCCCGGCACCGCTCGGCGTGGTGCGCCTGCAGGGCGCGGGAGCGCGCGGCGAGCCCCCGGAACCGGTACTCGTGCGCGGGCAGCGCGGTGAGCCCGCCGTGCTCCTCGTCGGCGACGGCGACCCGCTCGAGCGAGTCGAGGAAGGTCTCGAGCGCGGGCACGTCGGCGCTGGTCAGGCCGATGTTCGGGGTGATCCGGGGCAGGACGTGATCGCCGGTCAGCAGCACGCCGGCGTCGGCCTCGAGCAGGCAGATGTGGCCGGGGGTGTGTCCCGGCGTCCACACCGTGCGGACCGTGCGGCCCGCCAGCGGGAGCGGGTCGCCGTCCTCGAGCAGGAGGTCCGGCTCGGCCATCGCGGAACCGTCCGGGCCGCCGGAGTGCGGTCCGGTGAGCTCACCGACCTCGGTGTCGGAGGCGCCGCACCCGCAGAGCCAGCCGGCCATGACCCGGCGCCGCTCGTCGGGGCCGCCGGAGTTCCAGCGCTGCGGCAGCGTCGCGGCTTCCATGCGGTGCATGGCGATCCACGCCCCGCTGCGCGCGGCCAGCCGACCGGAGAGGCCGTGGTGGTCGGGGTGGACGTGCGTGGCGACGATGCCGACGACGTCGTCGAAGCTCGCGCCCGCCGCCTGCAGACCGGCGACGAGGGCCGACCATGTCTCGTCCGTGTCCCACCCCGGGTCGACGACGACCACGCCGTCGTCGCCGGGGACGAGGTAGCAGAGCGTGTAGCGCAGCGGGTTGTGCGGGATCGGCACCGGCACGGACCACAGGCCCGCCTCCAGCCGCTCGACGGGCGGGAGCACCTTCGCGGCCCACGCCTCGCGCTGCGCGGTCCCGACGACCTCCACGCCCGCGGGGACACCGCCCGCGGGGACCTTCTGCACCACCCGCCACCCACTTCCTGGACGCCGAACGTCCGAAAACCTGTCCGGACGGTAACCCGGCGCGGGCCGCTCACTCAACCGAGCGCAGCAGGAAGGTGACGAGGCGCTCGGCGTAGCCCTCGACGTCGATGTCCGGGCGCAGCCGCTCCGGGGTGGACGAGACGTGCAGGGCGACGCCGCCGCACAGCGTGTCGAGCAGCAGCGTGACCGGGGTGTCGGCGGCGATCTCGCCGCGCTCGATCCCGCGCCGGACCATCGCCCGCGCCGCGCGCACCTGGGCCTCGCGGTGCCGCTCCCAGCGCTCGGCCACGCCGGGCAGCTGCGACGCGTCGAGCCCCATCCGCTCGAACGCGCGCCCCGACGGTCCGAGGTGCATCTCCAGGAGCTGACGGGCCAGTCGGACGAGGTCGCCGCGCAGGGTGCCCGTGTCGACGTCCGCGACGGGCGGCACGCGGTCGGCGAGCGCGCCGACCAGCAGGGCCTCCTTGCTCGGCCAGCGCAGGTAGATCGACGCCTTGCCGACGCCCGCGCGCCGGGCGACCGCCTCGACGCTGAAGCCCGCCCAGCCCTGGGACCCGAACAGCTCGACGGCCGCGCGCGTGACCCGCTTGTCGACGTCGGGATCGCGCGGGCGGCCCGCGGCGGGGGAGGCGCTCATGGCGGGTCCAGGCTAGTCGCGCACCGGGCGGACGAGCCCGCCGCAACCGGTCGGAGGGACCACGACGGACCAACGTGACGGACCCGAAATTGCATGGCACAAGCATCGGCGTATACTTGCGTGTAGCAAACAAGGGAGAGGCCCGTGATCAGCACCTCGACGGCGTCCGACCTCGTGGAGGCGATCCGCGAGTTCGTCGGCCTGGGCCGCCTCGCGCGGCAGCTGGCCGACGCCGAGCCGCCCGTGGAGGGCGCGTGCGTGCTCCACCCGTCCCGGGCCGGGCTGCTCGGCCTGCTCGTGACGGAGGGAGAGCAGCGCCTCGGGGTGCTGGCCGCCGCGCTCGACGTCGACGCGTCCGTGGTCAGCCGACGCGTCGCCGTGCTGGAGGAGGCCGGTCTCGTCGCCCGCCGGCCCGATCCGCAGGACCGCCGCGCGCACCTGATCGGCGTGACCGAGTCGGGCCGCGCCGCGCTCGCCGCGCACCGCGAGCACAACGCCGAGCAGATCGCCGCCGCCCTCGCCCACCGCACGGACGAGGAGGTCGGCCGGATCGCCGCCGAGCTCCGCGGGCTGGTCGCGGACCTGCACCGGATCCCGCCCGCGCCGCGCCGGCGCTCCGAACCGGCCGCGACCCGGTAGCCGCCGGCGACCGGGTACGCCCGGTACCGACCCGCACCATCCCGAGAAACCCGCGAGATCCGCGAGACGCGAGAGACGAGGAAGCACGCGTGTCCACCACCCGCGCCGAGACACCGGTCGCGCCGAGCGCGCCGGCAGCGCCCCCGACGAGCGGGCAGGAGGACGGCATGACGCACCGGCAGGTCCTGCAGGCGCTCTCCGGCATGTTGCTGGCGATGTTCACCGCGTTCCTGTCGGCGACGATCGTCTCGAACGCGCTGCCGACGATCATCACGGACCTGCACGGCTCGCAGAGCCAGTACACGTGGGTCGTCACCGCGACGCTGCTGTCGTCGACGGCGAGCACCCCGATCTGGGGCAAGCTCTCGGACCTCTTCTCGAAGAAGCTGCTGGTCCAGCTCGGCATCGTCTTCTACATCGGCGGCTCGATCCTCGCCGGCTTCTCGCACTCCGTCGACGTCCTGATCGTCTGGCGCGCCGTCCAGGGCCTGGGCCTCGGCGCGCTGCAGTCGCTGATCATGATCGTGATCGCGGCGATGATCAGCCCGCGGGAGCGCGGCCGCTACACCGGCCCGATCGCCGCGGTGATGTCGCTGGCCACCGTCGCCGGCCCGCTGATCGGCGGCCTGATCGTGGACAGCGCCCTCGGCTGGCGCTGGTGCTTCTGGGTCGGCGCGCCGTTCGCGGTGGTCGCGCTGGTCGTCGTGCAGCGCACGCTGAACCTGCCCGTCGTGAAGCGTGCGGTGACGATCGACTACCTGGGCGCGGCCCTGATCGCCGCCGGGGTCTGCGATCTGCTGATCTGGGTGACCCTGGCGGGCGACGAGTTCGCCTGGGGCTCCGGCACGTCGTGGCTGCTCCTGGCGATCGGCGTCGTCCTGCTGGGCCTCGCGGTGTTCGTGGAGTCGCGGGCCGCGGAGCCGATCGTCCCGCTGTACCTGTTCAAGGAGCGCACGACCACGCTCGCGGTGATCGCGAGCATCGCCGTCGGCGTCGCGATGTTCGGCGGCGCGGTCTTCCTCGGCCAGTACTTCCAGATCGCGCGCGGCTACTCGCCCACCGCGTCCGGGCTGCTCACCCTGCCGATGATCATCGGCTCGACGCTCTCGGCGACGGTCTCCGGCATGCTGATCACCAAGCTCGGGAAGTGGAAGGTCTTCCTGGTCGTCGGCGCGATCCTCATGGTCGGCGGGTTCGGGCTGCTGTCCACGATCGACCACGCGACGAACATCTGGCTGATGGGCGTGTACCTCGCGGTGCTGGGCCTCGGTATGGGCATGACCATGCAGAACCTCGTGCTGGCGGTGCAGAACACGGTCGAGGTCACCGACCTGGGCGCGGCGTCGTCGACGGTGACCTTCTTCCGGTCGCTGGGCGGCACCGTCGGCGTCTCGGTGCTGGGCGCGGTCCTCGCGACCCGGGTCGCCGACCTCACCGCGCAGGGCCTCGCCGACGCCGGGGTGCCGGCCACGGGGGCCGCCTCCGGTGAGGTGGGTATCGGCTCGCTGAACGAGCTGCCCGCCTTCGTCGCCGACATCGTCCGCGGCGCCTACGGCGACGGCACCGCCCGGATCTTCCTGGTCGCGGGCGCGCTGGCGATCGTCACGCTGCTCGCGGTCGTGTTCATCAAGGAGGTCCCGCTGCGCACGCTCAGCGGGATCCAGCAGCAGGCCGGGGCGGACGGCGTGAACGGGGCGGACGGCGTGAACGGGGCGGACGGCGCGGCCCCGGCCGTCGCGCCCGCCGGCGCCGTGCCGGCCGTCGCCGCTCCGGCTGCCGCGGCCGCCGCCCCGGTGACCACCTCGACCCCCGTCGAACTGCCCGCCGACCGGGGCCGCCACACGATGCCGCGCCACGCGACGAGCGAGCGCCGAGCCGACCCCGACGGCGTCGGCCCCGCGGTCTACGGCTTCGTGAGCGGCCCCGGCGGGGCGGGGATCGGCCACGCCGTCGTCACCCTGACCGCCGGGACGGGGGAGCAGATCGCGCGGGCCGCCACCGACCCCGACGGCGGCTTCGAGTTCCACCTGCCCACCGGCGGCACCTTCCTGCTGGTCGTCTCGGCGGGGACGCTGCGGCCCTCGGCGTCGATGGTCGCGGTGGCCGACCGCCCCGTGTGGCACGACGTCGTGCTGGGCGGGGGCGGCGAGGTGTCCGGGACGGTGTCGCGGGGCGAGCCCGGTGTCCCCGCCGCCGGGGTGACCGTCACGCTGATCGACGCCCGCGGCGACGTCGCCGGCACGGCCCGGACGGACGGGGCCGGCCGCTACCGCGTCGCCGGGGTCTCCGGCGGGGCCTTCACCCTGGCGGTCGCCGGGCCGGGCGTGCCCGTGGCCACCTCGGTGAGGCTGACCGACGGGGCGCCGCTGGTCCACGACGTCGTCCTGCCGAACCGGGCCGAGCTGCGCGGCACCGTGACCGCGGCGAGCAGCGGGCGGGGCGTGCCCGACGCCGTCGCCACCCTGGTCGACGCCGACGGCCACGTGGTCGGGTCGACGACCACGGACGGCGAGGGCGGGTTCGCCTTCGTCGACCTGCCGAGCGGCACCTACACCCTCACCGCCGCCGGGTACGCGCCGGACGTCCAGGTCGTGCGCGTCGACCCCGGATCGACGACGCAGGTGCGGGTCGCCCTCGGCGCGGCGGCCCCGGGTGGGATCCCGGCGCCGGGTCTCCCGAGCCGTGCGCCCCAGCCCGTCGCGGGTGACTGAGCCGCGGACGACCGAACCCGGGACGACCGAACCCGGGACGATCTCCCCGGGCGGGACTCCTCGGCGCTCCGGGCACGATCGCCCGGGCACGATCCCGGGCGTGGTCGATCCCGACCCGTCGCGGGCGACCGAGTTGACGAACGACGGCGGGCCCGGCACCTCGCGGTGCCGGGCCCGTGGCTGTCAGCCCGTGTATCAGGCGGCGTGTCCGCCGGTCTGCCGGCCGGTCACTCGACCGTCGCGTCGACCGTCACCGGGATGTTGCCCCGGGTGGCGTTCGAGTACGGGCAGACCTGGTGCGCGGCCTCGACGAGCTCGTCCGCGGTGGCCTGGTCGACCCCGCCGATCTCGGCGTGCAGGGCGACGGTCAGCGCGTAGCCGCCCTGGTCGTTCGGCCCGATCCCGACCTCGGCCGACACCGACGAGTCGCTGATGTCGATCTTCTTCTGCCGGGCGACCGCCTTGAGGGCCGAGTGGAAGCAGGCCGAGTAGCCGGCCGCGAAGAGCTGCTCGGGGTTGGTGGCCCCGCCCGCGCCGCCCATCTCCTTCGGAGTGGCCAGGTCGAGGTCGAGGATCCCGTCCGACGAGCGGACGTGGCCGTTCCGGGCGTCCCCGCTGGACATGGCGGCGGCGGTGTAGAGGACCTGCACGATCGGCTCCTTCGGTAGAACGAACGGTCTTTCCTGCTGACGCCGACTCTGGCACGGCCCGCCGGGAAGCGCAAGACCGATCGTTCTGTCTGCTACGGTGGCCGCATGCCCGCCCGGCTCGCCGTCCCGCCTTCCCGGGGCGGCCCACGCCCGTCGGAGGCCCGTGACCGGCTGCTGCGCACCGCGTCCGCGCTCTTCTACGGCGAGGGGATCCGCGCGGTGGGCGTCGACCGGGTGATCGGCGAGGCCGCGGTCAGCCGCGCGACCTTCTACCGCCACTTCCCGAGCAAGGACGATCTGGTCGTGGCCTACCTGCGCGAGGTCGACCAGGCGGTCCGCGCCGTCGCGGCGGCCGTGCCGGAGGGGGCGCCGCGGCTGCGGACCGTGGTCGGGAAGATGGGGGAGCAGCTGTGCTCCGCCGGGTTCCGGGGGTGCGCGTTCATCAACGCCGCCGCGGAGTACCCCGATCCGGACAGCCCCGTGCACCGGGCGGTCGCCGAGCACCGGGCATGGTTGACGGCGCTGTTCGTGCGCGAGCTCGGGATCGCCGGGCATCCCGATCCCGAGCAGGCCGCGGCGCAGCTGATGATGCTGCGGGACGGCGCGATGGTCGCCGGCTACCTCGCCGACGCGGTCCGGGCCCGGGAGACGTTGGCGCGCGGGCTCGAGGGGCTGCTCACCCAACGCTGAGCCGGGGCTGCTCACCCGGCGCTGAGCCGGGGCTGCTCACCCGGCGCTGAGCCGAGTCGCGGCGGGCTTCCTCCGGTCGTGAGGAGTGATCGTGCTCGGGCGCAAGGGTGTCGCCGTCCCGCACGCGTAACCGCGAGCACTGCGGCCGCCGTCCGCCGCTGCTCATGATCACCGCCTCTGGACGTGTGCGGTCGGATTCCTACCGTCCCGATCCAGGAACGGTGATCACAGCGGGAGGCCTTGCACCCGCTCAGCCTCCGTACACCCACCTGCCTCCGATCATCGTCCCGCGCACCGCGTGCGCGGACGGCGCGGTCAGGACCTGGGCGAGGGGTCGGTCCAGCAGGACGAGGTCGGCGGGGTCGCCGGGGACGATCCGCCGGGCCGGCCCGCCGGGGTCGTCGGGAGGCGCGAGGTAGGCGTCGAGGGCCTGTCGGGCGGTGAGGGCCTCGCCCGGGGTGAGCGGCGCGCCGTCCGGTGTGCGCCGGGTCGTCGCTGCTCCGATGACAGTCCACGGGTCGACCGGGCCGTAAGGGGCGTCGGAGGAGAACGCCACCGCGACCCCCGCCTCGAGCAGGCTCCGGCAGCGGTAGAGGTCGCCGTGCTCCTCCGCGGGCACCTCGCGCCGGAAGAGGTCGCCGCGGTCGGCGAGGAACCCCGGCTGCGTGACGACGGCGAGCCCGCGCAGCGCCGGGACCAGCTCCTCCGGCACCAGCGCCGCGTGCTCGACCCGGTCCGCGGGGTGCCGCCCGGCCTCGTCGAGCGCGGCGAGCAGCAGCACCAGCGACTCGCGGGTCACGCTGTGCACGGCGACCCCCCGACCGGCCGCGTGGGCGGCGCCGATCCGCGCCACCAGCTCGTCGAACGGCGGCAGGCCCGAGTCGGCGAGCACGATCTTCAGCGGGCCGACCGCGGCCTTCGACGGTACGGTCGCGTCGAGCGGCAGGCCGAGGAGCGTCACGCGCTGCGGGACCGCGGTGAGCGCCCGCGCGGCCTCGTCCGCGAGATCCGGGGTGGCGTCGATGACGGCGGTGATCCCGTACCCCGCCAGCTCCCTGCCGACCTCGGTGAGGTCCGGGAGGACGGCAGCGGGCAGCCGCGTGCGGAGCCAGTCGTCCGCGCGGAACAGCCGGCCGGTCGGGGTGCCGTCGGCCGCGCGCTCGACGCCGGCGTGGTCGAGCGGGCCGAGCGCCGCGAGGGCCCGGGAGTTGAGGACCCACAGCGCGCCGCTGCGGTGCTGGACCCGGACCGGCCGGGCGGGGTGGAGGGCGTCGAGGGTGCGGGCGTCGAGGTCGTCGCCCGGGTAGCCGGTGCCCCGGACCCAGCCGTGCTCGTCGGCCACCGCCGTGCCGAGCGCCGCGGCGAGGCGTGCCGGGTTCGAGCAGTCGACCGAACGGCGGGCCGCGGCCAGCGCGTGCAGGTGGACGTGGTGGTCGACGAGCCCGGGCAGCAGGGCGGCCCCGCCGCAGCCCAGGGCGGGACCGCGCAGCGTGCCGGCGGGCGCGACCACGGCGACGAGCCCGTCCCGCACCCGGACGTCGACCCGCGACCCGTCCACCTCCGCGTCGCGCAGCACCAGGTCGCTCATCGGAGGTCCCTCGGCGTCCCGCAGCAGGTCGCTCACCGGATTCCCAGCTCGGCGAGGACGGCCGCGGTGTCCGCGCCCGAGCCCGGCGCCGGTCCCGGCACCGGGCGCGCACGCGGGGCCGCGACCGGCACCGGGCCGGACGGCGTGTCGACCACCCACCCCGAGCCGTCCCGCCGAGCGCACTGTCCAGGGGTGCCGTCGAGGGTCCGGGCGACCACCTCGGTCATCGCGACGTCGTGCAGCGTGCCCGGCACGGTGAGGGCGAGCGCCGCCGCGGTGAGGCCGGTGAGCGGGTCGGCGATCGCGTCGCCGGCGAAGACCGGCAGCTCTGCGGCGTCGCGGGCGACGAGCCCGGCCGAGGCCGCGACGTCGTCGCCGAACCCGATCCGGTTCGACGCCCGGCCGGCCCCGGTGATCGAGATCCACGTGGCGCCGCGCGCGACCGCGGCCTCGGCGTCGAGCCCGAACCCGCGCAGGGCCCGCGGCCGGGAGGCCTCGATCACGATGTCGGCGGCGTCCACCAGGGCCGCGAGGGCCGCGCGGTCCGCGGGGCCGGCGGGATCGAGCACCACGGAGCGTTCGCCGTGGTGCAGCAGCGCGTGGAACCGCGGCTCCCCGCGCCGCGCCCCGTCCGGCCGCGTCGGCGTCTCCACGGTGACCACGCGGGCCCCGGCCCGCCCGAGCAGGTGGGCACACAGGGGGCCCGCCCACAGCGCGCCGAACGACACGACGAGCCGGCCCGCCACCGACCGCGGGGCGCCGAACGACAGCGGGGTGCACTTCGTGGCGCGGATCGGCGCCGCCGCGACCCCCAGCAGTTCGGCGCGCTCGGCGAGGTCGTGCGCCGGCATCCGGGCCAGCGCGGCGGAGAGCAGCGGCCACGGGTCGTCCTCCGGCAGGGGGTGCTCGACGAGCGCGCCCAGCAGCGCCGGATCGTCCGGCCGGGCACACGAGACGGCGGCCCAGCCCGCCGCGAGCGGCAGGAGCCGGCAGCTCCCGCCCACCGACACCCGCCCCGCCCGCCGGTGGCCGGTGAAGGCCGCGCGCTCGGCGAGCAGGGCGGCCCCGTCGAGCCCGAACAGGGACCCGAGCTCGGCGGCGACCGACGCCGCGCGGCCCGGCGGGACCAGTGGCGGGCCGTCCGGGTGCCCGGTCAGCGGCACGACGCCCGACGCCGCCCAGTCCGCCGTGGCGTCCGTCCCCACGCCGGCACCCTAACCCCGGTCGTGGCGCTAGAGTCACCGCGCCATGACGCCACCCCTGGTTCCGCCCGCCGAGCTGGCCGGCCCGGGGCCGCTGCTCGGCGCGGACGCCCGCGTCCACACCCCGCTGCTTGGGGTGGATCTCACGGCGCCGCCGGCCGACGTCGAGCGGCTCGCGCGGATCGCGGGGGAGTCCGACCGGATCCTCGTGGGTGTGGGCGAGCCGGACCCGGGGTGGGCGCCCCTGGTCGGCGCGCTGGCGCTCACGCTGGTGCCGGTCGGGCGCGACACCGGGCCGGAGCACGTCGGCGTCGACGATCCCGCGGCGGCGCTCGCCGGCCTGCACGCCGCGACGGAGGCGAACCCGCAGGCCGCGACCGTCCTCGCCGGGCTGCTGCGGTGGTCCGTCGACCTGCCGGTGCCGGCCGCGCTCGACGCCGAGTCCTTCGCCTACTCGACCCTGCTCGGCGGGGCGGAGTTCCGCGGCTGGCTCACCCGGCGGGGGCCGCGCCCGCTGCCCCCGCCGGTCGAGGAGCCGGTGCGGGTCACGCGGGCGGGCCGCGTCCTGCACCTCACCCTGAACCGGCCCGAGCGGCGCAACGCCTACGGCCGCCAGGTGCGCGACGCCCTCGTCGACGCGCTCGACCTGGCCCTGCTGGACCCGGCCGTCGAGCAGGTGGTGCTCGACGGCGCCGGCCCGGCCTTCTGCGCCGGCGGCGATCTCGACGAGTTCGGCACCGCCCCCGACCTCGCCACGGCCCACCTGGTCCGGACCCGGGCCGGCGCCGCCCGGCCCGTGCACGCGCTGCGCGACCGCGTCGAGGTCCGGCTGCACGGGCCGTGCGTGGGCGCGGGGATCGAGGTGCCGGCCTTCGCGGGCCGGGTCGTGGCCGCCCCGGACACGACCATCAGGCTGCCCGAGGTCGGGATGGGGCTGATCCCCGGCGCCGGCGGCACGGTGAGCCTGCCGCGGCGCATCGGCCGGTGGCGGACCCTCCACCTCGCCCTCTCGGGCACGCCCTGCGACGCGGCGACGGCGCTCCGCTGGGGTCTCGTCGACGCCGTCGCCGAGCAGTGCCAGGCTGACGCGCATGAGCCGTGACGACAACGGGCCCGACGTGGACACCGACCAGCTGGAACCCGAGGACACGCTGGACTACCGCGGGGTCGAGGACGTGCTCGACGAGGGCTACTCCCCGCCGGAGCGTCCCTGGGCGGTGAACGACTACGGCATCACGCCCTCGGACGAGCACACCGGCGAGGACCTCGACCACCGGCTCGCCCGCGAGATCCCGGACGACTGGGGCGACGACGACGAGGACGCGGACTGGCAGTCCGACACCTCCGACACGGACGGCGAGCTGCGCGACGACCAGGTCGGCAACGCGCGTGCCGGGCGGCTCGTCGACTACGACGACGGCGGCGTCACCGACGACGACGCGGACGCCTGGGCGCGGGACGCCGGGGTGGACGGGGCCGGGGCCTCCGCCGAGGAGGCCGCGGTGCACGTCGTGGACGACGAGTGACGACGAGCGACGACTCGTGAGGACGGGTGACGCCGGTTAACGGCTCCGGCGCGATGATCGTGGTCGGGCCATGACCGGACGACCGACCAGAACGGGGATCGACGTGGCCGCGTCCCCGCTGCCGCGCTGGATCGTGCCCCTCCTCGTGCTCAGCGACCTCGTCGTGCTCGGCGTCCTCTACGCGGTCCTGGGCCGGCCCGGGCTGCTGTTCGGGGTGCCGCTGCTGGTCGGCACGGTGATCGCGCTGCTGGTGCTCCGGCTCGTCACCGCCCCGCACCGGCGCCTGCTCGCGGACCTGCGGGCCGGGGCCGTCGGGCCGCTCGTCCCGAGCGGCGCGGCCGGGGCCACCCGGCCGGGGCCGTATCGGCACGGGTCGTCCGGCGCGGACGACCCGTTGTGGTGGTGGCCGGCCGACGGACCGGCGAGCGGGGACGACTCCTGTCCCGACCGGGACCACCGGCCCGGCGCGGAGCACTCGTGTGGCGGCTCGTGGACCTCGGACTCCGGCCCGGGCCGGTCGGAGTCGGGCGGGTCGGAGCCGGGCTGGTCGGGTTCCGGGGCCGCCTCCGGCTGGTCGGGTTCCGACACGTCGTCGAGCTCCTCCTCGGACTCGTCGTCGAGCTCCTCCTCGGACTCGGGCTCCTCCTCGTCCTCGTCCTCGGACTGACTTCTGGGCCGGGCCCGAAGTGCCGTGGTCAGGCGGGATCGGGGGGTTCGACGATCCGGTGCCGGTAGGCGAGCGCCACCAGCTGGGCGCGGTCGCGGGCGCCGAGCTTGGTCATGGCCCGGCTGACGTGGGTCTTGGCGGTGGCGTGGCTGATGGTCAGCTCGGCGGCGATCTCGGTGTTGCTCAGGCCATGGGCGACCAGGGCGACGATCTGCCGCTCGCGGGCCGTGAGCTGGGCCAGCGCCTCGGCGTCGAGTCGCGGCGGTGCGGCCCGGGCGGTGAGCCGGGCGATCAGCCGCCGGGTCAGCCCGGGGGACAGGAGGGCCTCACCACCGGCGACGACCCTGATGCCGCGCAGCAGCTGGGCGGGCTCGGTGTTCTTGATCAGGAACCCGGCCGCGCCGGCGCCGAGGGCGTCGACGACGTACTCGTCGTGGTCGAAGGTCGTGAGGATGAGGACGTGGACGCCGGCGAGGTCGGGATCGGCGGCGATCTCGCAGGTGGCGCGCAGCCCGTCGACGCCGGGCATGCGGATGTCCATGAGCACGACGTCCGGGCGGGTCCGCCGGGCCAGCTCCACCGCGGTGGCCCCGTCGCCGGCCTCGCCCACCACGACCATGCCGGGCTCGGTGTCGACGAGGACCCGGAAGCCGCCCCGCACCAGGGCCTCGTCGTCGACGATGAGCACGCGCACGGGCGCGGGCACCGGGTCGACCGGGAGGTCGTCGCGGGCGGTCATCGCGTGCCCGGAACAGGGAGTTCGGCGCACACCTCGAACCCGCCGTCGGGGTGGGGGGCCGCGGTGAGGCGGCCGGACAGCGCGCGGGCGCGCTCGCGCATCCCGTCGATGCCGTGTCCGCACGGGGTGCCCGCGGCGGACCTGAGGCCGTCGTCGCGGATCCGGATGAGCAGCCGCGAGGGTTCGTAGGTCAGCGCCAGCCGGACGGTGCGGGCCCCGGCGTGGCGGATCACGTTGGTCAGCGCCTCCTGGACGATCCGGTAGGCGGCCAGGTCGACGGGGGCGGGCAGGGGCCGCGGCTCGCCGTCGACCTCCAGCTCCACCTGCAGGCCGGCGGCCTCGGCCGGGTCGACCAGGTCCGTGAGCCGGTCGAGCCCGCCCCGAGGAGCGCGCGGTTCCGCCGGCGGTTCCTCGGCCGGGCCGTCGTCCCGCAGGATGCCGAGGATCGTGCGGACGTCCGTGAGGCCGTCGTCGCAGATCGTCTTGATCGCGGCGAGCGCCTCGCGGGCCTGCCCGGGCCGCCGGTCGACGACGTGCAGGCCGACCCCCGCCTGCACGCTGGCGGTCGCCAGGGTGTGCCCGACGACGTCGTGCAGTTCGCGGGCGATGCGCAGCCGTTCCTCGGCCGCGAGCCGGCGGGCCCGCTCCTCGCGGGCCTGGGTCTCCCGGGCGTGCCGGGCGCGGGTGGCCGCGAGCACCGCCCGGTGGTACCCGACGGCCGCGCCGGCGCTGCTGGCCGTGGCCGTCAGCAGCACCGCATCGGGCACCACGCCGACGGTCTCGACGTCGCCGAGCACGACGCGGATCGCCAGGATCTGGATCAGCGCGGTGCCCGCGGCACCCGCGGCACCCCACCGCCAGCCCCGGAGGGCCGCGAGGGTGTAGCAGCCGATCAGCGGGGCCAGCGCGACCAGGCGTCCGGGATAGGGGGCGAGGAACCAGACGACGGGGACCACGTCGAGCACGGCCAGGGCCACGACCGGGTGGCGGCGGCGCACGGCGATCGCGGCCGCGATCGCGACGACCAGCACCACCGCTCCGGCGTCGAGGGGTCGGGCGTCCGGCACGGCCGGGCCCACCCCGGCGACCGTGGCGGCGAGGAGTGTCACCGCCACGCAGATCCCGAGACCCGCGTCGGCCGCCGGCGCCGACAGCACGCCGCGCCCCGCCCCGCCCCTGGTGTCGATCATGCGCCCGTCCTCGACCCGCACCCGTCGCCTCCGGTCCATGGTCGCGGGTCTCGCCGCGCGAGCGCATCCACCGCGAGCGGTGTCCGGCACTACGCCCCGGGTCGACGCCGGCTACACCCGGCGGCTGACCCTACGCCGTGGGTATCGGCCGGAAGTGACGACCGTCGTCCGACGCGCACGCCCTGCCCCGGCGCCCACCATCGCTCCCATCGCGCACGGCGCACCGGCCTCGACCGACCCGGCAGGCCGGCTCACCACGACCGGGGGGAGCCCTCGATGTCCGTCCACCAGCTGCTCGCCGCACCCGACGCCGCTGACCTCTCCGTCGCCGTCGGCGGCTACGTGATCGGCACGGGGCGGACGGTCCCCACCGTCGCCGCCGTGCTGGCGCTGGCCGGCGTGGCCGTCGCCGTGCTGGCGCTGGCCCGCCCCCGCGGTCGTCCCGGCACCAGGCGGGCCGCGGCCCTCGTCGGACTGGTGCTGGGGCTCGTCGGCGCGGGCGTCGGCGGGCTGCACGCGGCCAACTCCGCCGGGGGTCTCGGCACCGGCAACGGGCTGGCCGGGGCCGTCGCGGCCGTGGCGCTGGGGCTGATCGGGGCGGTCGTCGCCGGGTTGGCGCTGGCCCGGTCGCGCCGCACCGCCTGACCCGGTCCGACCCGGTCCGGTCAGACGGGGACGACCGCGGCCTCGGCCCGTCGGCGGCTCGCCGTCAAGCGGCGCCGGAACGAGTCCGTGTCGCTGCGCACCGGTCTGGTGGTGTGCAGGAAGTCGAGGAGCGCCTCGGCGAAGCGCGCCGGGTGCTCGGAGTGGGGAAAGTGCCCGGTGCGCTCGAAGACCTCGAGCCGGCTCTGCGGGAGCCGGTCGTGGGCGGCGAGGGTGTGGTCGAGGGGGATCACGGCGTCGTCCGTGCCGGCGACGAGGAGCACCGGGAGGTCGGCGAGCAGGTAGAGCCGGCCCGTCCCGTCGAGGCGCTGGCCGGACCAGGTGAGCGCGCTGCGCACGGTGTGGATGAAGGCCTCGCGCGCACCGTGGTCGGCGAAGGAGGCCAGGGCGCAGGCCAGTTCGTCCAGGTCCGCGAGCGGTACCCCCGGGACGAGCCGCACGGCCCGGTGGCAGAGCTCGGCGATCCGGCGCGGGGTGAGCGTGTGCGCGACCTTCAGGACCGCGGCGGCGCCCGGCAGGCTCGCGGCGCGCAGCGCGATGCTCACGTCCGGGCCGAGACCGCCGCTGGCGTCCAGCACGAGGCGCTCGGTGAGCTCGGGGAACTGGTAGGCGAACTGCATCGCGACACCGCCGCCGAACGAGTGCCCCACCACGGTGGCCCCGTCCAGGCGCAGGGCGAGCAGGAGATCGCGCAGGCCGGCGGCGTAGGCGCCGAGGGAGTAGTCGCCGGTCCGGGGCTTCGCCGACGACCCGTGGCCGAGCAGGTCCGGCGCGACGACGTGCGCGTGCCGTCCGAGCAGGGGCAGCGCCGGCAGCCACGTGGCCGAACTGCTCGCGAGCCCGTGCAGGAGCACGACGGTCGGCCCGCCGCTGCGCCGCCCGCTCTCCAGGTAGGTGACGCGCTGGTCGTGCAGGACGATCTCGCGGCGGGCGACGGAGGCGGGTGCCGTCGAGCGGGAGCGGCGGTGGAGCCGGTGGGCGCGGGGCGGCACGCCGGGCGTGAGGCCACGTCGGGGAAGCTGGCTCATCTCGTCCTTCGGTCGCGGGGCCCTCGGGGACGGGTGTCGATCCCCTCGGCATCGGTGGAGCAGAGCGCCGGTGGTATAGCCGCTTCCGCGATCGATAGTCGGGAGACTGCTGTCGGGGGCGTCACACGGGGTGACCGCGACCGACCCGGAGCGCGGGCCTGCGCCGGCTCCACTACCTCCGCCACTGCCGCCGACACGTCGCCCACACCGCGGTGACCAGGCCGAGCACCGTGAGGAGGGGGATCGGGAGGCAGCACCCGCAGCCGCCGACCGAGACCTCCGAGCCGCGCCGGGTGCGGGTCGAGACGAAGGGCACGGGGCCCCAGAAGCCGACGCGGGTACGCGGTCGGACACCGCCGTGCGGGCGCAGGCCCGGGCCGGCGGCCCGCGCACGACGGGGGCCGAACAGGATGCGGTCGAGCAGCCTGCGCCGGATCTCGGCGACGAGACGGCTCACCGCTCCTCCCCGCTCACGCTGCCGGGTCCCTGCGGATCATGCCCCACGCTCACTCCTCGGTCGGCGTCGTCCGGTGCCGCGGCGGACCCGGTCGGGGCCGCCGATCACCACCCGGGCGGGGGTGTTCCCGCCCCGGAGCGGCTCAACCTCACCGACCGCACGCCGGAGCGGCCCCCGGCTGGACGAGCCGCCTACCGGTGACGACGGCCGTGCAGCCGGGCGAGCAACCGCCAGGCCGGACGCTGCACGAGATCGGGGACGCCGTGCAGGGCGAAGGGCAGGCCGTGCCGGACGTTGATCGCGGCCAGCTCCCCGAGCGGCGGCACCCGGCCGGCGCGCGCCAGCGCGCGGAACTGCTCCTCCAGCGGGCCCGCCGGCGTCTCGCGCATCCGGATCCGTGCGGGCTCGTCGAAGGGATTGGAGAAGGCGTGGACCACCGTGGGCGGCACCGTGGCGGTGTCGCCGGCGCGCAGCTCACGGGTCTCCGCACCGACGACGACCCGCAGGCGTCCCTCCAGCACGGTGAAGGCCTCGGTCTGGACGAGGTGACGATGGCGCGGCGGGCCGCCCAGTCCCGGCGGGAGGAGCGCGTCGACCTCGAACAGCGCGCCGGCGGTGTCGCGGCCCGAGGCCCGGATGGTCACCGCCTCCCCGGTGGGCAGGCGGAGGACGGGGGACGGGGGGCCGAGGTCGGACATCGCGGGCTCCTGCCGGGTCGGGTCGGACCGGTTCACCGGGGGAGCCGCTCGCCCGTCGAGCCCGCCGAGCCCGTAGCGGCGGCCGGTGCGGTCGCCCGGACCTGCCGCAGGAGCGCGGTGAAGGCGAGGGCGGCGGTCACGGCGCCACCGGCGAGGCGGACCCGGTGCCCGGCGACGAACTCGGCCGCGACCCGGCGCAGCTCCTCGGCCGGATGGGTGCCGATCGGGTCGACGAACATGATCTCGTTGCGTGGCCAGAAGAAGAACACGGAGAACAGGAACTCGCAGGCGACGAACACCGCGGCGGCCCCGGCGACCCACCACCGCAGCCGTGGGTCGCGCCAGGTCAGCACGACCGAGGCGAGGCCGGTCACCACGACCGCGAGGCCGAGCGGCGGGAAGTAGTCGGCCGGGCCGCCCGCCACCAGGAACTCCCGCGCCCGGTCCAGCGACGCGGGCGGGTCGGCGAAGATGTTCGGGTACAGCATCACGGTCTCGGCGGCCACGCCGCCGAAGGACAGCAGGGCCGCCCACACGAGGACGACGAGCGCCGTCGTCGTGACGGTGGTGCGGGACATGGGGTCCTCCTCCGCTGGATGGTCCCGGGACGGACGGCCCGGGTCGGGCGAGGGGGACGCTAGGTCCGGGAGCAGGCGGGGGTCTGCCGCCCGGGCGCGCGATCACGTGTCGCTTCTCGACGTACGGGCGGCGGCCTGGTCGTCGCCCCCGAGCGCCTGCCGCGGCGCTGCGCTCCGCTCTACTCTCGACGATCGTGCAGGCCCTCCGCCCCACCCGCGTCGAGGTGCTCCTCGGTGTCGCGGTGTTCTGCCTCGTCGCCGTGGCGGTGATCGGTGACGCCGGCCCGGGCGGCCGGTCGGTCGCCGGCTCCGTGACCGCGTTCGCGTTCGCCGTCGGCTTCGCCGCCCTGGTGCTCGCCGCCCGGGCCTGGCCGGTGCCGGTGCTGCTCGCGACGGCGGTCGGGCTCGTCGCCTACTACGTCCTGGACCTGCCGCCGATCGGCCTGGCCGCGCCGATCGCGGCCGCCCTGTTCGTCGCCGCCGAGCGGGGGCGTGTGCTGTGGGCCGCAGGCGTGGCCGGGTGCCTGCTCGCGGCGTCCGTCGGCGTGCGGCTGACCGAGGGCGACGACGCGGCGATCGTCCTCGGCCTCGAGCTCGGCTCCGAGGCCGCGCTCGTGCTCGCGGTCGTCGCCCTCGGCGACGCGGTCCGGAGCAGGCGGGCGCTGCGGGCCGAGCTCACCCGCCAGGTGGACGCCGCGGAGGAGGAGCGTCGCCGCGAGGCCGCCCGGCAGGTCGACGCCGAACGGGTGCGCATCGCGCGCGAGCTGCACGACACGCTCGGGCACACGATGTCCGTGGTCACGCTGCAGGCGGCGCTGGGGGAGGAGGCCCTCGCCGACGGCAAGCCGGCCGAGGCGCAGGCCGCGCTCGCCGCCATCGGCGCCGCGGGAGCCGGCGCGATGACCGAGCTGCGCGCCACCCTCGGGACCCTGCGTCGCGACACCGGTGCCCCGGAACCCGCGCCGGGCCTCGACCGGCTCCCCGCGCTGGTCGACGGGGTGCGCCGGGGCGGGCTGCCGGTCGAGCTCCACGTCCGCGCGGACACCGCCGCGCTCCCTGCCGTCGTCGCCACCACCACCTACCGGCTGGTCCAGGAGGCGCTCACCAACGTGCTGCGGCACGCCGAGGCCGGCCGCGCCGACGTGACCGTCGAGGCGGGCGGTGGATGGCTGCTCGTCGAGGTCGCCGACGACGGGCGCGGCGCCCCCGGGGCGGCCGCCGTGGAACCCGGCCACGGTCTGCGCGGCATGACCGAGCGGGTCTCCCTGCTCGGCGGCGAGGTGCAGGTCGGCACCGGGGAGGGCGGGGGCTTCCGGGTCCGCGCCCGCCTCCCGATCGGCAGGGCGAGCACGTGAGCGGACGTGCGGGCCCACCATCGGACCCCACAGGCCCCGTGCGCGTCGTCCTCGTCGACGACCAGCACCTCGTCCGCGCGGGCCTGCGCGGGCTCCTCGAGCGCGACCCCGACATCGCCGTCGTCGGCGAGGCGGGCGACGGTGCGACCGGGCTCGCCGTCGTGCGGACCGAGCGGCCGGACGTCGTCCTGATGGACGTGCGCATGCCCGGTACGGACGGGCTCCGGGCCACCCGCGAGATCCTGGCCGACCCGGCCCTCCGGCGGGTCCGGGTCGTCATGCTCACGACCTTCGACGACGACGAGTACCTGTTCGAGGCCATCCGTGCCGGTGCAGCGGGGTTCCTGCTCAAGGACACCCGGCCGGACGCCCTGCGCGACGCGGTGCGCACCGTCGCCGGCGGCGACGCGCTGCTCTCGCCCGCCGTCACGCACCGGGTGCTCGCCGCGGCGGCCCGCGCGGCCGCGCCACCGACCGGATCGCCTGCCTCACCCCGCGCGAGCGGGACGTCCTCGCGCAGGTCGGCCGCGGCCGGTCGAACGCGGAGGTCGGCGCCGCGCTGCACCTGAGCCCGGAGACCGCCCGCACCTACGTCAGCCGGCTCCTCGCAAAGCTGGGCGCGCGCGACCGGTCGCAGCTCGTCGTCATCGCCTACGAGAGCGGCCTCGTGCGCCCCGGCGACTCCTAGTCCCCGCCGCGCGAGTCGACCACGACCTCGTGCCACGTCAGCTCGCTGTCGCCCTCCTGCAGCCCCTCCATCCGGGTGCGGGTCTCGGCGAACGCCTCGTCCTCGTGCCAGGCCTGCCAGTCCGCGCGGCTCTGCCAGGTCCCGACCACGACCCGCGAGTTCTGGCCGTCCAGGGGGATGAGCAGCTGCCCG
Organism: Pseudonocardia yuanmonensis; assembly: GCF_039542425.1. Taxonomy (NCBI): domain Bacteria; kingdom Bacillati; phylum Actinomycetota; class Actinomycetes; order Pseudonocardiales; family Pseudonocardiaceae; genus Pseudonocardia; species Pseudonocardia yuanmonensis. The sequence continues at coordinate 41,253 of NZ_BAABIC010000014.1, forward strand.
CCGACCCAGCCGGGCCGCCCGCGGGCGGCCGCGAGCCGGTCGCGCATCGCGGCGTCCCACTCCGGCTCGGACCCTTGCTTCAGCGTGATCTCGGTGATCACCGTCATCATGTCGATCGCTCCTTCCGGCGGCGTGGTCCGCCCCGGGTTCCCGTTCCGGGCCCTCGGCAGTCGCAACGGGTTCCCGGAACGGTCAGGCGCTGTCCCGCACCACGACGTGGGCGGGGAAGCGGCGCACCGCGTCGCCCGGGTCCCAGCGGCCCTCGATCGCGGCGAGGACGACCCCGGCGAGCGGCGTGTCGCCGCCGGTGAGGTCGGCGCGGACCGAGGTCAGCCGCGGGCGGAGCAGGTCGCAGAAGGGGTCGTCGTCCATCCCGATCACGGCGACCCGGCCGGGCACGTCGACGCCGGCGTCGGTGAGGGCGCCGAGCAGCAGGCCGGCGTGCCGGTCCGTCGGCCCGACGACGCCGTCCGGCAGCCCGTCCCGCAGCCACCCGTCGACGACCCGGGCAGCGGCGTCGACCTGGGGGCGCATGGGCACGTGGTGCGCCTCCAGCCCGCGCTCCCGCGCGGCCGCCAGCGCCTCGGCGATCCGGTTCCCCACCACCTGGTCCGCCGCCAGGTCCTCGTGCGACCCCAGAACCGCGATCCGCCGGCAGCCCCGGTCCGCGAGACGGCCGGCGGCGGCCCGGCCGAGCTCGCCGTCGTCGAGCACGACGGTGGCCGTGAGCTCGGACGACCGGCGACCGAGCGCGACCGGCACGGTGCCGGCCTCGGCGAGCATCGCGACGCTCTCCTCGGTGAACCGGTCGAGCGTGGCGACGACGGCCGCGGGGCGCAGCGCCAGCCACGCCCGGGCGGCGGCGAGCCCGCTGACCGTCGGGTCGCCGTGGATGAGGAAGGTGTAGCCCGCCTTGCGCACCTCCGACGCCACCTGCACCAGGCCGAAGAAGGGCAGCCGGTCGCTCATGATCGCGCTGCCGTCGACGTGTCCGACGACGAGGTCGCTGCGCCCCCGGCGCAAGGACCGCGCGCTCACGTGCGGGACGTACCGCAGCGCCTCCGCCGCGGCGAGCACCTTGGCGCGCGTCTGCTCCGGGATCCGGGCGCCGGGCGTCCGGTTGAGCACGTAGGAGGCGGTCGCCCGGGACACACCCGCCTGGCGGGCGACGTCGCTCATCGTCGCGGCCCGGGGTCCTGCCGCGCCGTGCGTTCCGTTCGGACCGGTCGTGCCGTCCACCTGGCCGATCCTGCCAGCCACCACTCCGCCACGATCAGGTTCAGTACCCAAGACGCCCAGACGGAGACACCGACGGCCTGCGCGATCACCGTGGGTGCAACGTCGGCGCCCGACAGGGCGCCCGGTGCGTACACGGCCAGGCAGAGTGGTGACCACACGCGATTGGCCACGATGGACCATGTCAGGGCGACGCTGCGTACCATCCAGGCCCGGTGCTGCGCGTACCGGCGCCGGCGGGCGGCCCGGTGACCGAGCACGCCGGTGATCAGCCACAGGACGCCCAGCGCGGTGTTGCCCGCCTGCTGCACCGGGCCCATCTGCCCGAAGGGCGCCACCGCGAGGACCGCCAGGCCGCCGGGCAGCACGCCGGCGAACAGGTACAGCCGCCCGCTCCACCGGTGCACCCGCGGGTGCGTGCGCCGCAGCCACGGCCAGACCTGCAGCACGCTGGTCAGCAGCGCGACCGTGCCGAAGGCGATGTGCGCCACGAGCATCGGGTAGAAGTGCGGCAGCTCGGGCTGCGGCGAGACCCGCGAGCGCGCGGGGTCGAGCCCGACGTAGGGCGGCAGGGCGGTGACGAGGAAGAGGACCGCCAGGAGCCCGAGCGGGAGGACCCAGGGGCGGCGCCAGAAGGGCGGTGCCGCGGGCGGCGGGATCGGGGACGCGGTGGGTGCGGCCATGTCCCGATCGTTCGACGGCACGGCGCGCGGCGGCAGCCGACCGGCCCCCGGGTACGGGGTGGGGGAAACCGGAGCAGGGCACATCGCCGCAGCTCGGGCACGGTCGTGAGTGGCGAGTGCCCTTCTAGGGGCAGTTGCCGCGCCCGGGGGGAGCGGTGGTGCCGCGGACGACCAGCTCGGGGGTCAGCACGGTCTCGCCGGGGTCGAGGTCGGGGTCGTCCAGCCGGGCGGCCGCGGCACGGACGGCCTGCCGGGCGAGCCGGCCCGCGTCCTGCCGGACCGTCGTGAGGTCGACGTGCGAGAGCCGGGCGAGCCGGTCGTCGTTGTACCCCACCACCGAGACCCGGCCCGGGACGTCGATCCCGCTGCGGCGCAGGGTGTCCAGCAGTCCGAGCGCGCACCGGTCGTTGCCCGCGACCACCGCCGTCGGCAGCTCCGGCTCGGTGAGCAGGGCGTGCGCGGCCGCGATGCCGGCGTCCTCGTGGTAGGCGCCGGGCAGCACCCGCGCGCGGTCGGCGAGGCCGTGCGCCGCCATGGCGTCGAGATAGCCGGTGCGACGGGCGGCGGCGTTGGACCCGGTGCCGCCGTCGACGTGCACGATCTCCCTGTGCCCCAGGCCGGCCAGGTGGTCGACGGCCTGCCGGATCCCGTCCGCGTCGGCGCTGTGCACGCTGTCGAGCCCCGCCGCGGCCCGGCCCACCACGACGGCGACGGTGCGGGCGCCGAGCTCGGCGAGGAAGGCGTCGTCGACGTCCGGCCCGAGCAGCACGATGGCCTCGGCGCGGTGGGCGAGCAGGCCGTCGACCGCCGTCGCCTCGTCCCGGCCGGGGGTGCGCGCGGAGAGCAGCACCTCGTAGCCCAGCCGCTCGGCCTCCGGGTAGATCGCCTCGACGAGGTCGGCCTCGAACGGCTCGCGCACCGTCATCAGCACACCGAGGGTGCGGCTGCGCCCGCGGGCGAGCAGCCGGGCGGCGCCGTCCGGCCGGTAGCCGAGCTCCTCGGCCGCCGCCAGCACGCGCGAGCGGGTCTCGGCGGAGGCGCCCGGCTGGTCGCGGAAGACGAGGGAGACCAGCGCGCGCGAGACTCCGGCGCGGGCCGCGACGTCGACCATGGTCGGCCGGCGGCGCGGCGGGAGGGGCGTGGCCATGGCGGCATCCTTGCAGGTCATGGACGGGCGGTGGATCACCGCGGGATGCGTTCACGAGTATGTCTTGACATGCGCACCTTGCGGTCACCATAGTGTGCCACGGAGCGACTAGAGCGCTCTAGTTCCACGACGAGGGCGTCACTTCACGGGCGCCCACGCACACGGCACCGAGGACCGGGAGACAGCAGCGTGGCCCCTTCATCGACGATCCGGATCGGCTCCGCGCCCGACTCGTGGGGCGTGTGGTTCCCGTCGGATCCCGCGCAGACCCCCGCCGACCGGTTCCTCTCCGAGGTCGCCGGCGCCGGCTACGAGTGGATCGAGATCGGTCCCTACGGCTACCTGCCCACGGACCCGAACGCGCTGCGGGACCAGCTGGACAAGCACGGCCTCAAGGTCAGTGCCGGCACCGTGTTCGAGCACCTGCACCGGCCGGACTCCTGGGAGGACGTCTGGAAGCAGGTCACGGACGTCGCCTCGCTGACCGCGGCGGTCGGCGGCGAGCACATCGTGGTCATCCCGGACACCTGGCGCGACCACAAGACCGGCGCCCCGCTGGAGGACCGCGTCCTGTCCGACGAGCGGTGGGGGCTGCTGACCACCGGGATGGACGAGCTGGGCCGCCGCATCCTGGAGGAGTACGGGCTGCGGGTCCAGTTCCACAGCCACGCCGACTCGCACGTCGGGTACCAGCACGAGATCGAGCGGTTCTGCGAGAACACGAACCCCGACTACGTGAACCTCTGCCTCGACACCGGGCACGTCTCGTACTACGGCGGCGACAACGTCGCGCTGATCAAGAAGTACCCCGAGCGCATCGGCTACCTGCACCTCAAGCAGGTCGACCCTGCGGTGATCGCCCGCGTCGAGGCCGAGGACATCCCCTTCCCGGACGCCGTGAAGCTCGGCGCGATGGTCGAGCCGCCGCTGGGCGTGCCGGACATGCGCGAGCTGCTCGCCGCCGTCGAGGAGCTCGACCGGGACATCTACGCGATCGTCGAGCAGGACATGTACCCCTGCCCGCCGGACCACCCGCTGCCCATCGCGCGGCGCACGCACACCTACCTCGCCGGCTGCTCGGGCCGGCTCGACATCGGCACCCCGAAGGCCTGAGAGGACGCGAAGACATGTCGGACGATCTGCGTATCGCCGTGGTCGGCGTGGGGAAGATGGGCTCCTTCCACGTCGACAGCCTCACCCGTCGCGTCCGCGGTGCCCGCGTGACCGTGGTCAACGACTTCTCCCCCGAGCAGGCGGAGAAGGTCGCCGCCCCGGTCGGCGCCCGCACCGTCGCCGACCCGTTCGAGGCCGTCGGGGCCGACGACGTCGACGCCGTCGTGCTGGCCAGCCCCGGCTTCGCGCACGAGAAGCAGGTCCTGGCCTGCCTCGAGCGCGGCATCCCGGTGCTGTGCGAGAAGCCGCTGACCATGGACGGCCCCTCGTCCTACGAGGTCGTGAAGGCGCAGGCCGAGAGCGGCCGCGACCTGATCCAGGTCGGTTTCATGCGCCGCTTCGACACCGAGTACGTCGCGCTGCGCGAGCTGATCGCGAGCGGCTCGGTCGGCGCCCCGCTGATGCTGCACTGCACGCACCGCAACCCGGCGGTGCCGGACTCCTTCACCTCGGAGATGGCCATGGCCGACTCCGTGGTGCACGAGGCGGACTGCACCCGCTTCCTGCTCGGCGAGGAGGTCGTGGCGGTCACCGTGCTGCGCGGGGCGGCGACGTCCGCGGCGCCCGAGGGCGTCTCGGACCCGATGCTCGTGCTGTTCGAGACCGAGTCCGGCCGGCTGGTCACCGTCGAGAGCTTCGTGCGCACCCAGGTCGCCTACGAGGTCCGCACGGAGCTCGTCGCCGAGAAGGGCAGCGCCACGATCGGGCTCGACCAGAACCTGGTGGTCAAGCAGGCCGGCCGCTGGGGCGGCACCATCGCCCCCGACTTCGTGGTGCGCTTCGGGCAGGCCTACGACACCCAGATGCAGCGCTGGGTGGATGCCGCCCGCCGCGGCACGATCGACGGCGCGAACGCCTGGGACGGCTACGCCGCCGCCGCGATCTGCGAGGCCGGCGTGCAGGCCGTCCGCACCGCCGGGCGCGTCGAGGTGAAGCTGGAGGCGCGGCCGTGAAGCTCGCGCTGGACCCGCAGATGTTCTACGCCACGCACTCGGTGCACGAGCTGCCCGACGTGGTCGCGAAGATGGGCTACCGCTGGATGGAGCTGTCGCCCAAGGCGGACTTCATCCCGTTCTTCCAGCACCCGCGCGTCGACGACGCCGGGGTGGCGAAGCTGCGCAAGCGCGCGGCGGACGCCGGGGTGGGGATCGCCTCGGTGCTGCCGGTGCTGCGCTGGTCCGGTCCCGGCGAGGAGGAGCGCCAGGCCGCGGTGCGGGCCTGGAAGCGGGCCATCCAGATCACCGTCGACCTCGGCGTGGACACGATGAACTCGGAGTTCAACGGCCGCCCGGAGGGCGCGGAGTTCGCCGAGGCGCAGTTCCTGCGGTCGATGGACGAGCTGATCCCGGTGTTCGAGCGCGAGGGCATCACGCTGGTGCTCGAGCCGCACCCGGACGACTTCATCGAGGACGGGCACGCCGCGGTGCAGATGGTGCGCGGGCTGAACCGGGACTGGATCTCGTTCCTGTACTGCACCCCGCACACCTTCCACCAGGGCGGTACCGGCGGAGACCCGGCCGGGATCATCGGCGCGGCCGGCGACAAGGTCACCTACGTGCACCTGGCCGACACCCTGGACCACACGGCGTCGAACGGGCTGCGCTACATCGTCAACCCGCCGGGGTCGACCGCGCGGGTGCACCAGCACGCCGAGATCGGCCGCGGCGAGGTCGACTTCGACGCGGTGTTCGCCGCGCTCGCCTCGGTCGGGTTCGACGGCGTGGTCTCGTCCTGCGTGTTCGGCTGGGAGGAGGACGCCGAGGGCATCAGCGTGCGGCAGCGGGAGAAGGCTACCGCCCTGATCGAGAAGCACTTCGGCGCCGACCGCCTCAACGCCTGATCGTCCGGCCGCGAGGGGCCGGTGCCCCTCGCGGCACCGCTCCCCTCGCGAAGGATTCCCTTGTCCCACGACACGCACGACGCCGTGCCGGCCGTCAGCACGGAGGTCCCCGGCCCGCACACCCGGCGGCTGAAGCTCCTGACGGTCGTCGCGACCTTCGGCGGCCTGCTCTTCGGCTACGACACCGGCGTGATCAACGGCGCCCTGCCGTACATGACCGACGACCTGGGTCTGACCCCGGCGACCGAGGGCATCGTCACCAGCTCCCTGCTCCTCGGTGCGGCCCTCGGCGCCTTCCTCGGCGGGCGCATCTCCGACCGCCGCGGCCGCCGCACCATGATCCTCTGGCTGGCGGTGCTGTTCGCCGTCGGCACCCTCGTCTGCACCTTCGCGCCGGGCGTCGGCGTGATGGTGTTCGGCCGGGTGGTGCTGGGCCTGGCCGTCGGTGGCGCGTCCGTCACGGTGATCGCCTACCTGTCCGAGGTCTCGCCCGCGGAGCGGCGCGGCCGGCTCGTCACACAGAACGAGCTCATGATCGTCTCCGGGCAGCTGCTCGCCTTCGTCTGCAACGCCGTGATCGGCGGGATCTGGGGCGAGGCCGGCGGCGTCTGGCGCTGGATGCTGGTGATCGCCACGCTGCCCGCGGTCGCGCTCTGGATCGGCATGCTCGCGATGCCCGAGAGCCCGCGCTGGCTGGCGTCGCGCGGCCGGTTCGGCGAGGCGCTCGCCGTGCTGCAGCAGGTGCGGGACGCAAAGCGGGCGGAGGCCGAGCTGGCCGAGGTCCGCGCGTTGGCGGAGGAGGACCGGGCCGCGCAGACCGCGGGCTGGCGCGACCTCGCCGTGCCGTGGATCCGCCGCATCGTGGTCGTCGGCCTGGCGATCGCCGTCATGCAGCAGATCACCGGCGTGAACTCGATCATGTACTACGGCACGCAGATCCTCACCGAGTCCGGCTTCGACCGGAACGGCGCGTTGATCGCGAACATCGCCAACGGCGTGATCTCCGTGGTGGCCACGTTCGTCGGCATCTGGCTGCTCGGGCGGGTGCCGCGACGGCCCATGCTCATCGCCGGGCAGATCGGCACCTTCTGCGCGCTGCTGCTCGTCGGCGTCTTCTCGCTGGTCCTGCCCGAGGGTGTCGGCCGCGCGTCGGTCGTGCTGGCGCTGACCGTGACCTTCCTGGCCTTCCAGCAGGGCGCGATCTCCCCGGTGACGTGGCTGATGCTGTCCGAGATCTTCCCGCTCAAGCTCCGCGGCCTCGGCATGGGCGTGTGCGGGCTGATGCTGTGGATCGTGAACTTCCTGGTCGGCCTGCTCTTCCCGATCCTGGTGGCGGGCATCGGGATCTCCGCGACGTTCTTCCTGTTCGCCGGTCTCGGGGTGTGCGCCATGCTGGTGGCGAAGGCGATCGTGCCGGAGACCAAGGGGCGGACCCTGGAGCAGCTCGAGCGGGAGTTCAAGCAGGCGGGCGCTCCGGCGGAGGTGGCGCGGTGACGGTGGTGGTGGCGGTCCCGGACTCGCCCGAGGGGCGGACGGCCCTGTCGGCGGCGATCGACGAGGCACGGCGCCGCGAGACGGACCTGGTCGTGCTGAACCTCGCGCTCGACCCGCTCGACGTCATCGGGATGCCGAGCGACCTGCCCATCACGGTCCGGGAGCGCACCGGGCACGCCGACCTCGCCGACTGCGTCCTCGCCGCCCTCGACGAGTACGAGGGCAAGGTCGACCTGCTCGTGATCGGGATGAAGCGCCGCACCCCGATCGGCAAGGCGCTGCTCGGGAGCCTCTCCCAGCGCCTGCTGCTGGAGGCCGACGTCCCGGTGCTTGCCGTCAAACGCTGAACGGCACAAGGCGTCGGCCGGGCCGCAGTGCTCGCGGATCCGGGTGCGGGCTGAGGTGCCCGCGGTCCGGCAGGCGGTGCTCGCGGATCCGCGTGCGGCGGGCAGTGTTCGCGGTTCCGCATCCAGCGCCGTCGACCATGATCAGTGGTCGTGGACGGAGCCGGTCGATCTTCGACCGTCGCGGTCCAGGAGCGACGATCATGAGTGGTTCCCGCACTCCGGTGCCCGACGACGTAACGGCACCCCGTCCTGAGGACGGGGTGCCGTCGTTCATCGGTCGTTCTTCGACCGGGGGATCCGGCCGACGGGATCACTCCCGCTCGGAGCCCTTCTCGGCCTCCTGCGCCGGCAGCTCGGCGGTCGTGACCTGCACCGGGATGCTGGTCACGCCCGGCTTGCGGGGCTCGGCGTAGGCGCCGGCCACGCGGACCTTCAGCACGCCCGCCTCGTAGGTGGCGCTCACCGCGTCGGCCGTGACGTGCTGCGGCAGGGCGAAGCTGCGGCGGAAGGAGCCGTAGCGCACCTCGCGGAACCGGCGGCCGTCGGCGTCCTCGCGCCGCTCGTCACGGCGCTCGCCGTGCACGACCAGCCGGCCCTCCTCGACGTCAACGTGCACGTCCGAGGCGGGGTCGAGGCCCGGGACCTCCAGGGAGACCAGGGCGTCGTCGCCGTCGCGGGTCACGTCGGCGGCCGGGGTGGAGCCGCTGTCCGGGCGCGGGAAGCGCACGGGCGAGGGACCGAACGCGCGGCGGACGAGGGCGTCGAACTCGGCGAAGGGGTCGCGACGCGGGATCAGGGTGCTCATGATGTGTCTCCTCGATGCTGGTCGCTGGCGCGGTTCGCAGCGTCTGACTGAGTAAACCTGAGCCTGACCGGCTCAATTCCCGACGGCGAGGAGTAGTTCGGGTCACACTGAGGACGGCCCGAGGGCCGTCTCGAGGCGCTGTGCGGAAGGGGAGCGGTGAGCGGTTTCGACGCGGAGAACGAGCGGTCCGACGCGGGCGATCCGGTCTGCTGGCTGCATCGCCTGTGCCCGGCCTGCGGCGCCATGCCCACCGATGACCCCACCGCCCCATCGGACCGGTGCTGGCGGTGCGGGGAGCCGTTCGTCGAGGAGTGACAGGCCTTCCGTGAGCGCGACAGCAGTCGGCGAAACATAGTCAGCTCCCCGAGACCTGCAGCACCGCGGAGTCGGCGAGCTGCCGCCGGCTGGGCGGACCGGACGGTAGGAGAACCAGCAGACCCAGGGCTTGCCGCGTGATCAGTAGTTGAAGGACAGGCAGATGACCGCCGCATGCGCGGTGGCCTTCGTTTGAGTCACGACGACGGCGCCCTTGTCGTCCGTAATCGTGCACGTCAACGTCGTGTCGCCCTTCGACGACGTACTGGTTGCGTGAAGTGAAGGCGTCGCGTCCTTACCCCAGCCCCCGGTCGGCACGACAAGCGTCCAAGGTCCATCGATCTGTGACGACGACACTTGATCACCTCGGGCGTCGGTGTAGCCGATCAGCGCTGGGTAGTTCGTCTCGATCGTGTAGGTGAAGCTCGACGTCTTCTCCTTGGCGGAGCGGGTGTCGAAGATGTTTCCGGAGCCGCCGTTCGGAGATGCCGTCGCTGGGGCGATCGTCGGCGCGGTCGTGGCGATGGGTGCGGCAACCGTGGTCGGCGCCGGCGTGGCGCTCGTGCCGACCGCAGCCTGCGTGGTCGAGACCCGTCCCAGTGCCACACCGGCGCCTACCGCCACCAGGAGGGCGAGCACGGCTCCGGCGGCGAGCACAGGCCGGAAACGGCGTCGAGGACGCTCCTCCTTCCGTACATCGCCGGCGTCCGGTCGCTCGGGCAACGGCAGGGCCGCGGTCGGCGGTGGGGCGTAGAGCGCCTGGTGTGCCGCCGCAGCGAGATCACGCGCGGTCGGGAAGCGGTCCTCCGGCTGCTTGGCCAGCGCGCGCAGGACCACGCCGTCGAGCGCGGGGGACAGGCCGGGCCGGGCGACGCTCGGCAGCGCGGGCTGGGAGGCGAAGTGGGCCCGCATCAGGGACGGGAGACTCGTCGCGTCGAACGGTCGTCGGCTCGTGAGGCACTCGGCGAGCACACAGCCGAGTGCGTAGATGTCGGACCGTGCATCCGGCTTCCCACCCTCGAACCGCTCGGGTGCCATGTAGGCCAGAGTGCCGACGGTCGCTCCGGCTTGCGTCAACGCGGTGTCGACGTCGTCGAGCGAGCGGGAGATGCCGAAGTCGAGCAGGTACACGAAGTCCGACGGACCGACGATCACGTTCGAGGGCTTCACGTCCCGGTGCACGAGACCGTGCCCGTGCGCGTCGGCGAGCGCCTCCGCGATCTGCCCGACGATCGCGACGGCCCGCGCCGGCTCGAGCGGGGCCTCCGCCAGGATCTCGTCGAGCCCGCGCCCCTCGATCAGGCGCATGTCGAGGAAGAGCCTGCCGTCGATCTCGCCGAAGTCGTGGATCGGCACGACGTGCGGGCTCGACAGAGCCGCGGCGTTGTGCGACTCCCTGCGGAAGCGCTCGCGATACTGCGGATCCTGAGCGAACTGCGGGCTGAGGAGCTTGAGTGCCACGGTCCTCGATCGTCTGGTGTCGAAGGCCCGGTGGACCTCGCCCATGCCACCCCTGCCGAGCAGGTGTTCCAGTCGGTACGGCCCGATCATCGCGCCGCCGGTCTCCGTCTTCGGGGTGTCGCTCGTCATGCCGTCCTTGCCCTTGCCCGTGCCTCGTTCGGACGGGAGATCGGGACGGATCAGCGGGCGTTACCGATTTGACCGAATCGTCACCGGAGCGTGATCATCGAACACGAGCGTGCGCGCCTGCTCCATCCGCAGCACAGTCACGCCGATGACGCCGGCGGTGTCGACGAACCCGTGGAGCCGCAACGCTGCTCGGGCTGCAGCCGGCGCAGGCCGCCGACCTCGGTGGGGGCGCCGGTCGGGTTGGGTCCGTAGATCGCGAGCATCCGGGCGTGGACCGGGGCCCGGTAGCGCCCGGTCGAACCGGCGGGCACGTGGACGACGCTGCCCCGTGGCGCCTCGACCGTCTCGCCGTCGCACTCGACGACCAGGGTGCCCTCGAGGACGTAGTTGACCTCGTCGTGCGGGTGCCGGTCCACCCACTCCTCGCCGGTGAGCTCCCACTCGGTCACGGCCACCGACCGCCATCCCCGTGGGTCGGCGGGGAGGAAGGCGTGGCTGCGCGGGCTGCCCTCGAGGGCACCCGGCCGGTGGAGGATCGGGGGCACGGGCGGGTCCTTCCGACGGCGTCGGCCGAGGTTTACCCGGGCCGGCAGCGGTGACACCCACGACGACCCAGCCTGAACGCCGACCGGAGGGCACCATGGGCCTCGCCGACATGCCGCAGCAGCGCAGCGCCGTCCGGGTCGCGGCCGCGACGATCGCGGCGGTGTTCCTGCTGGTCGGGATCCTCGGGTTCGTCCCGGGCGTCACGACCGCCTACGACGAGCTCGGGGGCGCGGGTCACCACTCCGGCGCCATGCTGCTGGGCCTGTTCCAGGTGTCGGTGCTGCACAACCTCGTCCACCTGGCGTTCGGTGTCGTCGGCCTGCTGGCCGCCCGGTCCGCGCGCGGAGCCCGCAACTACCTGATCGGCGGCGGGGTGGTCTACGCGGTGCTGTGGCTCTACGGCCTGCTCATCGACCCGAACAGCGCCGCGAACTTCGTGCCCGTCAACGACGCCGACAACTGGCTGCACCTCGCCCTGGCCCTCGGGATGGTCGGGCTCGGGGTGTTCCTCGGCCGGCGGGTCGCGCCGGCCGCCCCACGGGCGTGACGACTACTCCATCCACACGATGATCATGTCCGCGACGCAGGCGGGGCGCTCGGAGCCCTCCAGCTCGACGACGGCGCGGAAGGTCACCTTCGCGCCCCCGCGGACCGGCTCGGCGCCGACCACGCTGACCGCCGCGCGCACCCGGGACCCGACGGGCACGGGCGCGGTGAAGCGGACCTTGTCGAAGCCGTAGTTCAGGCCGAAGGTGGCGGAGGGGACAGTGGCCACCTCGCCGATCATGATCGGGACCAGCGACAGCGTGAGCATGCCGTGCGCGATGGTGGTGCCGTACGGGCCGGCGGCGGCGCGCTCGCGGTCGACGTGGATCCACTGGTGGTCGTCCGTCGCGTCGGCGAAGGTGTCGACCCGCGGCTGCTCGACCGTGCGCCACGAGCTGTGTCCCAGCTCGGTGCCGGGTTCGACGGCCAGCAGGTCGGGGACGGTGGCGAAGGCGGTCACCGGGCGGTTCCTCCGGGGGGTCTCACGGCGAGACGACGGCCGGCGCCTCGCGCAGCGCCGCGGCCAGCTCGACGGGGTGGTCGATAGCCGACCGCGCCGAAGATCAGCGGGTCGACCTTCCAGGCGTAGCCGCCGGGCACCGGGCGCACCGAACCCTCGGCGATCGCCCGCAGCACGCCCGGATCGGCCTCGGGCTGCGGCGGGGTGAGCCGGAACCGGGCGGCCACCTCGTCGAGGTCGGCGAAGGTCCGGGTGGCGCGCGGCGGGCGCCACTCCGGGACCTCCTGCGGGGAGCCGTCGACCACGATCGAGTCGACGAGCACGGTGGCCGCGACGGCGGCCGGGTCGAGCACCGCCGCCCCCGCCACCACGAGCCCGCCGATGCTGTGCCCGACCTGCACGGCCGGTCCGTCGAAGGCTGCCGCACGACGGCCAGGACGTCCTCGGACCACGAGTCGAGGTGGTACACCCCGCGGCGGCCCGAGTCGCCGTGCCCGGCCAGGTCCAGGACGACCACGGCGAACCGGTCGGGGAGCGCGGGCAGCAGGTGCTCCCACCAGCCCGCGTGCGCGGACGTGCCGTGCACCAGGACCAGCGGCACCGTGCCGGGACCGGCCGGCGCCGGTAGGCGACCGGCACCCCGTCGGCGGAGGTGGCGGTCGCCGGACCGAGGACGGCGGTCATCCGGCGAGCGTGCCCTCGGTGTCGGCGAACTGCTCGGAGCCGAAGTAGGCCGCCTCGACGAGGTGCCGGTCGCGGAGCAGGTCGGCCGCCGGCCCGGTGAGGACGACGCGGCCGTGGTTGAGGATCACGCCCCGGTCGGCGATCGACAGCGCGAGCTCGATGTGCTGCTCGACCAGCACCAGCCCGATGCCGTCCTCCTTGGCGAGGTCCCGGATCGCCGGCAGCATCTCCTGCACGATCTTCGGCGCGAGCCCGAGGCTCATCTCGTCGATGATCAGCACCTTCGGCCGGGCCAGCAGCGCCTTGGCGATGGCCAGCATCTGCTGCTCGCCGCCGGACATCAGGCCCGCCCGCCGCGAGTCCAGGTCGCGCAGCACCGGGAACCGGTCCAGCACCTGGGCCTCGCGCGCCGGGTCGGGCTTCCGCGCGGCCAGCCGCAGGTGCTCGCGTACCGTGAGGCCGTAGAAGATGCCGCGGTCGTCCGGCACGAGCAGCACGCCGGCCCGCGCGATCTGGTGCGGGCGGCGCCGCCCGAGCGGGGCGCCGAGCACCCGGACCTCGCCGCCCAGCAGCGGGACGAGCCCGACCATGGCGAGCAGCGAGGTCGTCTTGCCGGCGCCGTTGGGGCCCAGCAGCGCGACGACCTCGCCGGGGCCGACGGACAGCGAGAGCCCGCGGATGGCCGGCACGCCGTTGTAGCCGGCCGCGAGGTCGACGGTCTCGAGCAGCGGCTCCTGCGCGGAGCTCTGCACAGCGGACTCAGGCATGGCTCGCCTCCACCGGGGCGCCCAGGTAGGCCGCCACCACCGTCGGGTCGGTCCGGGCCTCGGCCGGGGTGCCGGTGAAGATCTGCTTCCCGAACTCCAGCACCGTGACGACGTCGCAGACGCCCAGGACCAGGGACATGTCGTGGTCGATCAGCAGGATGCCGGGGCCGGAGTCGGCGATCGACCGAACCCGCGCCGCGAAGGCCTGGCTCTCCATCGAGTCCAGGCCCGCGGCCGGCTCGTCGAGCAGCAGGACCTCGCAGCCGCCGGCGAGCGCGCGGGCCACGCCGACGAGCTTCTGCTGGCCGAGGGTGAGGTCGCGGGCCAGGGTGTCGGCGACGTCGCCGAGCCCGACGACCTCCAGGGCCCGGGCCACGACGTCGTCGCTCGCCTTGCGGCGGGGCACGAAGACGTCCCGCACCAGCGTCCGCCACCCCCCGGTGCGGGCCGCGACCAGCAGGTTCTCCGCGACGGAGAGGTTGCCGAACAGCTCGCCGGACTGCCAGGTGCGGGACAGGCCCGCCGTCCGGCGCTGGTGCGGGGGGAGTGCGTCGATCCGGGCGCCGTCGAGGACGATCTCGCCCTCGCAGGCGGTGAAGCCGGTGACGGCGTCGACGAAGGTCGTCTTGCCCGCGCCGTTCGGCCCGATGAGCCCGACGACCGTGCCCGGCTCCACGTCGATGGTGACCGAGTCGTTGGCCACGAGCCCGCCGTAGCGGACGGTGAGGTCGCGCGTGTGCAGACCCTTCTGTGCATCAGACACGGGACGGCTCCTTCGGGGGCGCGGCCGGCGCGACGGGTTGGGCGGAGGGCGGCCCCGAGCGCGAGAGTTTCCGTCTCACCCAGGCCACCTGCTCGCGGGTGGCGCCGGCGATGCCGACCGGGTTGAGGATGGCGGTGATGATCAGGCCGAGGCCGGAGATCAGCGCGTAGTACTCGCCGAGGTCGAACACGCCGCGGAGAAGCGTGTAGACGATGCCGAGCGGGCCGAGGACGCCGGCCACGATCGCGCCGCCCACGCTCGTGATGCCGCCGAGGTACGCGACCGCGAGCACCTGCAGGCCGGCGAACACGGTGAACGACTCGGCGGAGAGCTGGCCGCGGCTGAACCCGATCAGACAGCCCGCGATGCCGGCGATGAACGCCGAGATGGCGAAGCCGATCAGCTTGGTCTTGCGGACGTCGATGCCGCTGGAGGCGGCGGCGCGCTCGTTGGCGCGCACCGCGAGGAACGCCCGGCCGGTGTCGCCGGAGGCCACCCGGATGAACACCCAGACGAGGATCGCGGCGATGACGAGGACGGTGAGCGAGAAGGCGATCCGGGACAGGTCGCGGCCCTCGCGCACGCCCAGGTTGAGCCCGAACAGCGTGGCGTCCGCGATCGGGTTCCCCTCGGGCGGGCTCAGTGTGTAGTTGTTGAACACGAACCGCTCGATGGCCAGCGCCGCCGCGATCGTGATGATCGCGAGCTGGGCGCCGCGGATCCGGAACGCCGGCAGCGCGACCAGCATGCCGAGGGCCGTCGCCACCAGGGCGGAGAGGATCAGCGAGAGCGGGAACGGGATCCCCCACGAGCTGGTCATCTTCGACAGCGCGAAGCCCGCGGCGCCCGCGAAGGCGCCCTGCGCGAGCGAGATCTGGCCGAGGTACCCGGTGAGCACCACGTAGGACAGCGCCAGCAGCATCACGATGATCGACGTGGTGACGCCGAACCGGTAGGTGCCCGAGGTGAGCGACAGCGCCGCCACGCCCAGGACCAGCAGGATCACGGCGGGGACCGGCTTGAGCCGGGGGATCGAGACGTCGGGCAACCGGATCGTCTGCAGCGAGCCGCGCGAGGGGAGACGCTTGCCCTGCACGAACAGGATGATCATCACGACGGCGAACGGGATGACCTGGTCGAGCCCGGACTGCGCCCACTGCGGCCACCAGGGCTTGGTGACCAGCAGGCCGATCAGCGACTGGAACGCCCCGAGCAGCAGCGCCGAGACCACGACGACCGCGATGGACTCCATGCGCGCCACCAGCAGCACCGCGAGCGCGGGCACCACGAGCAGGGTGTAGTTGTCCGGGTTCAGGCCGGTCAGCGAGCTGCCGAGCATGACGGCGACCGTGCCGAGCATGACCGCGACCACCTGCGCCACGGCGGCGAGCCGGTCCGGCGAGAAGCCCATCAGCACGGCGGCCCGCTCGTTCTCCGACGCCGCCCGGGTCGCCACGCCCGCGCGGGTGAAACGCAGGTAGGCCCACACCACGGCGGCGAGCACGACCATGATCGCGGCCATGATGATCTCGCGGGTCGGCAGGTCGGTGCCGAGGACGCTGATCGAGCCCTCCGGCAGCAGCGACGCCACGTCGATGTTGTTGGGCCCGAAGCGGAGGACGACGAGCGCCTGGAGCGTGATCATCACGGCGACCGAGACGACCACCTGCGCGAGGACCGGGGCGTGGCGCACCGGCCGGAAGATCAGGTAGTGCACGACGAGGCCGAGCACGAACGCCGTGGCCAGACCGATCAGCGCCGCCACCTCGGTGGGCGGCCGGCGGTCGAACTCGATCGAGCCGATCGGGAACACCAGGGTGCCGTCCAGGCGGAGCTGCGCGAACACGTAGGCGCCCCACATGGCCATGGCGCCCTGGGCGAAGTTGATGATGCCGGTGGCGCGGTGCACCAGCAGGAGGCCGGTGCCCAGGCCGATGTAGATCGCACCCAGCCCCAGGCCCAGGACGACGAACTGCAGGAACGTCCCCACCGGGACTCCTTCCTTCGGTCGGTGGCCGGGGCGGGCGACCGCTCGGGTCGCCCGCCCCGGCGAGCTGGACCGCCTAGGCGGCGCTCATCTTCGACGGGTCGAGGTCGATGAAGCCCTTGGGGTCGACCGGCTTCAGCGAGCTGTCGGGTTGCACCTCGAAGAAGATCGCCTGGTGGCTGCAGGACGACGGCCGGTTGGCCCACTGCTGCCCGTCGCAGGTCACCGGCGGGCCGGCGAAGGTGGGCATGTCCTTGACCTTCTTCATCGCGTCGGTGATGGACTCCGGCGTGATGTCGCCCTGGATGCCCTTCATGACGTTCGCCAGGTTGACCATGCCGGCGAAGGAGTAGAGCGAGCGGGCGGACTGCTGGTCGCCGCGGTCGATCTCCTCCATGGAGGCCGCGAAGTCGTCGAGCTGCTTCTGCACCTCGGCGGGGGCGTTCGCCTTCGCCGCCGGCACCCAGACGCGGGGCTGGATGATGGCGCCCGCGGCCTGGTCCTTCATGTCCGCGATGAACTGCGAGCAGGAACCCGCGAAGATCGTGCCGTCGTAGCCCTGCTGGCGCAGCGCCTTGAACAGGCCGGTGCAGCCGTCCTCGGTCATCGCGATGATGCCGGCGACGTCCGGGTTGCTCGACAGCTCGGTGGCGGCCAGGACGTTGAAGTTCATGTTGCTGCCGGGGGCGTAGAGCGGCGACACGGTCATGCCGAGGTTCTTCGCGGCCGGCATCACCAGCTTGTCCACGTACCCGTGGCTGGCCGGGTTGTCGGTGACCGCCAGCGAGGCGTTCTTCTTGCCGAGCTGGTCGAGGATCGTGACCATGCCGAGCGCGCTGGTCTCGAGCGGGCCCGTGAAGTAGAAGGCCTGGCCCCACGGCAGCGCGTCGGGCACCGCGGACCCGCCGAGCTCGCCCACGATCGGGATCTTCGCCGAGGTGAGCACCGGCGCGGCGGCGCCGATCGACGCGTCGTAGGCGTCGAAGACGACGGCGACGTTCGACTGCACGAACTGGTTGGCGCAGTTCACTGCCGTTTCGGGGCTGCCGTCACCGGCGCAGAGCTGGATCTTCACGGGCCGGCCGTTGATCCCGCCCAGCTTCTCGTTGATGTACCGCTCGGCGGCCTCGGCGCCGTAGCCGGTCTGCGGGTAGGCCGCGGCACCCTCCATCGGGGCCTGGACGCCGACCAGCACCGGTTCGCCCGTGAGGCCGCCGGAGGCGTCGGAGGAGCCCTCGCCGGAGCTGCACCCGGCGAGGGCGAGGGCCACGGCCGCGAACGAGGCGACGGCGGCGAGCGTTCTCTTCATCGAGATCCATCCCTTTCGGCGGGACACGCTGGGGTTTCGGGGAGTACGCGGGCAGGGGGGAGCGGCCCGGCGGGGGCGCCCACGTCGTCGGGGACGCGTCCCGCCGGGCCTGCTACCGGCGAGGGACTAGCTCGCCAGGCCTGCGGCCTTGAGACCGAGCGCGCGGGCCCGGTCCAGGTCGTAGTTCTTGCGGGTGACCAGGCGCTGGGCGTAGAGCCCGCCGCCGGACTGGATGTTGGTCACCAGGTGCCAGCCGCCGTAGGCGTCGGCCGTGGTGTCCCGGATCGCGTGGAAGAGCTTGGAGCGGTACTCGCCCGAGATGCCGCCGCCCGTGCTCATGTACTTCTCGAGGTAGGGGTGCAGCGTCGGGTTGTCGAAGTCCGCCATCGACGGCGCGGTGACCACGGCACCGCCCGCGATGTCGTGCAGGTGGCGCACCATCACGCCGAACTGCGAGGCGCCCTGGTACTTCGTGACGTTGGTGAACATGTCGTCCGGGTAGAAGTAGCCCTCGGGCGTGCTGTGGGCGTTCGCGATCGCGGCCTCGAGCCCGGCCCGCAGCAGCGTCGCGTGGATCATCATCTCGTCGATCTTCTCCCGCACGTGGGAGACCTTCGCCGTGCCGTTGGCCTCGGCGATCAGGTGGGCGAGCCCGACGAGCTCGTCCGCCTGCTGGACCATGAAGGAGATGCCGCCGAGGCGCTCCCACAGGCCCAGGGAGTGGGCGAACACCGCGGCGTGCTCGGTCTCGCCGTCGAGGAAGACGCGCTCGTCGGGGACGAACACGTCGTCGAAGATGCACATCGAGTCCGGCATGGACTCGTGGGCGGACACCGGGAAGTCCCGCGGGTCCCCGTGCAGCGGGTGGTAGGTGGTGTTGGTGATGTGCACGCCGGGGGAGTTGACCGGGACCGCGCAGGCGATCGCGTAGTCCTCCTCGCCGGGGCGCATCGTCTTGGTCGGCATGACCATGAGGTCGTGGCCCAGCGCGGCCCCGCTGATGTGCAGCTTGGCGCCCCGGATGACCACGCCGTCGTCGCTGCGGGAGACGACCCGCACGTACGCGTCGGGGTCCTCCTGCTTGCCCGGGTGCAGGCTGCGGTTGCCCTTGGCGTCCGTGATGCACTCGGTGATCCGGATGTCCTCCCGGCGGGCCTTCTCGACGTAGGCCTCGATGCGCGGGATGTACTGCGGCACGGAGCCCTCGAGCCGGCCGGCGGCGACCAGGACCGTCATCAGCGACTGGTAGGTCACGTTGAGGACGAGGTCGAGCTCCATGAGCTCGGGGATCCGGTCCCGCAGCTCCTGCACGCTGCGCGGGGCGCTGACCACGGGGTTCACGGCGTCCGGTGCGGCGGAGTAGTACTTGTCGTAGCCGTCCGCCACGGACTGCAGCGGTACGGCGAGACCGGGCTCGGCCTCCATGTCCTCGATGAGCCTGCCCTGGAAGTAGACCTTCCGGCCGTCCTTGAGGGACTCCTTGTACTCCTGGCCGGTCAGCATGCGTTGGCGCTCCAGATCGTCGGCGGATGGACGACGCCGGCGGCCGGCCCGGGGAGGGTCCGGCGAGTGATTGTGACGTCGTCGTCATGTGGCAATATCGACCGTGATCGGGGTCATGTCAACCACCAGATTCCGGGCGATCGTCCAGCTCGTAGGCGGTCCACAAATGTGAGATTGACACCGACGTCACATCGGCTGCACGCTGGCGGCCGTGTACGCAGAGCAGCGTGAACCCGAGTTCGGGTGGACCGACGAGCACCGCGGGCTGCGGGAGACCGTGCGGCGGGTGCTGGCCGACCGGGCGCCCGTGTCCCGGGCCCGCGAGCTGGCCGAGGCGGGGGAGCGGCACGACCCCGCGCTGTGGTCCGAGCTCGCCGAGCAGGTCGGGGTGCAGGGCCTCGCCCTCCCCGAGCGGTACGGGGGGTTCGGCGGCACCCTGCTCGACCTCGCGATCGTCGTCGAGGAGATGGGGCGGGTGCTGCACGGCGGCCCGTTCCTGCCGACCGTCGGGCTCGCCGCCCCCGTCCTGCTCGCCGCCGACGACCGCGCCGCCGAGAGCGCGCCCGCGGCCGAGTACCTGCCCCGGATCGCCGACGGCAGCCTGACCGCCGCCCTGGCCGTCGAGGCCTGGGACGACGCCGGGCGGCCCGCCGTGACCGTGACGGCCGACGCCGGCGGCCGGCTGACCGGCACCGTTCCCGTCGTGCTCGACGGTGGCGACGCCGACCTGCTGGTCGTGGCCGCCCGTGGACCGGCCGGACCCGCTCCGTACCTGGTCGACGCGGGTGCCACCGGGCTCACCCGGACCCCGCTGGAGACCCTCGACCTCACCCGCCGCGCCGCCCGGATCACCCTCGACGGCACGCCCGGCCGCGCCCTCGGCGACCCCGCCCGCGGCGGCGCGGTGCTCGCCCACGCCCGGGCCGTCGCGTCCGTACTGGTGTCGGCGGAGCAGGTCGGCGGGATGACGGCCGCGACCGAGCTCACCGCCGAGTACGCCCGCACCCGGCGGCAGTTCGGCCGGCTCATCGGCTCCTTCCAGGGGGTGAAGCACCGGCTGGCCGACATGGCCGTCCGGCGGGAGATGGCGCACTCCGCGGCGTACTACGCCGCCTGGCAGGAGCCGGGCACGCCCGAGTTCGCGCAGGCCTCCGCCATCGCCCGCGCCTACTGCGGCGACGCCTTCCTGCAGACCGGGCTCGACACGATCCAGCTGCACGGCGGCATCGGCTTCACCTGGGAGCACGACGCCCACCTCTACCTGCGCCGGGCCCGCGCCGACCGGGCGCTGCTCGGCTCGCCGCAGCTCGCCCGGGCCGAGCTGGTGCCCGCCGCCCTGTCCCGCGCCACGACCGAGGGGGTTCCCGCATGACCGTCACCGAGCCCGTCACCGACCGGGTCACGCTCGCCCCGGAGGCGACGGACGCGGAGATCGTCGCCGCCGTCGAGGCGTGGCTGCACGCGCACCTGCCCGAGGACTGGCGGGCGGCCGTCGCGCGGGGCGACCTCGCCGCCGTCGAGGCGATCCGCGAGGACCCCGAGCGCGGGCCCGCCTGGTTCGACCTGCTCGGCGACTCCGGCCTCGCCACCCCGACCTGGCCCGCGGAGCACGGCGGGCTGGGGCTGCCCGCGGACCGCGGCGCCGTCGTCACCGAGACGCTCGCGCGGTACCGCGCCGAGCGGCACAACCGTGACTTCGTCGGCCTCGTCCTGGCCGGCCACACGATCCTCGAGTGGGGCACGCCGGACCAGAAGGCCGAGCGGCTGCCGGCACTGCGGCGCGGTCGCGAGTTCTGGTGCCAGCTGTTCAGCGAGCCGGGTGCGGGGTCCGACCTCGCCGGGCTGACCACGCGCGCCGTCCGGCAGGCGGACGGGACCTGGCTCGTCAACGGGCAGAAGGTGTGGAACTCCTACGCCCACCTCGCCGACTTCGGGCTGCTCATGGCCCGCACGGACCCGAACGCGCCCAAGCACCGCGGGATCACGTACTTCCTGCTGGACATGCGCACGCCCGGCGTCGAGCCGCGGCCGCTCAAGCAGATGACCGGCAACGCCGAGTTCAACGAGACCTTCCTCACGGACGTCGTGGTTCCCGACTCGGCGCGGATCGGGCCGGTCAACCAGGGCTGGTCGGTCGCGATCACCACTCTGATGCAGGAGCGCAACGGCCTGTCCGGGCGGCCGGCCGTCGGGGAGGGGGAGGCGGACGAGCTCGTCGCCCGTGCCGTCGGGACCGGCGCCTGGGCGGACCCGGTGCTCCGCGACCGGCTGCTCGAGGCCTACGTCGAGGAGAAGGTCCTCCAGATGACGACCGTGCGCAGCTTCGTCGCCTCCGGCGCGGCCGCCCCCACGGCCGAGGGGTCGATCCGCAAGCTCGCGCACTCCGTGCTCGCCGAGAAGCTCGGCGTGCTGGGCACCGAGCTGGAACCCGACGGCGCCGTGGCCTGGGAGCCCGAGGCCGGCAGCGAGGCGGCCGACCGGTTCCTGGCGATGAAGACCTACTCCATCGCCGGCGGCACGTCCGAGATCCAGCGCAACATCATCGCCGAGCGGGTGCTGGGGCTGCCGAAGGATCCCGACCCCGACCGGCACCTGCCGTTCGCCGAGCGCGGCCGCGGCTGACGCCGGTCGCCCACCCACCACGTCCCCGATCACGTCCCCGATCACGTCCCCCGCTCACGAGCCCGAAGGAGCGCCCGTGTCCGACCGCCCGCCCGTCCACGTCGACACCCCGGCCGAGGGGGTCCTGCTCGTCACCCTCGACCGGCCGGAGGCGCGCAACGCCGTCAACTCCGCCCTGGCCGAGGCCGTGGCCGAGGCGATGGACCGCCTCGACTCCGACCCCGACCTGCGCGTCGGCGTGATCACCGGGGCGAACGGCACGTTCTGCTCCGGCATGGACCTCAAGGCGTTCGTGCGCGGCGAGCGCCCCTACGCCGGCGGGCGCGGCTTCGCGGGACTGGTCGAGCGCGGCCCGGAGAAGCCGCTGATCGCCGCGGTCGAGGGGTACGCCCTCGCGGGCGGGTGCGAGATCGTGCTGGCCTGCGACCTGGTCGTCGCCGGCGAGGGCGCGATGTTCGGCATCCCCGAGGCCAAGCGCGGCCTGGTGGCGGCGGGCGGCGGGTTGCTGCGGCTGCCCGAGCGCATCCCGTACCACGTCGCGATGGAGCTGGCCCTGACCGGCAACCACATGCCCGCGCAGCGGATGGCCGAGCTCGGCCTGGTCAACCGGCTGGTGCCCACCGGCGGGGCGCTCGACGCGGCCCTGGCGCTGGCCGCCGAGATCACCGCCAACGGCCCGCTGGCCGTGCGGATCAGCAAGAAGATCGTCGCCGAGTCGCTCGGCTGGCCCGCCGAGGAGAAGTGGGCCCGTCAGCGCGAGGTCGCCGATCCCATCTCCTCCTCGGAGGACGCCCGCGAGGGCGCGCTCGCCTTCGCGGAGAAGCGCGCGCCCGTCTGGCGCGGCAAGTAGGCACCCCTCCCGCTCCCATCCCGCTCCATCCCGCTCGGTTCTCGACGAGGAGATCCCATGACGGCCCCGCTCGCGTTCTCCCTGGGCGAGGCGCTCCCGCTGTCCGCGGAACGCCATCCCGACAAGGCCTGCTTCCTGTTCCCCGACGGCACGGAGCACTCGTTCGCCCTCACCAACTCGCGGGTGAACCGGCTCGTCTCGGCGCTGCAGGCGCACGGGATCGGGCGGGGGGACCGGCTGGCGGTGCTCGCGCTCGACTCGCACCGCTACGTCGAGATCGTGCTCGCCTGCCTGAAGCTCGGCGCGGTGTTCATGCCGCTGAACTACCGGCTCATGCGGCCCGAGGTCGACGTGTTCCTCGAGCGCGGGCGGGCCGTCGCGATGTTCCACGACGCCCGCTACTCCGGGCTGCTGTCCGGGCTGGCCGAGCGGCACCCGTCGCTGCGCCTGGTGGTCGAGCTGGAGACGGACTTCGACCCGCTGCTGGAGACCGGCCGGGACGTCGAGCCGCCGGTCGTCTGCCAGGACCGCGACCTGCTCGGCCTGGCCTTCACCTCCGGCACGACGGGCACGCCGAAGGGCGTGCTGCAGTCGCAGGGGATGATGAAGGCGATCGTCGAGCACGGCATGATCGTCAACCAGCCGCGGCCGGACGACATCCGCTACGTCGCCGCCCCCGCCTTCCACGTCACCGGCATCGCCGGGCTGCTCGGTGGCGTCGCCTTCGGGTTCACCTCGCTGCTGCTCCCGCAGTTCGACGCGCAGACCGTGCTCGGGTTCATGGCCGAGGACCGGATCACCGGTGCGTTCCTCGTCCCCACGATGATCAGCACGCTGCTGCAGCAGCCCGGGGTCGCCGACCACGGCTACGACCGGCTGCGGCTGATCTACTACGGCGCCGCGCCCATGTCGCCGACCCTGCTGCGCCGCGCGATGGACGTGTTCGACTGCGACTTCCTGCAGCTGTTCGGCGCGGGCACCGAGGCCGGCCTGCAGGCCTTCCTCACCCCGGAGGAGCACCGGCTGGCGCTCGCCGGCCGGCCGGAGCTGCTGGGCTCGATCGGGCGGCCGGGCTACGGCATCGCGCTGCGGCTGGTCGACGAGGACCTGAACGACGTGCCGGACGGCGAGGTCGGCGAGATCGCCACCCGCAGCGACATGGTCATGGACGGCTACCTCGACATGCCCGAGGAGACCGCCCGCGCCTTCGCCGGCGGCTGGTTCCGCGCGGGCGACATGGCCTACCGGGACAAGGACGGCTACCTCTACCTGCACGGCCGCAAGAAGGACATGATCATCCGGGGTGGCGAGAACATCTACCCGGTGGAGATCGAGACCGTGCTCGCCGAGCACCCGGCCGTGGTGCAGTGCGCCGTCGTCGGAGTGCCGGACGAGCACTGGGGCGAGACGGTGCGCGCGTTCGTGACCGCGCCGTCGTGGACCGGCACGGACGAGGAGCTGGCCGCGGAGCTCGTGGAGCTGTGCCGGGGCAGGCTCGCCCGGTACAAGGTGCCCGCCGACGTGGTGCGCCGGGACGAGCTGCCGATGAACGCCAGCGGCAAGATCCTCAAGCGCGAGCTCAGACGGACCGGATCGTGACGCCCCGAGCCGCGATGGTGCAGGTCACGGCCGGTAGACTTGCACGTCCGGACGGTGACACCTGCGGCCGACCGCCGGTGCGGGGGCCGCGATGACCGCGGGCCGCACGGCCCCGAAGGGACGGACCATGGCATCGCGCGGCGGCAGCACCCGCGGCAGGCGGGTGACCGGCGCCAGCGACCCGCAGCAGCAGCGGCGGGACAGCGGCCCGCAGACCGACAAGGGCCAGCAGCGCCGCGACCAGCTCCTCGACGCGGCCCACGCCGTGTTCGTGCGCAAGGGGTTCGTCGACGCCCGGGTGGCCGACATCGTGGCCGAGGCGCGGGTCGCGCAGGGCACCTTCTACAGCTACTTCGACTCCAAGGACACGATCTTCCGCGAGGTCTGTGAGATCGTCGTGGAGAAGATGATGGCGGACGTCGCCGCCGCCACCGTGGTCCCGCCCGACGCGTCGATGCTGGAACGCATCCGGGCCGGTCTGCGCGGCTACATCGAGGTCTACCGGGAGAACGCCCGGATGATCGCGCTGATGGAGCAGGTCGGCACGTTCACCCCGGAGATGCGCGAGACGCGGCTGCACGTCCGGGAGGCGTGGCTGGGGCAGCTCGAGCGGGTGCTCAAGCGGCAGCAGGCCGAGGGGATCGCCGACCCGACGCTGGACCCGTCGATGACGGTGCAGGTGCTGGGCGCGATGGCGGACCACACCTGCTACGTCTGGCTCTCCCTCGGCAAGCCGTTCGAGGAGGAGGACGTGCTGGAGTCGCTCACCACGGTGTGGGCGCGCACCATCGGCGTCGAGGACTCCACGGCCTGGCGCACGGCGAGCGGCTCCGCCCCCGCCTGACCGCGAGTCGCGCCGCCGGCTCCCGCGAGCCGCGCTGTGGGCTTCCGCGAGTCGCGCTGTGGGCTTCCGCGAGTCGCGCTGTCAGGTTCCGCGAGTCGCGGGTTCCGGCAGCGCGAGTCGCAGCGGCACACCCGTTCTGGACGTGAGCGAGCGGCGCTCTCGCTCAGTAGGTGTGAGCGAGAGCGCCGTTCGCTCAGGGGTCAAGGGGCAGGGGCGGGTTCCGGCAGCGCGGGTCGCGCGTTTCGCGAGGTCCGCGGGCGGGCACTGTCCCCGCATGACCGAGCCGGCCGCCGACGCCCCGTCCGTGTCCGATCTCGAGCAGCTGCGCGAGGTGGAAGCCGCCTGCACCGGCTGCGACCTCTACAAGACGGCCGGGCCGACCGTCGGGGGAGAGGGCCCGGGCAGCGCCTGGCTGATGCTCGTCGGCGAGCAGCCCGGGGACCAGGAGGACAAGGCCGGCAAACCGTTCGTCGGGCCCGCCGGCCGGATCCTCGACCAGGCCCTCGACGAGGCCGGCATCGCCCGCGACGAGGTGTTCGTGACCAACGCGGTCAAGCACTTCCGCTTCGAGGAGCGGGGGAAGCGCCGGATCCACAAGCAGCCGACCGTGCGCCAGGTCCGGGCCTGCCGCCCCTGGCTCGACGCCGAGCTGCGGCTGGTCGCGCCGCCCGTCGTCGGGATGCTGGGCGCGGTCGCCGCGAAGTCGCTGCTCGGCCAGGACTTCCGGATCACCGAGCACCGCGGCGAGCGGCTGGAGCAGGACGGGCGGACCTTCGTACCGACGGTGCACCCCTCGTCGATCCTGCGGTCGGACCCGGCGCAGCGCGAGGAGCTCCTGTCCGCGTTCGTCGCCGACCTCAAGGTCATCGCCGGCGCGCGGCCCTGAGCCGGGGACTCCGGCCGTGGGTCAGGTGCCGACCTCGACGTCGGCCTCGCCGACCTCGACCGCCTCGACGCTCCCGCCGGTCTGCGCGGCGAGCCACGCGCGGAAGGCCTCCGGGTCGGCCGCGGTGGCGGTGATCTCGACCTCCCGCCCGTAGGCGACGTCGACGACCGCGTGCCCGGCCGCGCGCAGGGCGTTCTCCACGCGGCCGGCGTCGGCGTGCGGCACGGCGAGCAGGAACCGGGTGTGCCGGACCCGGCGGAGCACCCCGACGAGGTCGACCGTCTCCGACACGGCCCGGCCGTAGGCGCGCACCAGCCCGCCGGCGCCGAGCTTGACGCCGCCGAAGTACCGCGTGACCACGGCGACGACGTCCGTGAGCCCGCGGCGCAGCAGCACCTCCAGCATGGGGACGCCCGCGGTGCCGGCGGGCTCGCCGTCGTCCGAGGAGCGCTGGATCTCGCCCTCCCGCCCGACCCGGAAGGCCGTGCAGTTGTGCGTGGCCTGCCAGTGAGTGCGCCGGACCTCGGCGATCACGGCGGAGGCGGCCTCGGCGTCCGGCACCCGGACCAGCCGGCACAGGAAGCGGGACCGCTGGATCTCGATCTCGTGCTCGCCGTCCCGGGCGATCACGAGCAGCGGGTCCGGCACGGCGGCCACGCTACCGGCAGCGCCGGGCCGCGGGCGTCATCCCCGAAATTCGGTACGCGGTGTGACGCCGCTCGCGTTACCCGGAGGTTCGGTAACGATTCAGAAGATCGGCTCGTCACACCGGACGAGGGTCGGCGACAGGCCCTCACGACTGAAGAAGAGATCCCGATGGGAAGGAAGAGATGACCGCGTTCTGGACCACGGTCCGCAGCACTGTCCGCAGATTCGACGACTGGACGCTCCAGGCGTTCAACCCGCAGTACCCGGTCGGCTCGCGCAGCTGATCCCCACGCGGAGCCGACCGGGCACGGTCCGGCTCTAGTGAGCGGGGGGACCGGCAGTGTCGCCGGCCGTCCCCCCCACCGCGGCGTGCTTCAATGGACGCAGCCGCACCCACAGGGCGAACAGCGCCGCGACCACGATCATCACGATGCCGCTCCACAGGTTGATGTTCCAGTTGCCCGCCTTGGCGATGTCGGCCTGGTCGGTCGCGACCAGACCCACGATGAGCAGCACGAGCCCGTAGACGCCGTAGAGCAGCGCCAGCACGGTCCGCAGGTCGAACAGCCGCGCCGCCGTCATGGAGACAGGGGCGTCCTGCCCGGTCCGGGTTCCGTTCGGTTCCGCCATGGTCCGCCCCTTACCAGAAGATGATGTAGAGAACGGCGGTCAGGACGAGCACGCCCACCGCGAGGAGCGCGGGGCTGCGGTACCAGCCGGCGTCGTCACCCTCCGCGGAGTGGACCCGCTCCTCCTTCGAGGTCAGGCTCCACACGAGCCCGGTCAGCTCGGAGGCCGGCTTCGGGCTGGTCACCATCGACACGCCCGTCGCGACGAGCACGCCGACGATGAACGCGGCGCTCGCGCCGACGAAGCTGCCCGCCTGGCTGGAGAGGGCCAGGACGCCGGTGGTGGTCAGGATGTTGACGACCACCGCGGCCGCCGTGCCCGCGAGCAGCCCGATCCACGCCGACGGGCCGGTCATCCGCCGCCAGAACAGGCCGAGGATGAAGATCGCGAACAGCGGGGCGTTGAAGAAGCTGAACAGCGACTGCAGGTAGTCCATGATGTTGCCGGACCCCGAGGCGATGAACGCCGTGCCGATCGCCAGGACGCAGCCGATCACCGTGATCCAGCGGCCGACCTGCAGGTAGTACCGGTCCGAGCGACCCGGTTTCACCCAGTCCTGCCAGATGTCGTAGGTGAACACGGTGTTGAACGAGCTGATGTTCGCCGCCATGCCGGCCATGAACGCCGCGAGCAGGCCCGCGATCGCCACGCCAAGGATGCCGTTGGGCAGCACTTCCTTCATCAGCAGCGACAGCGCGTTGTTGTAGGTGACGTCCGTCTGGCCGCCGGCCTTGAGCGCCTGCAGCTGCGGCACCAGCACCGCGGCGATCATGCCGGGGACGATGATGACGAGCGGGATCAGGGCCTTCGGGTACGCGCCGATCAGCGGCGTGCGCTTGGCCGCGGACATGCTCTTCGCGGACAGCGCGCGCTGGACCTCGGCGAAGTTCGTGGTCCAGTAGCCGAAGGAGAGCACGAAGCCGAGGCCGAACACGATGCCGACGACCGACCACACCGGGTTCTCGATCTCGGTGAGCGTGGTGCCCGGCCACGAGGACAGCTCCTCGGGCCCGCCCGGCCCGTTGGCGACGGCCTGGGTCAGGCCGCTCCAGCCACCGACCCGGTTGAGCCCGGCGACGGTCATCGGGATCAGCAGCGCGAGGATCACGAAGAACTGCAGGACCTCGGTGTAGATGGCCGCCGACAGCCCGCCCAGGGTGATGTAGCAGAGGACGACGAGCGCGGCGACGGGGATCGCGAGGCCCAGCGACCAGCCGAGCAGCGCCTCGAGCAGCAGGCCCAGCGAGAACAGGTTCACGCCGGCGATCAGCACGGACGACAGTGCGAAGATCACGCCCTGCACGCGCTGGGTCGTCCGGTTGAACCGCTTGTAGAGGAACTCGGGGACCGAGCGGGCCTTCGAGCCGTAGTAGAACGGCATCATCACCAGCGCGAGGAAGACCATCGCCGGGATCGCGCCGATCCAGTAGTAGTGCACCGTCGGGATGCCGTACTGCGCACCGTTGGCGACCATGCCGATCAGCTCGAGGGCGCCGAGGTTCGCCGAGATGAAGGCGAGGCCGGTGACCCACGCGGGCATCGAGCGGCCGGACAGCAGGAAGTCCAGGCTCGACGACACCGAGCGGCGGGCCGCGTAGCCGATGCCGAGCACCAGGACGAAGTAGAAGGCGACGAGCAGGTAGTCGAGGACGCTGGCGTCCAGCCGGAGGTCCGTCTGTGCCTGGGCAAGGATGGTCGTCATGCGAGTCCGCCTCGCAGCCGGGCCGCCGTGCGGCCCCGTCCGGTTCGCGTCATAGCGGCTCCCTCGCCGTCCCGGTGCGGTACGTGTCGGGTGGCAAGGTACCCCGTCCCGCGCGGAACTGAACATTATCCGACAGACTGAATCGGTCGAGCGTGTGCGAACTCGGAAGGGATGTTCCTCCGGCCGAGGGGATGATCCTGCGCGGGGCCCGTCCGGAGCTGTCCGGTCGGCCCGTTGACGCCCGTGTGGTGACGTTGCATTGTGTGCGATGTGGTGCGGGACGAGGGTGTGCGGTCGTGAGCCTCCTCGCGCGTCAACGTCAGGCGCTCATCCTCGAACAGGTCCGTGAGCGCGGGGCCGTCCGCGTGTCCGACCTGGCCGAGCGGTTCGGCGTCTCGGACATGACCGTGCGCCGCGATCTCGACGTCCTGGCCCGGCGGCGGCTCGTCGACAAGGTGCACGGGGGCGCGACGGCGGTGGGCCCGGTCGCGTCGACCAGCACGGACGAGCCCGGGTTCGCGGTGAAGTCCGGCCGCCAGCAGAAGGAGAAGGAGGCCATCGCCGAGGCGGCCGCCCGGTTCGTCGAGCCCGGTACGGCGATCGGGCTCTCCGCCGGCACCACGACCTGGGCGCTCGCCCGCCGCATCACGGACGTCGCCGACCTGACCGTCGTCACCAACTCGATGGCGGTCGCCGAGGTCCTCCACGCCGCCCGCCGCCCGGACCGCACGGTGGTGCTGACCGGCGGGATCCGGACACCGTCGGAGGCGCTGGTCGGGCCGGTCGCCGTGGCGGCGCTGCGCTCGCTCAACCTCGACGTCGTGTTCCTCGGCGTGCACGGGATGAGCGCGGCCAGCGGTTTCACCACGCCGAACCTCATGGAGTCCGAGACCGACCGCGCGCTGGTCGAGGCCGGTCAGCGGCTCGTCGTGGTCGCGGACAGCACGAAGTGGGGGACCGCCGGCATCTCCACGATCGCGGAGCTCGCCGAGGCCGACGTCCTCGTCACGGACGACGGCCTCGACGCCGACGCCCGCGCGGTGCTCGAGGGCGAGGTGGACCAGCTGGTCCTCGCCCCCGCTCGCTGAATCGACCGGCGGTGGTGGCCGGAGCGACCGTCGCCACTCGCGAGAGGGTCAGGGGCGTGGGCGGCCGCGCCAGGTGCCCGGGTGCTCGTAGAGCTCGCGGAGGTCGAGCAGGTGGTCGCGCATGGCCTGCTCCGCCTGGTCGGCCTCGCCCCGGGCGATGTGCTCGGCGATCGTGGTGTGGCACGCGTCGACCTCGTCCCACTGCTCCCGTGCGACGGCGGCGCGGTCGAGCCTGGTGCGCAGGACGTCCCCGACCGGCTGGCCCATCATCGTGAACATCAGGTTCCCGGTGGCCATGAGGATCGTGGTGTGGAAGTCGAGGTGCGGGACGAAGCCGCTGGGGTCGCGGGGGTCCCGGGGCGCGGTCGCGGCGGCGCGCAGGGCCTCGACCGTCTCCGCGTCGGCGCGCTGGGCGGCGAGCCGGGCCGCCGCGGGTTCCAGCAGCAGGCGGGCCTCGAGCAGGTCGCCGATCCGCAGCTGCGGGGTGGCGACGAGGACGCCGAGCGCGCTGCCGACGTCCTCGACCAGCTTCGTCGGGTCCGGCGCGCTGACGAACGACCCGCCCTGCACCCCGCGCCGCGTCTCGATGAGGTGCTGGCTGGCCAGCGACCGCAGCGCCTCCCGCACGGTGGAGCGGCTGACCCCGAACATCCTGGTCAGCTCGGTCTCGGCGGGCAGCCGGGCGCCGGGCCCGAGGATGCCCTGCATGATCTGTGAGCGCAGCTCGTCCGCCACCTGTCGGTAGGCCGGGCGCACGCGCTGGACCCGCAGGTGCGCGACCGGCGGGCCGGATCGCACGGCCGGGTCCGACGACGCCGGGCCGCCGGCCGGGGGAGCCGCGGCACCGCGCTCCGGGGTCGGGGCCATGTGATCACGCTCCGGGTGGTCTCGCGCCCCGGCGGGACCGCGGGGGCGTCGACGGGCTCCGCCGCCGTCCGCAGCCTACCCACGGCCCCGGGTGGACCGGAGCGATCCGGCGTGGAAACGTCCGACATCGTGACCGACATCGTGCGGCCGACCGCCGCCCCCGACCTCCTCGGCGCCCGGACCTTCCTCTTCGTGCCCGGGGACCGGCCCGAACGCTTCGCCAAGGCCGCCGCGTCCGGCGCGGACGTCGTCGTGCTGGACCTCGAGGACGCCGTCGCCCCGGCGGCCAAGCCGGCCGCCCGGGAGGCCGTCCGGGAGTGGCTGGCCGCGGGGAACCCGGGGCTGGTGCGGATCAACCCGCCCGGCACCGAGTGGTACGAGGCGGACGTCGTCGCCGTGGTCGCGGCGGGGTCGGCGCCGGTCATGCTGCCCAAGGCGCAGGACCCGGCCGAGGTGGCCGCCCTGGTCGCGGCCCTCGGCGCGGACGCCCGGGTCGTGCCGCTGGTCGAGACGGCCCTCGGGGTGCACCGGGCCGTCGAGGTCTGCGGGGTGGCGGGCGTGGTGCGGGCCGGGTTCGGCAGCGTCGACCTCGCGAGCGAGCTGGGCGTCGACCCGGTCGACCGGGAGGCGCTGCGCTACGCGCGCTCCGCGCTGGTGCTGGGCAGTCGGGCCGCCGGCGCGGGCGCCCCGATCGACGGCGTGACGACGGCGGTGCGCGACGAGCAGGTGCTCCTCGAGGACTGCGTGCACGGCCTGTCGCTCGGCTTCACCGCGAAGATGTGCATCCACCCCACGCAGGTCGGGCCGGTCGCCACCGCCTTCTCGCCGACGCGCGAGCAGGTCGAGTGGGCCCGCGCCGTGGTGGGTGCGTCGGCCGGGGGAGGGGTCGCCGTCGTCGACGGGAAGATGATCGACCGGCCGGTGGTGGAGCGGGCGCGGGCCCTGCTGCTGCGCGCCGGCGAGAGCGCCTGACGGGCCGGCCGACGGGACCGTCCGCGGTCGGGCGGACTTCGGCCGGGCTCTTGTCCGCGAAACGTCTGACGATTAGCGTTCGGCACGGGGCAGGACACCCAGCAGGGCACCGCGCAGACCACAGATCACCGCGCGGAACCACCGCGCGCAGCTGAAGGAGGATCCGCACGTGACCGTGAAGCCGGGCTGGCAGGGACGGTTCTACGAGGACTTCGAGGTCGGCGACGTCTACCAGCACCCACTGGGGCGCACGATCACCGAGACCGACAACACCTGGTTCACGCTGCTGACGATGAACACCAACCAGGCGCACTTCAACGCGCAGGTGGGGCAGTCGTCGGAGTTCGGCCGGATGCTGGTGGCCTCCCCGCTGACCATCGCGATCGCCATGGGGCAGTCCGTCACCGACACCACGCAGAACGCCTTCGCGAACCTCGGGGTCGACGAGCTGAAGCTCACCGCCCCGGTCTTCGCCGGCGACACCATCTGGTCGGAGTCGATCGTGCTGGACAAGCGGGAGTCGGGCA
This sequence comes from Pseudonocardia yuanmonensis, assembly GCF_039542425.1. Lineage (NCBI taxonomy): Bacteria > Bacillati > Actinomycetota > Actinomycetes > Pseudonocardiales > Pseudonocardiaceae > Pseudonocardia > Pseudonocardia yuanmonensis. The sequence goes on from NZ_BAABIC010000014.1 coordinate 73,683, forward strand.
GCCGGCCGCACGCCGGGATCGTCACGATCAAGACCCGGACGCTGAACCAGGACGCCGTCGAGGTGCTGTCCTTCAAGCGCACCTTCTACGTCCACAGGCGGGACAGCGCGGGCGCGGGGTCGCTGTTCCCGCAGGCGGCGAAACCCCTGAGCCTGGAGGACGCGTGAGACCCCTCGAGGACGTCCGGATCGTCTCGCTCGAGCAGTACGGGGCGGGCCCGTTCGGCTCCATGCACCTCGCCGAGCTGGGCGCGGAGATCATCAAGGTGGAGGACCCGTCCGTGGGCGGGGACGTCGGGCGGTCCGTGCCGCCCTACGCCGAGGGCGGCGACTCGCTGTTCTTCCAGTCCTTCAACCGGGACAAGTCCTCGATCACCCTGGACATCCGCACGCCCGGGGGCCGCGCGGTGTTCGAGGACCTGGTCCGCACCGCCGACGCCGTGTACTCGAACCTGCGCGGCGACGTCCCGAAGAAGCTCGCGATCCGCTACGAGGACCTCAAGGAGGTCAACCCGCGGATCGTCTGCTGCTCGCTGACGGGCTTCGGGATGACGGGCCCGCGGTCGAGGGAGCCCGGCTACGACTACGTGCTGCAGGCCCTGGGCGGGTGGATGTCGCTGACCGGCGAGCCGGGCGGGGCGCCGCAGAAGACCGGGTTGTCGCTGGTGGACTACTGCGGCGGGTACGTCGCCGCGATCTCGCTGCTGGCGGCGATCCACGGGGCGCGGCGGGACGGCGTCGGCACGGACTGCGACCTGTCGCTCTACGACACCGCCGTCAGCCTGCTGACCTACCCGGGCACCTGGCACATGACCGCGGGCTACGAGCCGGCCCGGACGCACCACTCGGCGCACCCCTCGCTGATCCCGTTCCAGGCGTTCGAGGCCGCCGACGGCTGGCTGGTCGTCGGCTGCGCCAAGGAGAAGTTCTGGCAGCGGCTCACCGTGGTGATGGACCGCCCGGAGCTGGCCGAGGACCCGCGCTTCGCCACCTTCGCCGACCGCAACCGGAACCGGGAGGTGATCATCCCGCTGCTGGAGGAGATCTTCCGGACGCGCACGGTCGCCGACTGGCTCGCCCCGATGTACGCGGCGTCCATCCCGTGCGCCCCGATCAACGACGTCGCCGGGGCGCTGGTCGACCCGCACACGCTCGAGCGGGACCTGGTCGCCGAGACGGACAACGACACGTTCGGGCAGGTCCGGACGCTGCGCAGCGCCGTGCGCGTCGGGCCGCCGGGCGCCGACCGCGCCCCCACCCGGGGCGCCCCGGCGATGGGCGCGGACACCGAGCGGGTGCTGCGCGAACTGGGGTACGACGACGCGAGGATCGCCGCGCTGCGCGAGGCGGGCGCGCTGGGGAAGGACTGAGATGGATTTCCAGCTGAACGACGAGCAGCGCCTGTTCCGGGACACGCTGCGGAACTTCGTCGACAAGGAGATCGTGCCGGTCGCGCGGGACTGGGAGCAGTCCGGGCGCTACCCGACCGAGATCGTGGAGGGGATGAAGCAGCTCGGGCTGTTCGGGCTCGCCGTCCCCGAGGAGTACGGCGGGCTCGCCGCGGACACGGTGTCCTTCGCGCTGACCTTCGAGGAGATCTCGCGCGGCTGGATGGGCATCGCCGGGATCCTCGGCAGCCACTCCGTGTCGTGCTTCATGCTCGCCCGGCACGGCACCGAGGAGCAGAAGCAGCGCTACCTGCCGGACCTGGCGACGGGCAAGCGCCGCACCGGGATCGCGCTGACGGAGCCCGGCGCGGGCACCGACCTGCAGGGGATCCGGACCGTCGCCCGCAAGGAGGGTGACGAGTACGTGGTCAACGGGACCAAGATGTGGATCACCAACGCCCGGTACGCGGACCCGCTGCCGGTGCTGGTGAAGACCGACCCGACGGCCGCCCCGGCGCACAAGGGGATGAGCATCCTGCTGGTCGAGGCCGGCACGCCCGGCTTCGAGGTCACCCAGGACATCGGCAAGCTCGGCTACAAGGGCACCGAGTCGTGCGAGGTCGTGCTGACGGACGTCCGGGTGCCGGCCTCGCAGCTGCTCGGCGGGGTCGAGGGCCGCGGCATGCAGCAGGCGTTGTCCTCGCTGGAGACCGGCCGGATCAACATCGCGGCGCGCAGCGTCGGTATCGCCCAGCGCGCCTACGACGAGTCGCTGAACTACGCCCGGGAGCGCACCGCGTTCGGCCAGGCCATCGGGGAGTTCCAGGCCGTGCAGATGCGGCTGGCCGAGATCGCCGTGCGGCTGCAGGCGGCGCGGCTGATGACCTACTGGGCCGCCTCGCGGATGGACGACGGCGTGCGGATGGACACCGAGTCCGGCATGGCCAAGATCTTCGCCTCGGAGCAGGCGCTGGCCTGCGCGACCGACGCGATGCGCATCCACGGCGGCTACGGCTACTCCACCGAGTTCGAGGTCGAGCGGCTGTACCGGGACGCCCCGCTGATGTCGATCGGCGAGGGGACGAACGACGTGCTGCGCGGCGTCGTCGCCAAGGCCCTGCTCGCGGGGAAGGCGACCATCCGGTGACGGAACCCCGCCCGATCGGGGGGCCGGCATGAGCTCGCCCGAGGAGCTCGGCGCCCTCGCCGCCCGCCTCGGCTACACCCTCGACCCGGCCCAGGTGAAGGACATGGCCGAGGCGGTGGCGGCCGCCGAGCCGGCCACCGCAGCGCTGCGCGACCTGCCCGTGCGCCCGGAGACCGCCGACCCGTTCCGCGGTGAGGCCTGGTTGCGGGGACCCGTGAGCGGCACCTGCCCCTCCAGCGGCACTTCGCCCGCACGACCCCTGGTGACCGGCGAAGACGGGCTCGGCGGAGTGGACGGCCTGTCGCTCGACGGCGTCGAGGGGCTGCGGGCGACCGCGGCCCGGCTGCGGGGGACGGCGCCGGCGGGGGAGCGGGTCGCCGCCGCCCTCGCCGGCTTGGAACGCGTGCACGCCGAGCTGAACTGCACCATCCGGTTCCTGCACGAACGCGCCGCGGACCGGGCCGCCGAGTCGGAGCGGCGCGGCACCCCGCGGCTGCTCGAGGGCGTCCCCTTCGCGGTCAAGGACGTGATCGACGTCGAGGGCGTCCCGACCACGGCGGCGTCCCGCACCCGCGCCGACGCGCCGCCGGCCGCGGCCTCGGCCTCGGTCGTCGCGCGGCTGGAGGCGCACGGCGCGATCCCGGTCTCCAAGGACGCGACCACGGAGTTCGCGGTCGGCGGCCCGCACCCGCCGTTGACCGGGGCCTGCCGCAACCCGTGGGATCCCGGGCGCTGGGCCGGTGGCTCCTCGACCGGCACGGCCGCGGCGGTGGCGGCCGGCGCCGTCCCGTTCGGCCTCGGCACGGACGTCGGCGGCTCGGTCCGGCTGCCCGCGGCCTGGTGCGGCCTCACCGGGCTCAAGCCGACGGCGGGCGCGATCCCGCGCACCGGCGTGGTCCCGCTGTCGTGGACGACGGAGACGGTGGGGCCGCTGGCCCGTGACGCCCGCACCGTCGCGCTCCTGTTCGCCCTGCTCCGCGGCCCGGACGGGGTGGACCCGCGGATGCCCGACGTGCCGCTGCGCCCGCCGGCGGACCTGCGCGGCCTGCGCGTCGCCCTGCCCGGCGGCTATCTCACCGAGCTGTGCGACTCCGCGGTGCGCGGGGGCGTCGCCGAGCTCGCCGACGTCCTCGTCGACGCCGGCGCCGAGATCGTCCCGGGGGAGATCCCCTCGGCCGAGCGGGCCCTGCCGATCGGCTACGAGATCGTGTTCACCGAGGCCGCGGCGCTGCACCGGATCGACGCCGCGCGCTGGGACTCCTACGACCCGGTGACCGTCAGGCGGATCAGCCAGGGGATCACCACGCCGGCGAGCGACTACCTGCGCGCGCTGCAGTTCCGCGCCGAGCTGCAGGCGGAGCTCGACGGCGTGTTCGCCGGCGCCGACCTCGTCCTCGTCCCGACGACCCCGGCGACGGCCCCGCGGCTGCCGGACTGCACTGTGACGGTCGACGGCGAGCGGTACCCGCTCTACGCCGCCCAGTCCCGCGCCACGATGCTCGGCAACCTCACCGGCGCCCCCGGCCTCGCCGTGCCGACCGGCGTCGCGCCCGACGGGTGCCCGGTCTCCGCACTGCTCATCGCCCCGCCGCACGGCGAGGCGACCGCGCTGCGGGCCGCCCAGCTCTTCCAGGACCGCACCGACCACCACCTCCGCACGCCGCCGATCTCGGCGTGACCCCTTCCCAGCGCACATACGTCTGACGTATCGTCCGCCCTCGACCAGGAGGCTCACCGATGACCCTCAGTCCCGAGAAGACCGCGACCACGACCCTCGCCGCGCAGGTCGGCGAGTTCGCCGCCCGCGCCGAGCTGTCCGACGTGCCCGCCGAGGTGGTCGAGCGTGCCCGGCACCTGATCCTCGACGCCGTCGGCCTGGCCTTCGCGTCGACGGCCTACGGGTTCCCGGCGGTGGCGCTGGAGGCGCTGTCCGCCTTCGGCGGCGGCACCCATCCGGTGCTGGGCATGCCGGACCGGCTGTCCCCGCGGGACGCCGCGGTGCTCAACGGCGTCCTGATCCACGGCATGGACTTCGACGACACCCACATCCCGGCCGTCACGCACGTCTCGGCGGCCGCGCTGCCCGCCGCGATCTCCGCGGCCGTCAGCCGGGGCGCGACCACCGAGGACCTGCTGCTGGCCTACATCCTCGGCGTCGAGGTGTCCGCGCGGGTCGGGATCGGCGGGGCCGGCGGGTTCCACGACGTCGGCTTCCACCCGACCGCGGTCGCCGGCGCGTTCGGTGCCTCCGTGGCGGCCGGGAGGATCGCCGGACTCGACGCCGACGGCCTGGCCGCGGCCCAGGGCGTCGTCGGGTCGATGAGCGCCGGGCTGCTGGAGTTCCTCGCCGACGGCGCCTGGACCAAGCGGCTGCACCCGGGCTGGGCGGCGATGTCCGGGCTGACCGCCGCGAGCTTCGCGAAGGCCGGCTGGAGCGGGCCGCCCGCCGTCTACGAGGGCCGGTTCGGGCTCTACAACACCCATCTCGCCGGCCGCGAGACCCGTCCCGGGGCCGTGGGCGACCGGCTGGGGGAGACCTGGGAGCTGGTGCGCACGGCGGTCAAGCCGTACCCGATCTGCCACTTCATCCACGCCTTCGCCGATGCCGTGCTCACGCTGCGCCCGGAGATCGGCGACACCGCGATCACCGAGATCCGGTGCGCGATCCACCCGGTGCCGGCCAAGGTCGTCTGCGAGCCGGCGGAGGCGAAGTGGGCCCCGCGCGACGAGTACGACGCCAAGTTCAGCCTGCCGTTCGTCGTCGCTGCGTCGTTGACCCGCGGCCGGTTCACGCTGGCCGAGCTGGAGGACGACGCCCTCGGTGACGCCGCCGTCCTCGACCTGGCCCAGAAGGTGCGGGTCTCCGACGACCCGGACAGCGCCTTCCCGGCCGCCTACTCCGGCGCCGTCGAGATCGAGCTGGCGGACGGCCGGGTGCTGCGGCACCGCGAGCAGGTCAACCGCGGGCACGACGAGCGCCCGCTCACCAACGCGGAGGTCGTGGCCAAGTTCCGGGAGACCATCGGCCGGGTCGCCTCCGACGCCACCGCCGACCGGGTGCTGAACGCCGTGCTCTCCCTCGGCGACGGCACCCCCGCCGCCGACTTCGCCGAGGCCTGCCGTGGTTGACGTCGGGATCTTCCTGACCCACCAGCAGCCGGCGGGCCGGGACCCGGTGGAGGCGCTGCAGGAACAGCTCTCGCTGGTGCGTGCGGCCCGCGACGAGGGGCTGGACTCGGTGTTCGCGGGCCAGCACCACCTCCCCGAGTCGTTCTCGCACATCCAGCCGCTGCCCTGGCTCGCCCGGCTCGCCGCCGACGCGGGCGAGATGCGGATCGGCACCGGCATCCACCTGCTCGCGCTGCACAACCCCGTCGACACCGCGGAGAACTTCGCGAGCCTCGACGCGGTGTGCGGCGGCCGCTCGGTCTTCGGCGTCGGACTGGGGTACCGGGAGGTCGAGTACGCCGCCTTCGGGATCCCGCCGCGGCAGAAGGTCCGGCGGTTCGAGGAGAACCTGCGGATCGTCGAGGCGCTGTGGTCCGGCGAACCGGTGTACGCGGCCGACGACTGGTGCCGGCTCGACGGCGTGCGCGCCACGACGCTGCCCGCGCGTCGCCCGCCCGTCTGGATGGCCGCGAACTCCGACGCCGCCGTCCGCCGGGCCGCCCGGCTCGCCGACACCTGGATGATCAATCCCCACGCCACGACGTCGACCATCCGGCGCCAGCTCGACCTGTTCCACGCGGAGCGCGCCGCCGCGGGCCGGGAACCGGTCCGCGAGCTCCCGCTGATGCGGGAGATCTACTGCGCGCCGACGCGGGAGCGGGCGCTCGAGCTGGCGCGGCCGCACCTGGCCGGGAAGTACGCGGTCTACGCCGACTGGGGGCAGGACCGTGTCATGCCCGAGAAGGAGTCGTTCCGAACGGATTACGCGGACCTCGCCGAGGACCGCTTCGTGGTGGGCTCTCCGGAGGACTGCCTCGCGGCGCTGCTGCCGTGGCGGGACCTGGGTGTCGACCACTTCGTCCTGCGCACCGACTGGGCGGGCATGCCGGTCGAGGACGCCCTGGCCTCCGTCCGGCTGCTCGCCCGCGAGGTCGCCCCCGTGCTCCGGTCCTCCCCGGCCGGTCCGTCCCCCGAGCAGAAGGAGTCGTCATGGACTTCGGCGTCTTCATCCCCATCGCCAACAACGGCTGGTTGATCTCCGAGAACTCGCCCCAGTACATGCCGTCGTTCGACCTGAACAAGCGGATCGTGCAGGAGGCCGAGGCGCAGGGCTTCGCGTTCGCCCTGTCGATGATCAAGCTGCGCGGCTTCGGTGGCAAGGTCGAGTTCTGGGACCACGCGCTGGAGTCGTTCACGCTGATGGCCGGCCTCGCCGCCGTCACCGAGCGGATCAAGCTCTACGCCTCGACGGCGGTGCTCACCCTGCCGCCGGCGATGGTGGCCCGCATGGCGACGACGATCGACTCGATCGCGCCCGGCCGGTTCGGCATCAACATCGTCTCCGGCTGGGCCAGCGGCGAGTACTCGCAGATGGGCCTGTGGCCGGGCGACGACTACTACAACTACCGCTACGACTACTCCACCGAGTACGTCACCGTGATGAAGGAGCTGTGGGAGAAGGGCCGCAGCGACTTCAAGGGGCAGTACTTCCAGATGGAGGACTGCGTGCTGTCGCCGCGGCCGTCCGGGCACATCGACATCGTGTGCGCCGGCCAGTCCGACCGCGGCATGCGAATGGTCGCCGAGCTGGGCGACTACAACTTCATCCTCAGCCCGGGCGTCAACGACCCCGAGGTCTACCGCGAGTCCACCCAGCGGCTCACCAAGGCCGCGGAGCAGACCGGCCGGGACGTCGGGTCGCTGCCGCTGTTCATGGCGATCATGGCCGACACGGACGAGGAGGCCCGCGCCAAGTGGGACTCCTACCAGGCCGGGGCGGACGCCGGGGCGCTCGGGTACATGGCCGACGAGGGCGGCAAGGACACCGGCACGGACACCGGCGGCACCGCGAAGATGATCAACCTGCCGGAGGGGGCCGTGAACTTCAACATGGCCACGCTGGTGGGCAGCTACGAGACCGTGGCGCGGCAGATCGACCTGGTCGCGGGCATGCCCGGTGTCAAGGGGATGATGTTCACCTTCGACGACTTCGAGAAGGGCGTGCACGACTTCGGCACGAAGGTGATGCCGCTGCTCGGCTGAGCGGAGCGAGCATCGACGCCGAGCGGAGCGTGCGGAGCGAGCATCGACGCCGAGCGGAGCGTGCGGAGCGACCATCGACGCCGATCCGCCGTTCCCGGGGGCCCGGTCGCGCCGGGCGGGCCCCCGGGACGGGAGCTCCTGGGGCTCAGATCCGCCGGGCGTTGTGGAACGGCATGGCCGACATGTCGGAGATCTTCACCGGCTCGCCGCTGGTGCTGGCGTGCAGGATCTTGCCGCCGCCCATGTAGATGCCCACGTGGCTCACCGGCGAGTAGAAGAACACCAGGTCGCCGGGCTGCAGCTGGTCCTTGCCGACGGCGGTGCCGAAGGTCGACTGCGCCGCGGAGGTGCGGGGGATGCTGACCCCGGCCTGCTTGAACGCCCACGAGGTGAGGCCGGAGCAGTCGAAGGCGTTCGGGCCGCTTGCGCCCCACTGGTAGGGCGTGCCGAGCTTGGTGCGGGCGGCGGCGAGGGCCTTCGCGCCGACGCCGGAGGCCTGGCCGACGACGCCGTCCACGGCGTCGTCCACCGCGCCGCCGATCGCGCCGCGGGCGGTCTGGGCGGCGCGGCGCAGCGCGTCCCGCTGCTCCTCGGCGGCCCGCTCGGCCTCGGCCTTCTGGACCGCGGCGATCCGGGCGGCGTCGGCCTTGTCGAACACCTGCGGCAACGTGCCCATCGCGGTGCCGAAGGCGGACCGCATCGAGCCGCCGACGGCGCCGGGCCCGTCCTGGACGGCCTGGAGGACCTGCGTGGGCCGGTCGTCGGTGGTGGCGCCGCCCGCCCCGTCCGTGTCGCCGTCCAGCGTGGCGTCGGCCGCGGCCAGCCGGACGGTCGGCGAGTCCACGCCAGTGGCCTCGGCGATCTCGGCGCCCGGGGTCGGCAGGCCGGTGAGGACCGCGGTGGCGCCCATGACGGTGACGGTGGCCGCGGCCGCGACGGCCTTCGGCGAGCGCACCGCGGCGGCGAGCGCGGGCAGGACGCCGGTCATCGAGATGCCGTCGCCGCCGCGCCCGGAGCCGCCCAGGCCCGAGGCGAAGAAGGAGCCGGTCAGACCGGCGGGGGGTTCGTCGGCGGGCCGGGCCGGCGGCACGGGGCGCGCCACCGCCGTCGGCGCCTCGACCGGACCCACGGGCCGGGCCGCCACGTCGGCCGCGTCGGCCGGGGGCACCGGGGCACTCGGCCCGTGGGTCGGGGGGACACCCGGAGGGGACGCCGGGGTGTCCTCGGCGGCGCGCCGGGCACGGCGGCCGCCGGAGGGCGGGGGAGCGGTCGCCCCGGTGAGCCGGGCGATCAGGTCGGCGGCGGACAGGCCCTGGCCGCCAGGGCGGTCCTCGGTGCTGTGCCGGGAGCATTCGGGCCGGGAGCTCGGCACGAACACCGGGCGCGGTGCCACACACGTGTCGGACATGCGTCGTTCCTCGCCGTCCGCGGGCGGCGTGCGGGGAGCCGGGGAGCAACCGCGCCGCGCCTGCCCCGTGCCGGGGGTGGGCGCCCGGGGGAGTGTCGGCGGGCAGGCGGGACGGGCCGACCGGGCGTGCCGGTGGACGTCCTTCCCACCGGCGGGACCGACCGTAACCGGCCCGTGATCGCCGGGAAGGCCGATCGGGCCCCGGCGCGCCGAGCGGCGTGGTCCGAGGGACGAGACGTCGATCCCGGCCGCCGAAGCCGCTCGTGGCGTTCCGGACGCAGGTCACGACCCGGCCTCGACCGGCGAACCGGGCAGCGCTCCCGCGGACCGCACGGCCGGCGGCGCCGGCCGTGATCACAGGTCGGGCACGTAACGGTGGGCGGGGATCGGACGCTTCCCGGGCCGCGGCCCGTCGGCGGTCGTGCGGGGCGTACCCCTCGCTCCCGCCGGCAAACAGGGCGGCACTCAGGGCCGGGCGAGGGCGGACTCGTAGACCTCGCGCAGCCGGCCGGCCCAGCCGCCGGCCTCGAACCGCTCGAGGTATCGGGCCCGGGCGGCGCGGCCGAGCCGGGCGCGCAGGTCCGCATCGCCCGCCAGCTCCACGATCGCATCGGCGATGGCGGCGGCGTCCAACGGCACCTGCCGGCCGACGTCCCGCGTCACGATCTCGGGCAGCCCGCCGACCCGGCTCACCACCGCCGGCACCCCGGCCGCCATCCCGCGCACCACCACGCTCGGCATCGTGTCCGTGCGGGTGGTGTGGAGCTGCAGGTCCGCGGCCTGCAGCAGCTCGCCGGGGTCGCCGTGGTGCCGGAACACGACCCGGCCCTCCAGCTCCTCCTCGCGGCCGACGCGCGCCTCCAGCCAGGGGCGCAGCGGCCCGTCGCCGGTGAGCACCACGGTGACCGGGAGGTCCCCGGGGAGCTCGGCGACGGCGTCGAGCAGCAGGTCCTGGCCCTTGCCCCGGCGCATCGGCGCGGCCGACACGGCCAGCACCCCGCCCTCGCCGACGCCCAGGCCGCGGCGGACCCGGGCCCGTACGGCCGGATCGGCCGGGCCGGGATCGGTGACGCCGTCCGGCAGCACCACGAGGCCCTGCTCCGAGCCGGCGACCCGCCGGTACCAGTCCCGCTGCAGGCGGGAGATCGCGATCGTGCGCGTGACGAACCGCTTCCGGGCCAGCGTGCGGGCGGTGCGCCGCATCCGGTCGAGCCGGTCCGCGGGCTCCTCCTCGATGCGGTGCAGCGTGGACACCACCGGGATCCGCAGCCGGGAGGCGGCCGCGCTGCCGGCGACGTCGGCGTTCGGCGCGTGCGTGTGCACCAGCCGGACCCGGTGCTCACGCAACGTCTCGAGCACCCGGGGCACGGCCCGCGGGTCCCACGGCGCCAGCCCGTGCTCGACGACGACGGCCCCGCACCGGCGGAGCGCGGCGGCCCGCGCCCCGTCGCCGCCACCGGAGATGCCGACGACCACGAGCTCCAGGTCCGCCGCGCGCGCCGCCCGGGCGAGGGCCTCCAGGCCGTACTCGCCCCCGTCGGGGTGCAGCGTGTCGACGAGGTGCGCCACCCTCACGTCCCGGTCCTCCGCTCGCTCGAGTTCACCCGGTCGAGCCCGCGACCCTACCCGGCCGGTGACGCTGCGCGACGCGGCGAACCCGGTCCGGAGGTCGGGTCCGGTCCGCCCGGCGGCCGCATAGGGTGTCGCCGTGCGCACGGTGTACGTGATCGGGATCGGCTCGGGGGACCCCGACCACCTGACGTTGCAGGCGGTGGCCGCGCTGAAGCGCGTCGACGTCGTGTTCGTCATCGACAAGGGCGAGGTGAAGGAGGACCTCACCGCGCTGCGGACCGAGATCCTCCACCGGCACCTCGACCCCGGCAGCTACCGCGTGGTCGAGGCCGCGGACCCGGAGCGGGACCGCCGGGCGGGCGCCGGGGAGGCCGGGCGCTCCGAGAGGTACACGGCCGCCGTCGTCGACTGGCAGGACCGGCGCGGGTCGCTCTACGGATCGATGATCGCCGAGCTGGCCGACGGCGAGACCGGCGCCTTCCTCGTGTGGGGCGACCCCTCCCTCTACGACGGCACCCTGCGGCTGCTGGAGGGCATCGAGGGGATCGAGGTCGTCTCGTACCCCGGCATCTCGAGCGTGCAGGCGCTCGCCGCCGCCCACCGGCTCATCCTCAACCGGGTCGGGCGCCCCGTGCTCATCACCACCGGCCGGCGGATCGCCGCCGGCCTGCCCGCGGACGTCGACGACATCGTGGTGATGCTGGACGGTGGAACCGCCTTCGCGCAGCTGCCGGACGACGAGATCGCCGATGTGGAGGTGTACTGGGGGGCATACGTGGGCAGCCCGGACGAGCTCCTGGTCTCCGGACCGGTGCTCGAGGTCCGTGACGAGATCGTGAGGCTGCGGGCCGAGGCACGGGAGCGCAAGGGCTGGATCATGGACACGTACCTGCTGCGGCGGCATCCCGGGGACCGCTGAGCGGGCCGACCGCACGGGCGGGACGGGGGTGGCGGGTGTGAGCGACCGAGGCGGGCCGGGTCGTGCGGCGCGCGAGGCGCGCGGGCGTCCGGACGAGGAGGGGCGCGCGATCCCGGCCAACGGGACCGGGCTCGGCGGGGCGGCCGTCGGGGGCGACCCCGACGCCGTCCGGAACGGGACGGTCGACGGGGTCGACGGGCGGGCCGACGGAGCGGTCGACGGCGCATTGGACCACAGGTCGGACGGCGTGGTGGACGGCACCGGGGACGGGTCGCCGCTCGCCCCGCCCGCCGCCCCGGTGACCGCCGCGGTGACCCCACGCCCCGACCGCGGCGCGGTGATCGGCGGCGGGCTGACCTGGCTCGCGACGTGGAGCTGGCGGATCCTGCTCATCGCGTGCGGCGCCATCCTGCTCGGCCTGGTGGTCGGTGCGCTCTGGTCCATCGCGCTGCCGGTGCTGCTCGGCGTGATCCTCGCGACCGTGCTCCGGCCGCCGGTGCGCTGGCTCGTGCGGCACCGGATCCCGCCGGCCGCGTCCGCGGCGCTCGTCCTCGTCGCCGCCCTCCTGGTGATCGGCGGCATCATCACCCTGCTGGCGCCGCAGGTGGCGGGCCAGTCGGACGAGATCGCCTCCGGGGTCACCGGCGGGCTCGCGCAGATCCAGCAGTGGGTGTCCGGGCCGCCGTTCAACCTCGGCCAGGGACAGATCGGCGCGATGATCGACTCCGTCACGCGCCAGCTGCAGTCCAGCGCGTCGACGATCGCGGGCAGCGTGCTGACCGGGGTGTCGGCCTTCGCCAACGGCCTGCTCAACATCGTGCTCGCCGTCGTGCTGGCCTTCTTCTTCGTCAAGGACGGCCCGCGGTTCCTGCCGTGGCTCACCGGCGTGACCGGCGCGCGGGCGGGGCGGCACGTCGCCGGCGTGCTGCAGCGGGCGTGGCGCACCCTCGGCGGGTTCATCCGCACCCAGGCGCTGGTGGCGCTCGTCGACGGCTTCTTCATCGGCATCGGCCTGGTGATCCTCGGCGTGCCGCTGGCCCTGCCGCTCGCCGTGCTGACCTTCTTCGGCGGGTTCGTGCCGATCGTCGGCGCGCTGGTCGCCGGGGCGCTGTCCGTGCTGGTCGCGCTGGTGACCAAGGGCGTGACGACGGCGTTGATCGTGCTGGCGATCATCATCCTGGTGCAGCAGATCGAGGGCAACGTCCTGCAGCCGATCCTGCAGAGCCGCAGCCTGAACCTGCACGGCGCCGTCGTGCTGCTGGCCGTCACCGCGGGCGGGGCGATCTGGGGCATCGCCGGGGCGTTCCTGGCCGTGCCGGTCGCCGCCGTCGCCGCCGAGGTGCTGCGCTACATCGGTGAGGAGATCGACCGGCGGTCCGGGGCGCGGGCCGCGCCGCCGAGCGCGGAGCCGGAGGGGCAGTCGGGGTCGCCCGTGGCCGAGCGGTCCGACGGCGCGACGGCCGACGGGGCCGCGACGGGCGACACGAGAGCCTGACGCCCGTCGGTCGACGCGCCTGCGCCACCCGGACGGATGGTCGTGGGCCGTCCGGACCGCCTTCCGACGGGGTACGCGCGACGAGCGGTGTCAGGGGCTCGACCAGCGGTGTTTGTGGGCCCGGCCCGCGGGGCCATCCCAGAAGCGTCCGGCCCGAGACGCTCCCCGTACCGAGAGGCCCTCACCGTCATGACCTGTCCGGCACAGATCCCGCACCCGGACGCACCCGCCGCCGGGGTCGACACCACCGCGGTTCCCGCCACCGGGACCGACACCGAGACCGCCACCGCCGCCGCCGCGCTCGACCCGCTCGCGGTGCTCGCCGAGGTGACCGGCGACACCGAGCGCGCCGAGGCCGACCTCACCGGCCTGGCCGACTCCGTCGAGTACGTCCACCGCACCTGGCCCGCCCGCGCCGACCGGCTCTCCGTCATCCGGCACGAGCTCCTCGGCTGGCTCGCCCCGCTGGGGCTGACCCCCGAGCAGCGCGACGACGTCGTGCTCGCGGTCGACGAGGCCGCCGCCAACGCCGTCCGGCACGCCTACCCGGAGGGCCGGCCCGGCGACGTCGAGCTCACCCTGTGGACCGAGGGCGAGGCGCTCTGCATCGAGATCACCGACCACGGCAACTGGCGGCCCGCGCAGGGCGAGGGCGGCACCGTCCCCAGCGACTCCCACGGGGGCCGGGGCATGCTGCTCATGCAGCACATGGTCGAGACGGTGCTCGTGCACTTCGACGGCCGTGGCAGCCGCGTGCTCCTGCGCCACCCCTTCGGGCGGCCCGGCGAGGCCGCGGTTCCCGAGGCGAGGATGCCCGAGGCCGGTCCCGGGACCGGGGCGGGCGGGGTCGACGCGGACGTGGCGCCGCACGGACGCTGACCCGGCGTTCGCCCGACGGCCGCGCCGTCAGCCCCGCCCGACGGGGGCGAAGAGCGCGTCGACCGCGCGCGTGACGTGCCCGACCACCGTGTCGGGGTCCGCGGCGACCACCGCCTCGGTGCGGATCACCTTGCGCAGCAGCGCGATCCCCAGCAGCCAGGCGAGGGCGAGCTCCGCGCGCAGGTCGGCGTCGGCGGGGTCGTCCGTGCCGACGAGCCGGGCGAGCGTGCCGCCGTACGCCACCCGCAGCTCCTCCCGGACCGTGGCGGCGGCGTCGGTGTTGCCGGCCGAGCGCAGCGCGGCGAGGAAGAGGGTGACGTCGTCGGCCGAGCCGTCGTCCGTCGCCAGGATCGCGGCCAGCGTGCGGGGCAGCACCTGCTCGGGCGGCCCGTCGTGCAGCAGGTCCAGGGCCTGCCCGGTGACCGCCTCGGCGAACAGGCCCTCCTTCGACCCGAAGTGCCGGAACAGCAGGGCCTGGTTCACACCGGCACGCTCGGCGACGGCGCGCACGGTCGTGCCCTCGTAGCCGGCGCTGGCGAACAGCTCCCGGCCGGCCGCGAGCAGCGCGCGGCGGGTCACGGCGGCGTCGCGGGGGCGGATCGGCCGGGGCGCGGCCGTCGACCGGTCCGTGCCGCCGCGCATGATCCCGCCCGAGATCCCGCCCGTGCCGCCCTCCGCGCCGCTTTCCGCGCTGCTGCCGCTGGTCATGCCCTATCCGACCACGTCGCGTGTGCGGAGGCGGCGTCCGGGGTAGGCGTCCACGAGGGCGCGGACGGCGCCCGGAACTTCGGATGGGAGGACCATGGCGAAGCACGAGGCGGACGAGAAGGGCCTCGACACCGCGCCGGACCTGGTGGAGGCCCTCCATCTCGGCAACGAGGAGGCGTTGACGGGCCCGTCGGGCGGCGACCCGCTCGACGCCGGCTACGTACCCGCGGACCGGCCCTACGGCGTCGACGACCCGACGGTCACCGCCGCCGGGATGCGCGAGGGCGAGTCGCTCGACGACCGCCTCGAGCGCGAGGAGCCCGAGGACGCGACCCACGACACGACACGCACCGGGCGGCTGGTCCCGCGGGACGCGGGCCCCGACGGCCGGGCCACCGACGAGGACCCCGCGACGGTGGCGGAGGACGTCGGCGTGGACGGGGCGGCGGCGTCGGCCGAGGAGGCCGCGGTGCACGAGCTCGACCAGGACATGGAGCCGGTGCTGGACGAGTCCCCGGCCGACGACCCGGAGGTCGCGCGGCAGCTGTCCGAGGACCAGCGGCCCGGCGAGGCCGAGGAGGACGCGGTCAGCGACTTCGCGGAGGAGACGGAACCGCAGGAGCGGCCGGGCGCCGCCTCGCGGATCGACGCGAACCCGGACACGGGCGGTGTGCCCGGGGTCGACGGGGCCCGGGACGCCGGGATCAGCCCTCGCAGCTCTGGGTGATCTGCTCGATCACCCGGTCGAGGTCCAGGGCCGCCGACTCCTCACCGAGCGGAACCAGCTCCGCCGACGACTCGACGAAGTGCCGCAGCAGGTCCCGGTCGACCTCGAGCACGGCGCGGCCGTCGGTGGAGCGGATCTCGATCTCCACGATGTCGTAGCCCTGGACCAGCTGCGGGCTCATCCGGATGTCGCCGTAGCCGGCCGACCCGGACAGCGCCTCGACGACCAGGTCCCGCGCGACGAGCCACTCGACCCACCGATCCTGCCTGGTCCGGACGGCGAGGGTGACCGCGAACGGGTCGGTCGCGGTGTACGTCCACCGCGTGACGACGGGCGCGGGCTGTCCGTGCAGCACGGTGAACATGTCCTGCTGGACCGAGTCGCTGGTCATCATGGCGTGGCTCCCTGGCGCTGGCCGCCCGGCGGTGTGGGCGGCTCTCACGGGTGGAATCGGCGGCGCTCGTCGGAACGCAGCAGGTTCGCGGTCCTTTCACCCTTTCTGGTGACCGGTTCCGCGACGGACGGCGGTGTCGGGGGCGGGTCCGAGCCGCTCTGCGGAGCCGGGGGTCAGCCGCGGGTGGCCGCGGAGACGACCCAGATGCCCGTCGGCCCCGCCCGGACCGGCTGGACCAGCGTGACGTGCGCGGTCCCGCCCGAGGGGTCGGTGAGGTCGACCGAACCGGGTGTCGTCGACGTCGGCTCCGGGTCGGTCCAGCCGTAGGTGGTGGTGGCGTAGCTGATCGCGACCTCCTCCGGGTCGAGGGTCCACGGCTGCGCGCCGCCGTCGACCTTCGTCTGGAGGTCCTGCGCGGCCGCCAGGTCGGTGACCGGCCACAGCAGGGGCGTCCCGGTCGGCGCGGCCTGGGGGACCGTCGTCGGCGAGGTCTGCTGCGTCCGTGAGGTCGCCGACGGGGCCGCCGATCCGGACGGTGCGCTCGCGCCCGGGCCGGAGGGGGGCGCGGCGCCCCCGCAGGCCGCGAGCAGCAGGGTCAGCACCCCCGCCGTCAGGAGTCCGCCGACCGCGCGCGCCTTCGCCCCGTCCACGCGCGGCACGCTAGTTGCGGCGTGCGCCTCCCCGGTGGCGACGCACCGACCACGTTCGAGGGGAGAAGGGCGTCGACCGGACCTGCCCGACCGGACGTGGCGCGGCGGGCGATCTCGAATAGGGTTCCCGCAGAGCAGAGCCGCCGACCCCTGGTGAGGTGCAATGTCCGAGAGCAGCACGGCCTTCTACGCGGCGCGGGACTTCCTCCTCGCGCACCGCACGGACTACGACACCGCCGTGCGCGACTTCCGCTGGCCCGAGCTCACGGAGTTCAACTGGGCGCTCGACCACTTCGACGCCGTCGCCGCGGATCCGGAGCGCGGTGCGCGCAAGGCGCTGTGGATCATCGAGGCGGACGGCAGCGACGCGTCCTGGACCTTCGCCGAGCTCTCCGAGCGGTCCAACCGGGTGGCGAACTGGCTGCGCGAGCGCGGTGTCGCCCGCGGCGACCGGATCGTCCTCATGCTGGCCAACCAGCTCGAACTGTGGGAGACGCTGCTCGCGGCGATGAAGCTCGGCGCCGTCGTCATCCCCGCGACCACGCTGCTCACCGCCGAGGACCTCCGCGACCGGGTGGACCGCGGCAACGCGAAGCACGTGATCGTCGGCAAGGACGACACGGGCAAGTTCGACGACGTCCCGGGCGACTACACCCGCATCTCCGTCCGGGGCGCGCCCTCGGGCTGGGAGGACTACACCGACGCGTACGAGAAGTCCGCGGTGTTCACCCCGGACGCGCCCACCCGGGCCACGGACACCCTGCTGCTGTACTTCACCTCGGGCACCACCGCCAAGCCGAAGCTGGTGGAGCACACGCACCAGAGCTACCCCGTGGGCCACCTGTCGACGATGTACTGGATCGGGCTCGAGCCCGGGGACGTCCACCTCAACATCTCCTCGCCCGGCTGGGCCAAGCACGCGTGGTCGAACGTCTTCGCGCCCTGGATCGCCGAGGCGACCGTGCTCGTCATGAACTACACCAAGTTCGACGCGTCCAACCTGCTCGGTGTGCTCGACAAGTACGGCGTCACCAGCTTCTGCGCCCCGCCCACGGTGTGGCGCATGCTGATCCAGGCCGACCTGTCCGGGCTCCGCATCCCGCCGATTAAGGTCGTGGGCGCGGGCGAGCCGCTCAACCCCGAGGTGATCGAGCAGGTCGAGAAGGCCTGGGGCCTGAAGATCCGCGACGGGTTCGGGCAGACCGAGTCCAGCGTCCAGATCGCCAACCCGCCCGGCTCGCCGATCAAGCCCGGCTCGATGGGCCGGCCGATGCCCGGGTTCCCGATCGCGCTGATCGACCCCGCGACGGGGGAGAAGGCCGACGAGGGCGAGATCTGCATCGACCTGGCGCAGCGACCGATCGGGCTCATGGTCGGCTACAAGGACGACCCCGAGCGCAACGCCGAGGCGATGGCCGGCGGCTTCTACCACACCGGCGACGTCGGGTCCCGGGACGCGGACGGGTACATCACCTACGTCGGCCGGGCCGACGACGTCTTCAAGGCCTCCGACTACCGGATCAGCCCGTTCGAGCTGGAGAGCGTGCTGATCGAGCACCCGGCGGTGGCGGAGGCGGCGATCGTGCCCTCGCCGGACCCGGTGCGGCTGGCGGTGCCGAAAGCCTACGTGGTGCTCGCCGCCGGCTACGAGCCGACCGAGGAGACGGCGAAGGACATCCTGCAGTTCGCGCGGGACAACCTGGCTCCGTACAAGAGGATCCGCCGGCTGGAGTTCCACGAGCTGCCCAAGACGATCTCCGGCAAGATCCGCCGGGTCGAGCTGCGGGGGCGTGAGGGCGACCTGCACGCCGACCCGGAGGCGACGCCGTCGGGCGAGTTCACCCTGTAGGTGCCGTGGCCGGGCGGGTCCGCCGCCCGGCCGTCGGGTAGGGATTCGCACGGGCCGTGCCCCCGGGGCGCGGCGCGCGACGGCGGGTCACCGCCGGCGGTCGCCGCCTCACCGGCGGTGGCGCACGACCGGATCGTGGAGGGGACGGATGGCCGCAGGCGACGGGGCGTACAGGCCGGGGAGCGGACCGATGGCGGGCGTGCTGGCGGACATGCCCGAGGTCTTCGGGCGGTTGCTCGCCGAGCACGTGCCGGACCGCCGCGGCCGCTGTTCGGCCTGCCGCAACGCCGGCTCCGGCGTCGTCTGGCCGTGCACCCTGCACCAGATCGCCACCCGCGCCGCCGACCTGCACGCCCGCCGGGCACGGTAGGCCGATCAGTCCTCGCGGCGGTAGTGGCCCGGCCACTCGTCGTAGGGGATGCGGGTGATGTCGAGGACCTTGCCGATCGTCGACCACTCGTTGCGGCCCAGGCGGGCGAGCGGCCGGAGCCGGTCGATCGCGGGCAGGCTGTGGCCGCGCGCGTCGGTCTCGAAGACGTCGGCGTCGATCGCGGCGTGCAGGACCCGCCCGATCACGACGGTGGAGTCGCCCAGCTCGAGGGCGTGCTCCAGCCGGCACTCCAGTGCCACGGGCGACTCGGCGACCCGCGGCGGCGCGACGGTCAGGCTCGGCTCGGCGGTCAGCCCGACCTCGGCGAACTCCGAGACGCCGGCGGGGAAGTTCGTGCCGGTGGCGTTGACCGCCTCGAACATCGCCTCGTTCGCGAGGCACACCACGAACTCGCCGGTCTCGGTGGCGTTGCGCAGCGAGTCCTTCTTGCCGACGGACGTGAACTGCACCATCGGCGGGTCCACGCACGAGACCGTGAAGAAGGAGTGCGGGGCGAGGTTGTCGACGCCCGCGGTCGAGCGGGTGGAGACCCAGGCGATGGGCCGCGGGACGACGACGCTGGTCAGCACCTTGTAGAAGCGGCCGTGCCCCAGCTCGCCGGGGTCGATGTCCGTGCGCATGCCCCGATCATCCCCCGGGATACGGTGACCGGCATGCGGCGTCCCCTCCTCCCTCGGTCCCCCGGCTCGACGCGGGCGTGGGGCCTGGCGCTCGGGGTGGCGGCCGACCTCGTCCTCGCCGATCCCCGGCGCGGGCACCCGGTCGCGGGCTTCGGCCGGATCGCCGCCGGGCTGGAACGACGGCTGTACACGGACTCCCGGGCCGCCGGTGCGGTCTACACCGGGGCGCTGGTCGGTGGTGCGGTGCTGGCCGGCGTGGTGGGGGAGCGCGTGGTCGGGCGGGGTGTCGGGTGGACCGACTCGCGCGGGCGGGGTGTGCAGGTGGGTGCTGCGGGACGCGCGGTGGGCCGGTGCTCGGTGGCTCCGCGCGCCGGGAGTGGGCTGGGCCCGGTGACGTCCGTGCTGCTCACCGCGGCGGCGACGTGGGCCGTGCTCGGCGGCACGTCGCTGGTGCGCGAGGGGGCGGCGCTCGGGAGATCGCTGGAGCAGGGCGATCTGGAGGCCGCGCGGGCCCGCATCCCGCACCTCTGCGCCCGGGACCCCGCCCTGCTCGACGCGGCCGGGATGGCCCGGGCGGGCGTGGAGTCGCTGGCGGAGAACACGTCCGACGCCGTGGTCGCCCCGCTGGTGTGGGGCGCAGTGGCGGGTGTGCCTGGGCTCCTGGGGTACCGCGCGGTCAACACGCTCGACGCGATGGTCGGGTACCGCTCCTCCCGCTACACCCGCTTCGGCTGGGCCTCCGCGCGCCTGGACGACCTCGCCAACCTGCTTCCCGCCCGGCTGGCAGCGCTGCTGACGGCGGTGGTGGCTCCGCTCGTCGGCGGGCGCCCGGGCGCCGCGCTGGCCGCCTGGCGCCGCGACGCCCGCGAGCACCCCAGCCCGAACGCGGGGCCGGTGGAGGCCGCGGCCGCCGGGGCGCTCGGGGTCCGGCTCGGCGGGCGGACCGAGTACGCGTACGGCGCGGAGGACCGGCCCGTCCTCGGCCACGGCCCCGCCCCGGTACCCGCCGACCTCGTCCGCGCGGCCCGGCTCTCCCGCGCGGTCGGGCTGGCCGCCGCGGGTGTGGCGGTGATCGTGGCGTCGCGCCTCCGCCGCTGAGCTTCCGGTCGCCCCAGGTCAGGGGTGTGTGGAGACACCTTTGCAATGCTCGCGCATCCGGGTGCGGAAGCGGGTGGCGTCGGAGTGGAGCCCGCGCTCATGACGCGCCGACCGCCGGACCGCCCCTCAGGTCCTGCGCCTTCATGATCGCCGGCCGTGACCGATACCGGCCATGGGTGGCCGCCAGGTGTCACAAGCGGCGATCTGGACGGTGATCGCGGCCGAGATCGCCCGCCCCTCCTCGATCAACAGGAGCTGAGGGCTCGGTAGGCGGTCGAACTCAGCCCTCAGCTCCTTCTCGATGCGGCGCGCGGCAGGCCGGGCTGACGGCAGTGGTGATCGCTGCTGGTGGTGCAGGGCGGTCGTGGGTGGCCGGGAGGTACCGCCGGTGGTGATGACCGCAGGAGCCAAGGGCTGGATCAGCGGTCCAAGTCGGCGCTGGGCTTCCTGTCGACCCAGGTCAAGGGTGTGTGGAGACACCTTTGCAATGCTCGCGCATCCGAGGGCGGAAGCGGGTGGCGTCGGAGTGGAGCCGGGGCTCATGACGCGCCGACCGCCGGACCGCCCCTCAGGTCCTGCGCCTTCATGATCGCCGGCCGTGACCGATACCGGCCATGGGTGGCCGCCAGGTGTCACAAGCGGCGATCTGGACGGTGATCGCGGCCGAGATCGCCCGCCCCTCCTCGATCAACAGGAGCTGAGGGCTCGGTAGGCGGTCGAACTCAGCCCTCAGCTCCTTCTCGATGCGGCGCGCGGCAGGCCGGGGCCGCGGCAGCGGTGATCGCTGCTGGTGGTGCAGGGCGGGTCGTGGGAGGCCGGGAGGTACCGCCGGTGGTGATCACGGCAGGAGCCCAGGGCCTCGGCCGGCGAGAGAACTCCGCCGCGAGGTCTTACGTGGCGTGTGCAAGCCGCGACGGCAGCGGAGATTGCTGATGACGATGCGGGGCGGCCGTCGAGGGTTGCCAGAGACCGCGACGGTGATCACAGTGCGGTGGGGTGCGCGGTCACGCTCGATCGTCACCCGTGGCGCAGGGCAGCCGCCCCCTGGCCGGGAGGTACCGCGGGCCGTGATCACGAGGCCCTGATCACGAGGCCCTGATCACGAGGCCCTGATCACGAGGCCCTGATCACGAGGCCCTGATCACGAGGCCCTGATCACGAGGCCCTGATCACGAGGCCCTGATCACGAGGCCCTGAGCACGAGGCCCTGATCACGAGGCCCTGATCACGAGGCCCTGATCACGAGGCCCTGATCACGAGGGCCGCGATCACGAGGGCCGCGGCGGCGTCAGTGGGGGGCGGGGGTGTCGCGGTCGTCGGCGTCGGGCTTGCTCGGGGCGGGGTCGTCGTCGACGGAGGGGTCGAGGTCCCGGCCCGCGAGGGCGTCCCGCAGGCTCGCCCGGGTCTCGCGCCTGCCGCGCCGCTGCAGCAGCTCGAGCCGGATGAAGTAGCCGAGCGCGATGATCGCGATGGCGCCGAAGGTGAGCCACTGCAGGGCGTACGAGCCGTTGGTGAACGGGGCCGCGGTGGTGGCGGGGGTGACCGGGATCGGTGTCAGGACGCCCGGCTGGCCGGCGGCGAGCTGGACGTACCCCTCGACCATGTCGCGCGTGCCGGTCGCGGCGGCCAGCCGGCCGGAGTTCGCCGCGTAGATCTGCAGGTGGCCGCCCTCGGTGGACGGCGCACGGCCGCTGGTGTCGGCCTCGTTCACGCGGAGCCGGCCGCTCAGGGTGACCGGCCCGGGGGGCGCGGCGGGGAAGTCCGGGATGGCCGCGCCGTCGTCCGTGGTGATCGAGCCGCGGTCGACGGCGACGGTGCGGCCGTCGTCGAGCCGGACCGGGGTGAGCACCTCGGAGGCGGGCTTGCCGTCGACGACCCGCAGCCGGACCAGCGCCTCGGCCTCGGGAAGGTACGTGCCGGAGAGCGTGATCTGACGCCATTCGTCGTCGGCGTCGATCACGGTGCCGGGCACCAGCTGCGCGAACGGCACCGGCGGGGTGGTGTTCGCGACGTCGATCGCGTGCTGCTGCGCCCGGCGCTGCTCCTCGCGCCCGAACTGCCAGGGGGCGAGCAGCGTGTAGCACGCCACGGCGAAGCCGACGACCACCACCACGAAGGCGATCCAGCCGGGGCGCAGCAGGAAGCGCATGCCCCTACGGTAGGCGTCCCGCCGAGGAGGGGTGCCGCCGCCTCGACGCCGGCCGCGCTCCGGCAGCACCGGTCGGGACGGCCTCCGATCGCCGGGAGTGCCCGCGGTCACCCGGTGGGCTGGCACGTGTCACCCGGCCCGGTGGAGCTCGGCGTCGCGCTGCTCACCCACCGCCATCCTTCGCGCATCCCGAGGAGCGCGGCCTCCGGCCGCGACCGGGTCACGTCTGAGGGGGCGTTCCATGAGGGGGAGTGCTGTGCGCGGGGCACCGCGGACGGACAGGGGCCGCACGGCCCGCCCGGTGCTGATCGCGGTGATCGCCGCGGGGATCGCGGTCGCCGGCGCGGGCACCGCGGGCGCCGCGGAGCCCGCTGCGGGGGGCCAGGCAGCACCCGCTGTGGGCCGGGCAGCACCCGCCGTGGGCCAGGCAGCGCCCGCCGCGGGCCAGGCAGCACCCGCTGTGGGCCGGGCAGCACCCGCCGTGGGCCAGGCAGCGCCCGCCGCGCAGGTAGCGCCCGCCGCGGGCCGGGCAGCGCCCGCCGCGGTCCCGGCGCAGGCCCCGCCGCCGGGAGCGATCCCGGTCGGCTGCGGGAACGCGCCCCCGGACCTCGCCGCGGCCATCGCGGCGGCACCGCCGAACGCCACCGTCACCGTCTGCCCCGGCACCTACCCGGGCGGCATCACGCTCACCAAGCCGATCACGCTGCTCGGCGCCCGGGTCGGCGTCGACGCCCGCACCGGCCGGACGGACCTCAGGGCGGAGTCCGTGGTCGACGGCAGGGGAGGCTCGGGCTTCACCGTCGCCGCCGGCGTCTCGAACGTCCGCATCGACGGGTTCACGATCAGCAACCCCACGCAGTCCACCGCGACGACGGGCGGCGTCCTCGCCGTCGGCCGCGGCTCCGGCATCACGATCACGAACAACGTGGTCACGCGCTTCAGCTTCGGCGTGAACATGAACTCGAACGGTCAGATCGCCAGCTCGGTGACCCGCAACCGTTTCGCGGAGAACAACGGCGCCGGCGGCCAGGCGGGCGTCTTCCTCTCGTCGGGGCCCGCCAACAACCTCACGATCTCGGACAACCTGTTCAGCGGCCACGACGGCAACGCCGCGGCGGCCGTCAACACCGCGGGCGACCCGGCCAACCCTTCGACGGGCCTGCGCATCGAGCGCAACCAGAGCATCGACGACGCCACCTTCGCCGTCGTCACCAACGCCGACGGCACGGTCGTCGCGAACAACCAGGTGGTCCGTCGTCCGACGGCCACGACGGCCGTCGGCACGGGCATCCTCGTCGGCGGGGCGACGAGGAACGTGGCGATCACCGGCAACGTCCTCACCGGCGGGGCGAAGAACGGCATCTCGGTGGGTCAGGCCTTCAGCGCGGTGAAGAACACCGGCCTGCTCGTCGGCACCAACACGGTGGTCGGACGGCTGAACGGCATCCGGTTCGAGGACCAGACGTCCGGCACGATCCGCGGCAACACCGTCGCCCAGGGCACCGGTACCGGCATCCTGCTCGAGGGTGCGAACAGCGGCGTCACCGTCACGGGCAACCGCTCCTTCCAGAACGCCGTCTCCGACTGCAGCGACCAGAGCAGGGGCAGCGGCACCGCGGGCACCTGGACGGGCAACCTCGGCCTCCGCAGCACCCCGCCGGGCCTCTGCCGCCTGTTCTGACGGAGACTGCTCGGCGTGGATCCGATCGGCGCCCTGCTGGTGGCGGGTACGACGTCCGACGCCGGCAAGAGCGCCCTGGTGGCGGGCATCTGCCGCTGGCTGCGCCGGCGGGGGGTGTCCGTCGCCCCGTTCAAGGCCCAGAACATGAGCAACAACTCCGTCGTCACCGTCGACGGCGGGGAGATCGGCCGGGCCCAGGCCATGCAGGCGCACGCCTGCGGGCTGGAGCCGAGCGTCGCGTTCAACCCGGTGCTGCTCAAGCCGGGCAGCGACCGGACCTCGCAGGTGGTGGTCCGGGGCCGGGCGGACGGGCACGTCTCCGCGCTGTCCTACCGGACCCGGACCGCCGCGCTGCTCGAGGTCGTCACGGAGACCCTGGCCGAGCTGCGCTCCCGCTTCGACGTCGTCGTCTGCGAGGGCGCAGGCTCGCCGGCCGAGATCAACCTGCGGGCGACCGACCTGGCCAACATGGGCCTCGCCCAGGCCGCCGACCTGCCCGTGATCGTGGTGGGGGACATCGACCGCGGCGGCGTGCTCGCGCACCTGTTCGGCACGCTCGCCGTCCTCGACCCGACGGACCAGGCCCGGATCGCCGGCTTCGTGATCAACAAGTTCCGCGGCGACCCCGCCCTGCTCGCGCCCGGGCTGGACCAGCTCCGGGCGCTGACCGGGCGGCCGACCCTCGGCGTGATCCCCTGGTCGGACCGGCTCTGGCTCGACGCCGAGGACTCCCTCTCCGCGGTCGCCGACGGGGTGCTCGGGCGCCCGGCACCGCCGCTCGGCGCGCAGTGGCTGCGGGTCGCGGTGGTCCGGCTGCCGCGGATCTCCAACGCGACCGACGCGGAGGCCCTGGCCTGCGAGCCCGGCGTGGCCGTGCGGTACGTGACCGAGCCGTCGCGGCTCCTCGATGCGGACGTCGTCGTGCTGCCCGGGTCCAAGGCGACCGTCTCGGACCTGGCCTGGCTCCGGGCGTCGGGCCTGGCCGACGCGATCGCGACGCACGCCGCCGACGGCAAGCCGGTCCTGGGGATCTGCGGCGGGTACCAGATGCTCGGCCGGCGGATCACCGATTCGGGTGTGGAGGTGCCCGGCGGCGCCGACGTCGCCGGGCTCGGGCTGCTCGACCTGGAGATCGCGTTTGACCCCGAGAAGCACCTCGGCACCCCCAGCGGGACCGCGTCCGGCGAGCCGGTGACCGGCTACGAGATCCACCACGGCCGCGTCGTGCGCTCCGGGGACCCGCAGCTGCTCGACGGGGAGGGGTCCGACGCCGGCACCGTCCTCGGCACCCACTGGCACGGGCTGCTGGAGAACGACTCCTTCCGCCGCCTCCTGCTGGCCCGGCTCGCCGAACAGTCAGGTCGGTCCGGGTTCCGTGCGGCCCCCGACACGTCGTTCGCCGCCGAGCGGACCGCCCAGCTCGACCTGCTCGCGGACCTCGTCGAGCAGCACCTCGACCTGGCGTCACTCGAGCATGTGATCAGTCACGGTGCTCCCGCGGATCTCCCGGTGCTGGGGACCGGTCTGGCAGAGTCGCGGCGATGAGCACGACCGCGAGCAGCACGACCTTCCCGTTCTCGGCGGTCGTCGGGCACGACGACCTGCGTCTCGCCCTGATCCTCAACGCCGTGCACCCGGGTGTCGGCGGGGTGCTGGTGCGCGGCGAGAAGGGCACCGCCAAGTCGACGGCGGTGCGGGCGCTCGCGGCGCTGCTGCCGGCGGTCGAGGTGGTGCAGGGGTGCCGGTTCGGCTGTGACCCGGCGGCACCCGATCCGTCCTGCCCCGACGCGCCGCACTCCGGCGGCTCCACGACCAGGCCCGCGCGGCTGGTCGAGCTGCCCGTGGGGACCACCGAGGACCGGCTGGTCGGCTCGCTCGACCTGGAGAAGGCGCTGTCCGAGGGCACCCGCGCCTACCAGCCCGGGCTGCTGGCCGAGGCGCACCGCGGCGTGCTCTACGTCGACGAGGTCAACCTGCTGCACGACCACCTCGTCGACCTGCTGCTCGACGCCGCCGCCATGGGCCGCGCGCACGTCGAGCGGGACGGCGTCTCGGTCTCCCACGCGGCGCGGTTCCTGCTGGTCGGGACGATGAACCCGGAGGAGGGCGAGCTGCGGCCGCAGCTGCTCGACCGGTTCGGGCTGACCGTCGAGGTCCGCGCGGCGCGCGAGGTCGACACCCGCGTCGAGGTCGTCCGGCGGCGGATGGCGTTCGAGGCCGACCCGGCCGGGTTCGCGGGGGCCTGGGCCGCGGCCGACGCCGAGGTCGCGGCGCGCATCGTCGGCGCGCGGGACCGGGTCGGGGCAGTACGGCTGAGCGACCGGGAGCTGCGGCGCATCGCGTTCGTGTGCGCGCGGTTCGACGTCGACGGCATGCGCGCCGACCTCGTCATCGCCCGGACCGCGGTGGCGCACGCGGCGTGGCGGGGCGCCGCGGCCGTCGCCGAGGAGGACGTGCGGGTCGCGGCGCGGCTCGCCCTGCCGCACCGGCGCCGCCGCGACCCCTTCGACGAGCCCGGCATCGACGAGAAGGACCTCGAGGAGGCGCTGCGGGAGGCCGAGGAGGACCTCGGGCCCGACGACCCGACCGACCCGACCGACCCGACCGACCCGACCGACCCGGACGACGATCCGGGCGGCGGGACCCCGGACGACGGCGACCCCGGCCCGGACGGCGGCCCCGACGGCTCGACCGACCCCGACTCTTCGGCCGGCGGCGACGGGGAGGCCGGACCCGCCCGGGCCCCGGCCCCGCCCCGCGGTCGGGCCGACCGGCCCGGCCCCGACCAGCCCGCCCCGGACCGGCCCGGTCCCGAGCAGCCCGGCGGCAGCGCAGGACCCGACGCGGGCGAGCCGGTCGAGGCCCCGCAGGACCGTCCGGAGGTCATGGGCGCCGGCGGCGCGATGCCCGTCGGGACCCCCGCCCGGCTGAGCCGTGTCGCGGCGCGGCGGTTCACCGTTCCGGGCGTCGGTGACGGCGCACCGGGCCGTCGCTCCCGCGCCCGGACCGACACCGGACGCGTCGTCCGGCCCGCGGACGCCACCCCCCGCCGGGCGGCGGACCTGCACCTGCCCGCGACGATCGCCGCCGCGGCCCCCTTCCAGCACGAGCGCGGCCGCCGCGGCCCGGGCCTGCTGCTGCAGCGTGCCGACCTGCGCGCGGCGCTGCGCGAGGGCCGTGAGGGGAACCTGGTGCTGTTCGTCGTCGACGCCTCGGGGTCGATGGCCGCCCGCAAGCGGATGGCGACGGTGTCCGGCGCCGTGCTGGCCCTGCTCCGGGACGCCTACCAGCGCCGGGACAAGGTCGGCCTGGTGACCTTCCGCTCCGCCGGCGCCGAGCTCGTCCTGCCGCCGACGACCAGCGTCCCGACGGCCCAGGTCCGCATGGCCGCGATGCGCACCGGCGGCCGCACCCCGCTCGCCGACGGCCTCCTGCTCGCCCGGCGGACCCTCGCCGCCGAGCGGGTGCGGGACCCGCGGCGCCGCCCGCTCGTCGTCCTGCTGACGGACGGACGGGCCACGGTGGCCGCGAAGCCCGGCGGGGACCCCGTGGCCGACGCCCGTCGCGCGGCCGGACTGCTCGCCGCCGACGGCGTGCACACCGTGGTCGTCGACTGCGAGTCCGGCTTCGTGAAGCTCGGTCTCGCCGGTCGGGTCGCCGCGGCCGCCGGCGCCCCCGTGATCGCGGTCGACGACCTCACGGTCGCCGATCTCACCTCCGCCGTGAGTGCCTAGTGCCCCTGGCGGGGCAGTAGACACTCACGATCACCACTGACCAGGGAGGACGACGATGCCCCAGGGCAGGGTCTCGACCGTTCCGCAGGACGGGCTCACCACGCGCCAGCGCCGCAACCGCCCGCTCCTGGTGGTCCACACCGGGGAGATGAAGGGCAAGTCGACGGCGGCCTTCGGGCTGGCCCTGCGCGGCTGGAACCAGGGGTGGTCGATCGGCGTGTTCCAGTTCGTGAAGTCGGCGAAGTGGAAGGTCGGCGAGGAGGAGGCCTTCCGCGCGCTCGGCCGGCTGCACGAGCAGACCGGCGAGGGCGGGCCCGTGGAGTGGCACAAGATGGGCTCGGGCTGGAGCTGGAGCCGCAAGACCGGGACCGAGGAGGACCACGCCGCCGCGGCCCTCGAGGGCTGGCGGGAGATCCGCCGCCGGATCGAGGACCAGGTCCACGAGGTCTACGTGCTCGACGAGTTCACCTACCCGCTGAAATGGGGCTGGGTGGACGTGCACGAGGTCGTCGAGGTGCTCACCGCGCGCGAGGGTCGCCAGCACGTGATCGTCACCGGGCGGGACGCGCCGCCGGAGCTGATCGAGGCCGCCGACCTCGTCATGCAGACGACCAAGATCAAGCACCCGATGGACGCCGGGCAGAAGGGGCAGCGGGGGATCGAGTGGTAGCCCGCGCGCTCGTCGTCGCGGCCCCGGCGTCGGGGTCCGGGAAGACGACGGTCGCCACCGGCCTCATGGCCGCGCTGACCCGGCGGGGGAGCGCCGTCGCGCCGTTCAAGATCGGGCCGGACTACATCGACCCCGGCTACCACACCCTTGCCGCCGGACGGCCGGGCCGGAACCTCGACCCGGTCCTCGTCGGCGAGCAGCGGATCGGGCCGCTGGTGCGGCACGGGGCCGCCGGCTGCGAGATCGCCGTGATCGAGGGCGTCATGGGGCTGTTCGACGGGCGGGTGGCCGACGGCTACGGCTCGACGGCCCAGGTCGCGGCCATGGTCGGCGCGCCCGTGGTGCTCGTCGTGGACTGCCGCGGGCAGTCGCGGTCCGTGGCGGCGCTGCTGCACGGGTTCCGCAGCTTCGACCCGACGCCGCGGAGCGCAGGCGGAGCGGCCATCGGCAGAGCACGCCTCGCGGGGGTGATCCTCAACCGGGTCGGGTCGGCGCGGCACGAGGAGGTGCTGCGCGCGGCGTGCGACGAGATCGGGCTGCCGGTGCTCGGCGTCCTGCCCCGGCGTGCCGAGCTGGCCGTGCCCTCCCGGCACCTCGGTCTGGTGACGGCGGTGGAGCACGGTGCGGCGGCGACCGCGGCGGTCGACGCGATGGCGGCGCTGGTGGCCGAGCACGTCGACCTCGACGCGGTCGTGCGGGTCGCCGAGCCGCTCCCGCCCGGTCCGGGCTGGGAGCCGGCGGCCGAGCTGGGCGGCTTCCGCGCCCCGGCGGGGCTCCGGACGGCGGTGCTGGGCGGGGAGGCGTTCAGCTTCGGCTACGCCGAGCACGTCGAGCTGCTGGAGGCGGCGGGGTCCGAGGTCGTGCTCGTCGACCCGCTGCGCGACGAGACGCTCCCCGCAGGTGTCGGCGGGCTCGTCCTGCCCGGGGGATTCCCGGAGGAACACGTCCGCGACCTCGGCGCCAACACCGGGCTCCTGGAGGCGATCCGCGCGCTGGCGGCCGCCGGGGCGCCGGTCCGCGCCGAGTGCGGCGGGCTGCTCTACCTGTGCCGGGAGCTCGACGGCGTGCCGCTGGTCGGGGCCCTCGACGCCACCGCCGCGATGACCGGCCGGCTGACCCTCGGCTACCGGGACGCCGTGGCGCTGAGCGACTCGACGGGCTTCGCCGCGGGGCAGCGGGTCAGCGGGCACGAGTTCCACCACTGCGCGGTCACGCCGCGTGCCGGAACGGCCGCGGCGTGGGGCTGGCGCGGCGGGGAACCGGAGGGGTTCGTCGTGGGCGGGGTGCACGCGTCGTTCCTGCACACGCACCCGGCGGGCACGCCGGACTCCGTGACCCGCTTCCTCGCGGCGCACGTTCCCGCAGCTCAGGTCGGGTCGTGAGCGGCAGCTGCCCTTCTGGGGGCAGTTGCGGCTCACGGGTGGTGGTGGGGATCGGGGCGCGGCGCGGGGTGTCGGCCGGGGCGGTGCGGGCCGCGCTCGAGGTCGTGCGGGACGCGGTCGGCGAGGAGCCGGACGTCGTCTACGCCTCGGTGGAGGCCAAGGCGGGGGAGCAGGGGATCCTCGCGGCGATCGCGCCCGCGGGGCTGGAGGTGCGGCCCGCGGCGGCGCTCGCGGCGGTCGCCGTGCCGGGCAGCGCGCGCGTCGGCGAGGCGGTCGGCACCCCCTCCGTGGCCGAGGCCGCGGCGCTGCTCGTGGCGGCCGAACACGGCCCGTGCCCGCGGCTCGTGGTGCCCAAGACGATCGTGGGGGATGTGACGGTCGCCGCCGCCCGCGTCGAGCACACCTCCTTGACCAGCGGGAACTCCCCATCGGGATAGGCGAGCACAGGTCGGGACCGTTCAGCTCGGATCGTCGGCTCGTTATGCTTCCGCGGTCGGCGACAGGGAACCCGGGGTGGCACCGGGTGTGCCCGCTCCCGCTCTCCAGGGCACGCCGGCCCACGACCAGCCCGCCGGGGCGATCCGCGGAAGGACCTGCACGTGACCCAGCACGACCAGTACCTCGTCGGCCTCGAGCTCGCCGGGCGCAAGGTGGTCGTCGTCGGGGGAGGGCAGGTCGCGCAGCGCCGGGTCTCCCGGCTGATCGCGTCGGGCGCGCTCGTCGAGGTGGTCTCGCCCGAGGTGACCCCGGCCGTCGAGGGCATGGCCTCGGCCCGCGAGATCACCTGGACGCCGCGCCGGTACGCCGACGGCGACCTCGACGGCGCCTGGTACGCCCTCGCCTGCACGGACGACCCGGAGGTCAACGCGGCCGTCGGCGCCGAGGCCGAGCGCCGCCGGGTGTTCTGCGTCCGGGCGGACGACGGGCGCCTCGGCACCGCCGTCACCCCCGCGACCGGGCAGTACGACGGCCTCACCGTCGGCGTCCTTGCCCACGGCGCCCACCGCCGTTCCGCCGCCGTGCGGACCGCGCTGGTCGAGGCCCTGCAGGCCGGCGTGGTGTCCGACTCCGCCGACCCGGTGCTGCCGGGCGTCGCGCTGGTCGGCGGCGGGCCGGGCGACCCGGAGCTCATCACCGTCCGCGGGCGGCGGCTGCTGTCCCGGGCGGACGTCGTGGTCGCCGACCGGCTCGGGCCGCGCGACCTGATCGAGGAGCTGGGTCCGGACGTCGAGGTCATCGACGCCTCCAAGATCCCCTACGGCCGCGCGATGGCCCAGCAGCGGATCAACGAGCTGCTGGTCGAGCACGCCAGGGCCGGGAAGTTCGTCGTGCGGCTCAAGGGCGGTGACCCCTTCGTCTACGGACGCGGTTTCGAGGAGGTCCAGGCCTGCGCCGCGGCCGGGGTGCCGGTCACGGTCGTCCCCGGGATCACCAGCGCCTTCGCCGCGCCGGCCGTGGCGGGGATCCCGGTCAGCCACCGCGGGGTGGCGCACGAGATCGTCGTCGTGTCCGGGCACGTCGCGCCGGACGACCCGCGCAGCCTGGTCGACTGGGAGGCCCTCGGCCGGATGCGCGGCACGATCGTGCTGATGATGGCCGTCGAGCGGATCGCGCAGTTCGCCGCCGCGCTGATCGAGTACGGCCGGCCCGCCGACACCCCGGTCGGCGTGATCCAGGACGGCACCACCCGCATCCAGCGCACCCTGCGTGCCACCCTCGGCACGGTCGCGGTGCAGGTCGAGGAGCAGGAGATCAGCCCGCCGGCGATCGTCGTGATCGGCCCGGTGGCGGGGCTGTCGGCCGAGGGGTGAGCACCGCACCGGTGCTGCACCTGGTCCGGCACGGCGAGAGCACCTGGAACGCCGCCGGGCTGCTGCAGGGCCGCACCGCGCACGTGGGGCTGACGGCGCGGGGCCGCACCCAGGCCCTCGCGGTGGCGCGGGCGCTGCGGGTCGCCGCGGTCACCGTGGTCCTCACGAGTCCGCAGCGGCGGGCGGCGGAGACGGCCGCGGTGATCGGGCGGGTCCTCGGCCTGCCGGTGCGGGACTGCCCCGGGCTGCGTGAGCAGTCGCACGGTGAGTGGGAGGGCCGACCGGCGGCGGACTGCGCGGCGGCGCTGGCGGCCGCGGACCCGGACTGGGCGCCACCGGGCGGCGAGACGGGCCGGGAGCTGCACACGCGGGCCGCGCGGCTGCTGCGCGGGTTGCCCACGGCCGGAGCGGTCGTGCTGGTGACCCACGGGGAGACGCTGCGGGCGCTGGTCGCCGCAGCCTGCGGGCTGTCGGTCGAGGAGGCGCCGCGGGAGCTCCCGCCCAACGGCACGGTCGTCGACCTGCGACCGGTCGGGCCGGGCAGGTGGGAGCGGGCGGGACGCGTGCCTCAGCTCCGCTGACGAAGGTCGTGGAGCGGACGACGGGACTCGAACCCGCGACCCTCACCTTGGCAAGGTGATGCGCTACCAACTGCGCTACGTCCGCACTGGCACCCGGTCTCCCGGGACCCGTCGGGCTGCTCGCACCGACACGGACAACAGTACCCCACCCGCGGCCGTGCTCCGACCAGGGGGTGATCACCCGGCGCGACGGGCCGATGCGGCAGTGAGCCTCACCGATCGACCGGGTGTGACCCCGGGCGGCTTGCTTCTCGGGCCGCCGCGTGATGTCGTCGTGGTCGACGGCAGTGGAGGAAGCCGGTGTGAATCCGGTGCGGTCCCGCCACTGTGACCGGGGAGCGCGTCCCCGCCCGATGGCCACTGCCCCGCGGGGCGGGAAGGCCGGGAGGCGCGTGTCGATCCGGGAGCCAGGACACTCGCCGCCGTCGCACGGTTTTCGACGATGAGGGCGCGGACCCTCGAGGAGGCCTGGATGACCGGCGACGGTCGCGCCACCGCTGCGCGCACCCCCACCGTGACGGTTCTCGGGACCGGCGGGGGTGATCCCGACACCGCCGACACCGCCGCGGGCGCCGACCTGCTCGCCGCCGCCGACGCCGTCCTCGCCACCCCGGACGTCGAGTCGACGGTCCTGTTCTACGCGGAGGCCTGGCGCGTCGAGCGGCTGCCCGACCTGGCCGGGGCGGTCGCCGCCGTCGCCGACCTGGTCGGCCTCGGGTCGCGGCGGGTCGTGCTCGCGGTGCCCGGAGACCCCGCCACCAGCCCGGGCTGCCGGGCGCTGCTCGACGGCCTGCGGGTCGCCGGGATTCGCGCCGAAGCCCGCCCCGGTGTCTCGCTGGTGCCGCCGCGGCTGAGCCCGATGCCGTGGTGAGCGGGGACTTCTACGAGGTCGTCCACGGTCGGCGGGACGTCCGGACCGGCTTCCTGCCGGACGAGCCCGTCGACGACGCCGCGCTGCGCCGCGTGCTCGAGGCCGCGCACGCCGCGCCGAGTGTCGGGTTCTCACAGCCCTGGGACTTCGTCGTGGTGCGGGACCGGGCGACCCGCGAGCGCGTGGCCGGGCTGGTCGCGGCCCAGCGGGACGCGTTCGCCGCGTCCCTGCCCCGCGCCCGGGCGGAGGCGTTCGGCGCGCTCAAGGTCGAGGCGGTGCTCGACACCCCGGTCAACGTCGTGGTCACCTCGGATCCCACGCGCGGGGGCCGGCACGTCCTCGGCCGGTACGGGCGCCCCGAGATGGCCGCGCACTCCACGGCCTCGGCCGTGCAGAACCTGTGGCTGGCGGCGCGGGCCGAGGGCCTCGGCGTCGGCTGGGTCAGCTTCTTCGACGACGCCGGGCTGCGCGCCCTCGCCGACCTGCTCGGGCTGCCCGCGCACGTCGAGGTGGTGGCGTACCTGTGCCTGGGGCACGTGCGCGAGTTCGCGCCGGAGCCGGAGCTGGCGACCGCGGGCTGGGCCCGCCGGCGTCCGCTCGGGTGGGCGGTGCACCAGGAGCGGTACGGAGACCGGGCGCTGCCCGGGGAGGTGGCGATGACCCTGCTCGACGAGACCGTGGCCGCGATCCGGCCCGCCGACGCCGCCGCGGCGGCGGAGGCCCGGGACCGGCTCGACCGGATGACCAAGCCGCGCGGCTCGCTCGGTCGGGTCGAGGACCTCGCGGTGCGGCTGGCCGGGATCGCCGGGCAGTGCCCGCCACCGGTGCCCGAGCCCGCGGCCGTCGCGGTGTTCGCCGGGGACCACGGCGTGCACGCCCAGGGGGTGAGCCCCTGGCCGCAGGAGGTCACCGCCCAGATGGTCGGGAACTTCCTGGCCGGCGGGGCGGTCGTCAACGCGTTCGCCCGCCAGCTCGGCGCCGAGGTCCAGGTCGTCGACGTCGGCGTCGCGGCTCCCCTCGACCCCGTGCCCGGGTTGCTCCCGCGCCGGATCGCCGACGGCACCGCGGACATGACGACCGGTCCGGCGCTGACCCGCGACCAGGCCCGTCGGGCGGTCGAGGCCGGCATCGAGGTGGCGCGGGACCTGGTCGCCGCCGGCAACCGGTGCCTGGTGACCGGCGACATGGGCATCGCCAACACCACCGCCGCGGCCGCGCTGATCTGCGCCGTCACGGGCGCGGACCCCGCCGAGGCGACCGGGCGGGGCACCGGGATCGACGACGAGACGCTCGTCCGCAAGACGGCTGTCGTCCGGCAGGCGCTGGCGCTCCGTGCGCCCGACCCGGCCGACGGGCTCGGCCTCCTCGCGGCGTTCGGCGGGCTCGAGCACGCCGGGATCGTCGGGTTCGTCCTCGGCGCCGCCGCGCTGCGCGTGCCTGTGCTGCTCGACGGCGTCAACGCCGGGGCCGCCGCCCTCGTCGTCTCGGCGCTCGCGCCCGACGCCGTGGCCGCCTGCGTCGCCGGGCACCGCTCGGCCGAGCCGGGGCACCGGATCGCCATGGCGCACCTCGGCCTGGAGCCGCTGCTCGACCTCGGCATGCGGCTGGGGGAGGGGACCGGCGCCCTGCTGGCCCTGCCGGTGGTACAGGGGGCGGCGCGGGCGCTCGCCGACGTCGCCACCTTCGACGCCGCGGGGGTGGCGGACAAGGACGCCTGAGGAGCGGACGAGCCGGCGCGCCGACCGGCGCGAACGATCACTGGATCGCGAACCCGGAACCGCGCGTCACGTGGTGGACGCCCCAGGCGGCGCACCGGTCCGAGTCGGATTCCCGACGGTGGTCCTCGCCTGCCGGACCAGACCGGCGGCCCAGGCGCGCGCGCGGTCGGTCTCCCCGTCCTTGAGCGGGCCCTCTCCGTTGTCCTGCACGTAGAAGGGCTCGGGGTCGGCGATGACCTCGTATCCGTGGTGGCGGAGCCGTCGGGCGATACCCGGGGCGGCACCGCCGGCCATGCGAGCGGCGATGCGCGTGTCGAAGGCGGCGGCGGGCCGATGGTCACCGGTCTTCGGCAGCTCGTGGAACCAGTCCCGGACGCCCGGACCCTCGGCGCCGGGTTCGAGGTCGTGGCGCTCCTCGGGGTCCTTCTTCTGCTCCGCCGACACGCCCATCTTGCGGCTCAGCCCGGTGGTCATGCCGCGCATGTGCGTGGGCCCGCCGACGATCAGCAGGTCCGCGGCCGCTGCCCGTTGCGGGTCGGCGTCGCCGACCCGGTGCAGCTCGACCTGGGCGTCGGGCCGGGCGTCGGCCACGCCCGCAGCGACCGCCTCGGCGACCTCATGGGTGTTGCCGTACAGGCTTTCGAACACCACTGCGACTCGCATGGTCGTCTCCTGTCTCCCGGTCCAGCTGGGATCTGACGGCGTCGAGGTTGCGGGTCCATGCCCGTTGCAGGTGGTGTCGCAACAGGGGGGCCAGGGGGCGTAGGGGCCCGCGGGGGCGCAGCCGGGTGCGGAGGACCAGTCGGGATCCCGACCCGGCAGGGTGGACGAGGCCTTCGAGGTGCACGTCGAGGTGTCGTGAGGTGCTGGTCGCGGTCCAGCGCCGCGGGGCCTCGAAGTCGACGTAGGTCACGGTGCTCTCGCCGACGCCGAGCCCGAACCGCATGCGGAACCGTGTACCGGCCCCGATCGGTGCGGGGGTGAGCTGCTCGACGGCGAGCAGCCGCGGGTTCCAGTCCGGCTCGTGGCGGGGATCGGTCATGAAGGCGAACACCGTGGCCGGGTCGCGGCCGATCTCGACGGAGTTCTCGATCACTTCCCGGGCGTGCGCGAGAGGAAGCCGGGGGTCGGGTGCGGCGGGCAACCGTCGGCCCGCCTGCGCCGCGTGCACCAGCGCGGTGAAGGAGTGCTCCATCTCGGCGGCGACCACGTCCAGGTCGCTGACCTCGCCGGCGGCGTTGATCCCGACGTGCAGCGTGCCGGCGTACGACAGGGCGGCGACGTCGAGCGCGAGCCCGCGGATCAGTGGCGCGACCGGACAGGCCTCGAGCAGGCGGGCGCCGGCCAGCCACAGCGGCCCGGTGGGCCCGGGCACGTTGGTGACGAAGAGGTTGATCCGCCGCCCGCCGACCCGCCGCATCCAGCGCACGGCCCGCCTGGCCAGGGGCAGCGGCAGGTGGAGGACGACGAGCACGTCGCCGCCGCCGGACCGCAGCCGGCCTTTCAGGCGGGCGGTGCTGTCGCGGATGTCGGCGAGCCGACGCAGCGGGTCCGGTTCGGCGACCGGTAGGTCGACCAGCAGGATCCCGGTCGGCTGGCCCGACCCGCGTGACCCCACCGGCACCGACGCGCGGAGGCCAGCGGCCGGCAGCGGATCGCCGCGGCAGAGCAGGAGCTCCCGCAGCCCACTGGTCACCGCGGCCAGCAGCAGGTCGTTGACCGTCACACCCCACCGGTGGCCCGCCGACCGCAGGTCCTCCAGCGGCCGGCGCACCGCCGCCAGGTGCCGCTCCGACCCTGTGAGGAGCGAGAGCGACGTGACCGGCGCCCGGGTGCGGAGGTCGCCGGCGGCGTGGGCGATCCGCGACAGGCCCGTCCGGACTCGGCCGGTAATGCTTCTCGCCCGGACCGCCGCCTCTTCAGGTGGGCCCCCTCCGCCTTCGGCGGGCCCGCGGGTCGGTGGTCGGGTGACCCGCGGCGGGTCCTCGACATCGGCCCCGGTGTCCAGCAACGACGTGGCGAGCGCGACGCCGGCGAGCCCGTCGGCGAGCACGTGGTGGACGACGACGATCAGCCCGAACAGATCCTCGCCGAGCCCGTCGACCACCTCGGCGCGCCAGAGGGCACCGCGCACGCCCAACGGGCGCACGATCTGCTGCGCGGACCAGGAGAGGAACTCCTCGCCCGGCGGCAGCGACACCACCCCGACCTGCCTCTCGGGTTCCGGATCGGCGTCGTCGACCCAGAACGGCCTCCCGCGTCCCCGGCCCGGCACGACGACCCGTCTCCGCAGCGCCGGCACCCGCTGAGCCCGACGGGCCAGCTCCGCGCGCACCCGCTCGGTGTCGACCGTCCCGTCCGTCCGCCGAAGGGGGCCGGCATCGAACACACCCACCAGAGCGATCTGGAACGGCGCCGACGGCTCGTCGACCCAGACGGTGGCCAGTTCGCCCAGGCTCAACCGCCGCACGCCCATCCCGCACCTCCTCCGCCGCGTCCACCCGTGTCGGCACGGCCACCGCGGGCGGGTACCGAACGCGGCCGTCGACGCGGCTCGCGAACACCGGACCGTGTCCGGGCGGGTGCACGCGGCTCGCGACGCTAAGGCCTCGGCAGCGGGGACGGCCATAGCCGAACGCCCCCGCCCGCCCCGGACCGAAGGTCCCCGTAATCCCGCTGCGGTGCCGCCGCCCGGCGGTGCCGAACGGCGTC
The DNA here is from genome assembly GCF_039542425.1 of Pseudonocardia yuanmonensis. Lineage (NCBI taxonomy): Bacteria > Bacillati > Actinomycetota > Actinomycetes > Pseudonocardiales > Pseudonocardiaceae > Pseudonocardia > Pseudonocardia yuanmonensis. The sequence continues at coordinate 111,447 of NZ_BAABIC010000014.1, forward strand.
GCTCCCCGGGCCACCCGCCCCTCCCCGGCCGGCCGCGGCGAGCGCACGGTCGACACGGCGATGACCGCCTCGAAAGCAGGACGGCGACCTGGAGGTCGACTCACCATGATCACGATCCGGAACGCCGGAGGAGTCGCACTGTTCCTGTTCGGCACCACCTTCCTCTGGCTCACCCCCGCCTTCGCGACCGCGGGCCTGGACACCACCGGCTTCTGGTGGAGCCTGACCCAGGTCCTCGCGCTCCTGACGCTCGCCGGATTCACCGTCGCCACCTGGGGATTGTTCCGGCGCACCACCTGGTGGCGGACCATCGCCCTCCTCGCGGCCGGCCTGGGCGTGCTGACCCTGATCCCCTACCTGATCGCCGCACGGACCGCCGGCGAGACCACGCCATGGTTCACCGCCCTGATCCTCGCGGTCGGCTGCGCGGCCGTGTTCCTTCTCCTCCTGGCACCGAAGCCGAGGACCTGGATCCACCGCCACGTCATGGCCGGGCGATGACCTCGGCGACGTCTCCGCGGATTCCGTCGGACTGCCGCTGGCCGCCCCTGAGCGCAGCCGGGATCATGTCCGGTACGCCAGGCGGATCCGGCTCCACTCGTGATGGCCGTCGACCGTCGCCCTGTGCGCGTCAATGCGTCGGCGAGGGCAACCGCCAGCTCTCGACGGGGTCGGCGAAGGAGAGGGCCGGGTCGTCGGCGGCGAAGGTGCGGGCCGGACCGGGCCCGGTCGCGCGCGTCTCGAACCGGATCGTGACCCGGCCGTGCCCCGCGCCCTGCACCCAGCCGTGCCCGTGCTCGGTGTGCGCGACGTCGTCGCCCGCCCGCCAGGGGCTCGCCGGGTCCCGCGGGCCGTGCCGCCCGCCGGGGCGCGGCCCGAACTCGGTGCCGGGCTCCGGATGGGCCTCCTCCGTGGTCTCGACCGTGAGCACCGTGTCCGCCTCGACGGCGTCCGCGGGCTCCGCGAGCGGCGCCGTGGTCCACCCCGACCCCGACGGCACGGCCTCGAACAGCGCCGGCGGCGGGCTCTCCGACAACCCCGACAGCGACACCCCGACCAGCCGGACCCCGCCCTCGGGCACCGCGGTGCGGGCGAGCCGCTGCGCGACGGCCGTCAGGGTGGCCAGGTCGGTGGAGGCGAAGGCGGTGGTCTCGGAGCGGGTGTGGGTTTCGAAGTCCGCGTTGCGTGCCTTCACCGTGACGGTCCGCGCCGCGCGTCCGTCGACGACGAGCCGGCGGTGGGCCGCCGCCGTCATGCGCCCGACCTCGCGCAGGACGTCGGCCATCGCGGTGAGGTCGTGCTCGAAGGTGGTCTCCGCCGAGATCTGCTTGCTCGCGCCGCGCGGGGCGACCGGCCGCTCGTCGATCCCGCGGGCGAGCCGGTGGAGCTCGGCGCCGACCGCCGTACCGAGGACCCCGGCGACCTCGCGGGCGTCCATGGCGGCGAGGGCGCCGATCGTCTCGATGCCGACCTTGCGCAGCGCGGCCTCGGCCACCGGCCCGACGCCCCAGAGCGAGCGCACCGGCAGCGGGTCGAGCACCTCGCGCTCGACCTCCGGCGCGACGACCTTCAGTCCGTCCGGCTTCGCCAGCTCCGACGCGATCTTCGCGACCTGCTTGCCCGATCCCGCCCCGACGGACGCCGGCAGCCCGGTGCGCGCCCGGACCTCGGCCCGCAGCGCGACGCAGAACTCCTCGACCTCGCCGGCGGAGGCGCCGGCGAGGGCGGGCGGTTCGAGGAACGCCTCGTCGACCGACACCGGCTCGAGCACCGGCGCGGCCTCGCGCAGCACCGCCATGACCTCCTCGGAGATCACCGTGTAGAGCGGGAACCGGGGCGGCAGGACGGTCGCGTGCGGGCACCGGCGGCGCGCCTGCCCCATCGGCATCGCCGACCGCGCGCCGAACACCCGCGCCTGGTAGCTGGCGCCCGCGACCACGCCGCGCCCGCCCGTGCCGCCGACCAGCACCGGCCGGTCCGCCAGGGTGGGACGGGTGAGCTGCTCGACGGACGCGAAGAACGCATCCATGTCGAGATGCAGGACCCACCGGCTCACCCCGCCATTGTGACGGTCGGGTCCGACGGAGCCGGCGGTGCTCAGTGCCGGGGCCGCGGCGGCATCCCCTGCTCCTGGGTGAACGCCACGGTGAAGGAGAAGGGATCCGCATACCCGACCCGGCGGGCGACCGCGGCGACCGTCGCCGACGGGTCGGCGAGGTACTCCGCGGCCAGGCTCATCCGGCGCTGCCGAAGGTAGGCCAGCGGCGCGGCGCCCACCACGTCGCGGAAGCGCAGCGCGAACACCGGTGCGGCGACCCCGGCCTCGGCCGCGAGGGCCGCGACCGTCCACGGCCGCGCCGGGTCGGCGTCGATCGCCGCGAGCGCGGGCCCGACGACGGGATCCGCGGTCCCCGGCACGCGCGCGGCCGGTCGATCCGGGGCCGCACGGGTCCCCGGGAACGAGGAGCCGGGCGCCGTCATGCCGCTCAGCGTAGGCGGGTGCCCGCAGGTCCGACGAGGGTGCTCGCCTGCTCGGGGCAGCGGCTCGCGCCGCGGGGGCTCAGGACTCCGAGGGCACCGAGGTCAGGGCGGCGATCAGCCGGTCGGCGCGGACCTCTCCGAGGTACGGTTCGCCGTTGACGAACAGCGTCGGCGTGCCCCGCACCCCGCTGCGCACCCCCGAGTTGAAGTCGGCCTCCACCCGGTCCTCGACCAGCCGCGTCGCCGGCCAGACCACCCGGTCCGGGTCCACGCCCGCCGCGAGGGCGTGTTCGCGCAGGTCGGCCTGGGTGAGGCGGGGCGGGCCGGGGGCGTAGAGGCTGTCGTGCATCGGCCAGAACCGGCCCTCGAGCGCCGCCATCTCGGACGCCGTGGCCGCGGCCAGCGCGTGCGGGTGCAGCTCGTGCAGGGGGAAGTGCCGGAAGGCGAAGCGCAGCTCGGCGCCGAGCCGCTCCCGGACCTCCTCGATCACCGGTGCGGCGGCCCGGCAGTAGGGGCACTCGAAGTCGCCGTACTCCACCAGCGCCAGCGGCGCGTCGATCCGCCCGGCGACGTGGTCGTACGCCCCGAGCGGCGGGTCGAGCTGTCCGATTGCGCCCACCTCCTCGCGCCGAGGGTTCGCCGCCGGGCAGGATGATCCGGTGGCGGTGACGACCCTATCCGAGCGCGGGGAGCTCTCCCGCGCCGCGCGGCAGTTCCTCCGCACGGAGTCCGGCTCCGCGGTGATGTTGATCGGCGCCGCCGTGGTCGCGCTGCTCTGGGCGAACCTCCCGCTCGGTTACGAGGCCTTCTGGCACACCCAGCTGGCCATGAACCTGGGCGAGTGGTCGCTGAGCCTGGACCTGCGGCACTGGGTCAACGACGGTCTGATGGTCCTGTTCTTCTTCAGCGTCGGGCTGGAGATCGCGCGGGAGATGACCCTCGGCGAGCTGCGCGGCTTCCGGGCGGTCGCGGCACCGGCGGCCGCGGCGATCGGCGGGCTGGTGATCCCCGCGCTGGTCTTCCTCGCCTTCAACTTCGGCACGGAGGCCCAGAACGCCTGGGGCATCACGATCTCCACCGACACCGCCGTGCTGCTCGGCGTGCTCGCCCTCGTCGGTCCGCGCTGCCCCGACCAGCTGCGGGTCTTCCTGCTCGCGCTGGCGATCGTGGACGACATCGGCGCCGTCATCGCCATCGCCGTCTTCTACACCGAGCAGGTCAACGTCCTCGCGTTGTTCCTCGCGATCCTGCTCTTCGCGGCGCTCCTCGGGCTGCGGTTCGTCCGGTTCTGGCGCACCCCGTTCTACGCGGTCATCGGCGTGGTGATGTGGGTTGCGGTGCTCCTGTCGGGCGTGCACCCGAGCGTCGTCGGCGTGGCGCTGGGCCTGCTCGTCAACGCCTACGCCCCGCAGCGGCAGAACATGAAGCGCGCCCTGATCGTCGGCAAGACCTTCATCCTGGACCCGACGCCCGAGCGCGCGCTCGCCGCCCAGGCCGCGGTCACCGAGGCGGTCTCGCCCAACGAGCGGCTGCAGCTGAGGATCCAGCCGTGGTCCAGCTACGTGATCGTCCCGCTGTTCGTGCTGGCCAACGCCGGCGTGGTGCTGTCCCGCGAGACGCTCACCGCGGCCTTCGCGTCGCCGTTGACCTGGGGGATCATCGTCGGGCTCGTGCTGGGCAAGCCGATCGGCGTCACGATCGGCACCTGGTTGGCGCTGCGGACCGGGATCGGCCGGGTGCCGGACACGCTGCGGTGGGGCCAGCTGTTCGGCGGCGCCGGTCTCTCGGGCATCGGGTTCACGGTCGCGCTGTTCGTCACCGAGCTGGCGCTCGACGACGAGCTCCTGGTCAGCGAGGCCAAGATCGGCATCCTGACCGGGTCCGTGCTCGCCGCCCTGGTCGGCTGGCTGGTGTTCCGGGTGGCGGGGGAGCGGGGCGGGCAGTGCTCGCCGTCCGGGCTGCCGACGTTGCCGCCGCGGCCGTGGCGGCCGGTGGAGTAGCTCAGCGCAGGATCGCGTCGCCGTCGTGCACCCGGACCTCGGGCGTGACGGGACCGAGCCCGGCCAGCGCCGCCGGGTGCCCGGGGCCCGCGTCGAGGTCGACGACCCACGCGGCGTCGGGCCCGTCCGTCCAGGCCTCGACCGTGCCCGTCGGACCGAGCGTGATCGCGTCCATCGGGCTGGCGAGGCCCTCGCCGGTGGCCTTGAGGAGGGCCTCCTTGCGCGTCCAGATCGTGAGGAACGCCCGGGCGTCGGCCGGGGGGCGGGCGCGCTCGGCGGGGGAGAGGGCGTGCTCGGCGAGGCGGTCGAGGTCGGAGAGGTCGCGGACCTCCTCGACGTCCAGGCCGACCGGTCCGTCGTCGCTCAGCGCGACGCCGACGCGGTCGCCGGAGTGGGTCAGCGAGAAGGCGGGCGCGGTGCCGCCGGCGAGCCGCGGCTTGCCGTGGGGCTTCCCGCAGCGGCAGGTCCGGTCCAGCGCGATCCAGGCAGGATCGGTGTCGAGGCGGGCGCCGAGCAGGAGCCGGGTGAGGGCGTGCGCGGCGAGGTACCGGGCCTGGTCGGCGGGCCGGCGGAAGGCGGTGAGGCGGGTGCGCTCGTGCGCGTCGAGCAGCGCGACGAGCTGCGGCGCCGACGAGGGGTCGACGGGTCGGGCCCACCAGACGTCCGGCACGGGTCGAGGGTAGTCGGTCGCGAGACACCGCCCGCTCCGATGGAACTCGCCCAAGCTCACAGCGCGACTCGCGGAAGCTCACAGCGCGACTCGCGGAAGCTCACAGCGCGACTCGCGGAAGCTCACAGCGCGCCTGGCGGGAGCAGCACGTCCCGCGAGTCGGGCACCACGGTCCGCGAGTCGGGGTCTGGGCTTCCGCGAGTCGGGCTCTGAGTTCTCGTGAGTCGCGCTGTGAGCTTCCGCGAGTCGGCGTTCCACCTCCCTCGGGACCCCTCGCGCCCGAGGGTGCGGCGGGCCGGTCCCAGGAGTGGCCGGCCCCGCCGCGGTTCAGCCGCTGCGACGTGCGGCGTAGTCGGTGCGGAAGTGCACCGGAGTGGTGCTCGCCCGGCCCGTGCGGGCGAGGGCGCGCGGCGCGTCCCGACCGACGGCCTGCGGGGTCTTCCCGCGGGCGGCGGCGCGGCGGGCGGCGCGGTTGGTGGGCTGCCGGGTCTGGCTGGTGTCACGTACTCGCACGAGGACCTCCCGATGGAGATGAGGGGCCGCCCCGAGGGCGGTGTGCGCGTCCTCCCGGGGCTCCGGACGCGTCGGCGACGGAGGACGACGTCGAAAGCCGTGGACCGCGGGCCGCAACACCTGCGCGATCCGGGGAGGGAGGACGTCCGGCCACTGCGGGGCGGCCCGGACGGACAGGAACCGGCCGGCGCGGATCCGCGCCGGGATCGGGCGGCGGCTCTCCGGTGGAGGCGCCGCGCCGTCTCACAGGGTGATGAGGTCCATGGCCGAGACCCTAGGGACGCCTCCCGCCCCGTGCGACCGATTTACGGTGGACCAGTGGACGGCTTCCCGGACGTGATCGTGATCGGCGGCGGGATCGCCGGCGCGTCGGTGGCCTACGAGATCGCGGGGACGCGCTCGGTGCTCCTGCTGGAGGCCGAGTCGTCGCTCGCGGTCCACTCGACCGGCCGCTCGGCCGCGACCTACATTCCCGGCCACGGCACGGCCGTCTTCCGCGCACTGATCCGGGCGAGCGCGCCGCGCTTCCCCGCCCTCGCCGAGGAGCTGGGGGTGCCGCCCTTCCTGCGGCCGCTGACCGTCGTCTGGGCGGCGTTCGACGAGCACGGCGAGCGCGAGTTGCAGCACCTGCTCGCCGAGTGGGCCACCGAGCCGGACGGGCCGCACGCGCTCACCGCGGCCGAGACCGCGAAGGCCTGCCCGGGGCTGCGGGAGGTGCGGTCCGGCGCGATCACCGAGGCGGCGGCGGACGCCGACGCGATCGGCCTGCACGGCGCCTACGTCCGTGGGCTGCGCCGTCAGGGTGGCCGGGTCGTGCAGGGCGCCCGGGTCGCCGCGATCGCGCGGGCCGGCGGGACCTGGCGCGTCGAGACCGAGGCGGGCACGTGGACCGCGCCCGACGTCGTCGACGCGGCCGGGTCGTGGGCGGACGCCGTCGCCGCCCTGGCCGGGGTGCCCCAGGCCGGGCTCACCCCCTACCGCCGCACCATCGCCGTCTCCCCGTGCACGCTGCCGGACGGCATGCCGATGCTGATCGACGCCGCCGAGCGCTTCTACTGCAAGCCGGAGGGCGACGCCCTGCTCCTGTCGCCCGGCGACGAGACGCCCGCCGAGCCCGGCGACGCCCGCCCGGACGAGCTCGACGTCGCGCTCGCCCTCGAACGGGTCGAGGAGGCACTGCACCTGGGCCTGCGCTCGGTGCGCACCGCGTGGGCGGGCCTGCGGACGTTCGCACCGGACCGCGATCCGGTCGTCGGAGCGTTCCCGGAGTTCCCCGGCTTCCACTTCTTCGCCGGTCAGGGCGGGTCCGGGATCGAGTCCGCACCCGCGCTGGCGGCGCTGGGGGCCGCCGTCGTGACGGGCGCGCCGGTACCCGCGGACGTCGGCGTCCGGCCGGACCAGGTGTCTCCGGCACGCTTGTAAGCGTGCGCTGACTTCATGCGGCACCATGGGGGCATGGCGCCGACCACCACCTCCGGCCTCGAGCTGTTCGAGGGGCCGTTCTGGAGCGATCCCTACCCGGCCTACGCCGAGCTGCGCGCGGACGAGCCGGTGCGCAGGCTCGACCTGCCCGACGGCCCGATGTGGATCATCGCGCGCTACGAGGACGCGCGGGCCGCGTTCGTCGACGCCCGGTTCTCCAAGGACTGGCGCCACACCCTGCCGGCCGACCAGCGCGCGGCGATGCCCGCGGCGCCGACGCCGATGATGCTGCTGATGGACCCGCCGGACCACACCCGGCTGCGCAAGCTCGTCAGCCGCTCGTTCACCGCGCGGCGGATGTCCGAGCTGCGCCCGCGCGTCCAGGAGATCGCCGACGACCTGCTCGCCGCCCTGCCCGCCGACGGCACCGTGGACCTCATGGCGGACTACGCCTTCCTGCTCCCGGTCCGCGTGATCTGCGAGCTCCTCGGCGTGCCGGCGGAGGACCGCGACGACTTCGGCAGCTGGTCGTCGACGATGATCGACGAGTCGCCGCAGGACGAGAAGACGGCCGCCTCGCAGAAGCTGTCGGAGTACCTGGCCGCCCTGATCGACCGCAAGCGCACGGAGCCGGACGACGCCCTGCTCAGCGCCCTGACCCAGGTCTCCGACGAGGACGGTGACGCCCTGTCCCAGGAGGAGCTCGTCGCCATGGCGATGCTGCTGCTCATCGCCGGCCACGAGACCACGGTCAACCTGATCGGCAACGGGATCCTGGGCCTGCTCACCCACCCCGACCAGCGCGAGATCCTGGCCGAGAAGCCGGAGTTCTGGCCCGCGGCCGTCGAGGAGTTCCTGCGCTGGGACTCGCCGGTCACCAACGCGCCGGTCCGGTTCGCCGCCGAGGACGTCGAGGTCGCGGGCACGACGATCCCCGAGGGCGCCGTCGTCATGCTCGGGATCGCCGCGGCCAACCGCGACGACGCCCGCTTCGCCGACGCCGCCCGGCTCGACGTCACCCGCGACGACCGCGGCCACCTCGCCTTCGGCTACGGCCTGCACCACTGCCTCGGCGCCCCGTTGGCCCGGATCGAGGGCGAGGTCGCGCTGCGCAGCCTGTTCACCGCCCGTCCCGGGATGGAGCTGGCGGCGCAGGACGTCACCCACCGGCGGAGCACGCTGATCCGCGGCCTCACCGCGCTGCCGGTCCGGCTCGGCGCGCCCGCCTGAAACCGGGGCCGCACGGGTACAACGGAGGGACACGTCGCCGAGCCGGAGGTCGCGCGCGATGCCCCAACCCCAGGACCCGTTCGGCGGCGGGCTCGGCCCGCTGGAGGACCTGCTGCGCGGCCTCGTCAACGGCCTCGGCTTCCCGGACGACGACCGGGAGGACGAGCCGCGCGAGGAGCAGCGGGCCCCGAACCGTCCCCGGCGCACCTCGACCCGGCGGCTGGACCGGCACGGGCGGGACCTGACCGCCGAGGCCCGGGCGGGCCGGCTGGACCCGGTGATCGGCCGGGACGCCGAGATCGACCAGGTCGTCGAGGTGCTGGCGCGGCGCACCAAGAACAACCCGGTGCTGGTCGGGGAGCCGGGCACGGGCAAGACGGCGATCGTCGAAGGGCTGGCCCAGCGGGTCGCCGCCGGCCGGGTGCCGGTGGCGCTGCGGGACGTCCGGGTCGTCGCGCTCGACCTGGCCGGGATGGTCGCCGGCACGAAGTACCGCGGCGAGTTCGAGGAGCGGCTCACCGCGGTGATCGACGAGATCACCGCGGCCGGACGGTCGCTGGTGATCTTCGTCGACGAGCTGCACCTGGTCGTCGGGGCCGGGTCCGCGCAGGACCAGGCCATGGACGCGGCCAGCATCCTCAAGCCCGCCCTCGCGCGGGGCGACCTGCAGCTCGTCGGGGCGACGACGCCGGAGGACCACCGCCGGTACATCGAGCGTGACGCCGCGCTGGACCGCCGGTTCGAGGTCGTGCGCGTGCCCGAGCCGACGCCCGAGGCCACCGCCGACATCCTGCGCGGGCTGCGGCCGAAGTACGAGGAGCACCACCACGTCCGGATCACCGACGCGGCGATCGACGCCGCCGTCGCCCTCTCCGTGCGCTACCTGCGCGACCGGTATCTGCCGGACAAGGCCGTGGACCTGATCGACCGCGCCGCGGCCCGCTCCGGGTTGCGCCCGCGCGGGAACCAGCCGGACCACCGCGTCGAGGAGCTCGTGCGGGCCCGGGAGGTCGCCGCGGACGCCGGGGACCCGGAGCGTGTGGCGATGCTCGACCGCGAGCTCGAGCGGCTGGTACTGGAGAACGGCCCGCGCGACCGGGAGATCACCGCGCGGGAGGTCGCCGAGGTCGTCGCCGACCGGACCGGCATCCCGGTCGCCGACCTCACCACCTCGGAGCGCAGGCGCCTGCTGGAGCTCGAGGACCACCTGCACCGCCGGGTGGTCGGGCAGCACCGGGCCGTCGAGGCCGTCGCCGACGCGGTGCGCAGCGCGCGGGCCGGGCTGGCCAGTCCGGACCGGCCGTCGGGCTCGTTCCTGTTCCTCGGCCCGACGGGCGTCGGCAAGACCGAGCTGGCCCGCGCCCTGGCCGCGGCGCTGTTCGGGTCCGACGAGCGGATGGTCCGGCTCGACATGAGCGAGTACGGCGACCGCGCGTCCGCCACCCGGCTGATCGGCGCGCCGCCCGGCTACATCGGGCACGACGAGGCGGGCCAGCTCACCGAGCCGGTGCGGCGTGACCCGTACACCGTGGTGCTGCTCGACGAGATCGAGAAGGCGCACGCGGACGTCGTCGCCACGCTGCTGCAGGTGCTCGACGCGGGGCGGCTCACCGACTCCCGGGGACGCACCGTCGACTTCCGGCACGCGATCGTGGTGATGACCAGCAACCTCGGGGCCGAGGAGATCCTCGCGGCGGCCGCGGCGGGCCGGCCCGTGGAGTCGATCCGTGAGCAGCTCATGTTCGCCGTCCGACGGCACCTGCGGCCGGAGTTCCTCAACCGGATCGACGACGTCGTCCTCTTCGAGGCGCTCGACCGGGCCGAGATCCGCGAGATCGCCGAGCTGATGCTGGCCGGCACCCGCGCGCGGCTCGCGGCCCAGGGCGTCGAGCTCGTGGTGGAGCCGGCGGCGCTGGACCGGCTCGCCGAGCTCGGTCACCGGCCCGAGTACGGGGCGCGGCCGCTGCGCCGGGTGGTCGCGCGGGAGGTCGAGCGGCGGCTGGCGCGGCTGCTGCTGGCCGAGGAGTTGCGGTCCGGCGGGCGGGCGCGGCTCGCCGTGGTCGACGGGGAGCTCTCGCTGACCGCTGACTGAGCGGCGGGGCGGGCCTGGCGGCTGCCGGCCGAGATCGCGCAGCGGGCCCGCGTGCACGGCCTGCGCCGCGCCGGCTGCACACGAACGCGACCCTCGTCGAGGCGATCGCGCTCCACCGCTCGGCGGGCCACCGGGAGGTCCCGCCCTTCCCTACGCCCAGCACTGGTTCGCCGAGGACCTGACCGGCGCCGGGTAGGGTCGCGACGAGCCGTCCCGGGGAGGTGCGATGACGGGCCGCCGCCCCACGCTGAAGGACGTCGCGGCGCGGGCCGGGGTCTCCCGGGCGACCGCCTCCCTGGTCATCCGCGAGGAGCGCGGGCCCAGCGAGGCCTCGCGCGAGCGGGTGCGGGCGGCCGCCGCCGAGCTCGGCTACGTCCCCGATCCCACGGCCCAGGTGCTCCGGAGGCGGCGCAGTCGGCTGCTCGGCGTCGTCTTCACCGCGCGGGACGCCTTCCACGCCGACCTGCTCGACGGCATCTACCCGGCCGCCGAGGAGCGCGGCTACACCGTGGTCCTCGGTGCGGTCTCGCCGGTGCGACGGCAGGAGCGGGCGGTGGAGGCGCTGCTCGCGTCGCGGTGCGAGGCGCTGGTGCTGCTGGCGGGGCGGTACGGCTCGGCCGAGCTGAAGGGGCTCGCGGCGCGGCTGCCGGTCGTCGACGTCGGGCGGGTGGGGGACGGCTCGGCGCACGTCGACGCCGTGGAGAGCGCCGACGACGAGGGTGTCGCGGCGGCCGTCGACCACCTCGTCGGGCTGGGGCACCGGGCGATCGTGCACGTCGACGGCGGCGATCAGCCCGGCGCCGACGAACGCCGCCAGGGCTACCGGGACGCGATGCGCCGCCACGGACTGGACGTGCGGGTCCTCCCGGGCGACAACACGGAGGTCTCGGGCGCGGCGGCCGTGGCCGAGCTGCTCCCGGACCTCCCCACCGCGATCCTCGCGAACAACGACCAGTGTGCGGTCGGGGTGCTCGACGCCCTGCGCCGGCAGGGGATCGACGTGCCCGGCCGGGTCTCGGTCGTCGGCTACGACGACAGCCAGCTCTCCCGCCTCGCCCACGTCGACCTCACCACGGTCGCGCAGGACTCGGCCGAGATCGCGCGACTCGCCGTCGGGTGCGTGCTGGAGCGTGCGGACGGGGCCGATGCGGACGCGGTCGAGCCGCGCCGGATCCGGCTGCGTCCCCGGCTGGTGGTGCGGGGGACGACGGGGCCGCCGGGGGAGTGAGGGGCGGCGCGAGCTGTCCTGCACGACCTGGAGGGCCCGAGCCGAGTCCCGACGCCAGGATCCGGTGAGCGAGGCGCGGCCCATCGGTTCGACCCCGCCACACCCGTTGCTGCCCGGCGGCACAACCGAGAGGATCGCGGCACAGCCGGTCGACGGGATGTGCCGCGCTCGAGAGGGTGTGGCAGGCCGACGCTCGCCCAGGACTTCACAGTCGACCTGCTCTGCCTCGTCAGAGATGAGCGTCACGGTCGTCGGGCCTTGGAGCAGCCATGACTTCATCTCGAGCGGGGAGGCCCGCCCGGCGCCACGATCCGGACGGTGAGCCGGAGCACCCGTTCGAGCGCGTCACACGCCGTCGACCGGATGTGCGACGGAGGCTTCTGGTGTGAGAGCCGACCCGGCGGGATGTGCGGAGGCCCGGCCGGGTGTGCTGTGGGCAGAAGCAGCGTCCGGCAGCGTGAGCGGTGGAGCGGGCGACACGGCAGGCGGCGCCGGGTAGGTCGTCGGGGCTTGACGCCGTTCGCCACCCACCCCACACTTCTCCCCGGGCACGCGTTAGATCGATCTAAACGACGTCGACGACCCCGGCGCCCATCGGCGCCCCTCGGTGCGAAGGAGCTCCCATGCTGCGAGTGGCCCTGTTCGGATGCGGCCGGATCGGGCGGGTGCACGCGTCCGCCGTCGCCGCCCACCCCCGGGCCGAGCTCGCGTGGGTGTGCGACCCGATGGAGGCGGCCGCGAAGGAGCTGGCCGGGCAGTACGGCGCCGAGGCGACCTCGGACGTCGCGGCGGTGCTGGCCGACGAGTCCGTCGACGCCGTGATCGTCGCCTCGCCGACGCCCACCCACGTCGACCTGCTGACCGCCGCCGTCAAGGCGGGCAAGGCCGTGATGTGCGAGAAGCCCATCGACCTCGACCTCGCCCGGGTGGACGCCTGCTGGGCCGAGATCGACTCGCTGTCCCCGACCGTCATGGTCGGCTTCAACCGCCGCTTCGACCCCTCCTTCCGAGAGGTCCGCGACCGGGTCGCCGCGGGAGAGATCGGCCGGCTCGAGCAGCTCGTGATCACCAGCCGCGACCCCGCGCCGGCGCCGAAGGCCTACATCGAGACCTCCGGCGGGCTCTTCCGCGACATGACCATCCACGACTTCGACATGGCGCGCTTCCTGCTCGGGGACGTCATCGAGGTGCAGGCCATGGGCGCCACCCTGATCGAGCCGTACATCGCGGAGGTCGGGGACATCGACTCCGCCGTCGTGGTGCTGCGCGCGGCCGACGGCGCGCTCGCCCACATCACCAACTCGCGGCGCTGCGTGTTCGGCTACGACCAGCGCGTCGAGGCCTTCGGCGCCACGGGCATGCTCACCGCGCAGAACCAGCTGCCGACCAGCGTCCGCTACGCCGGCGCGGACCGCAGCGAGGCCGCCTCGCCGTACCAGAACTTCTTCCTCGAGCGGTACAGCACCGCGTACGCCCTCGAGCTCGACCACTTCGTGACCGCCGTCGAGTCCGGCACCGCGCCGTCGCCGACCTTCGCCGACGGCCGGGCCGCTCTGGTCCTCGCCGACGCCGCCGCCGAGAGCCTGCGCACCGGGCGGACCGTCCGCGTCGAGGGATGAGATCCGGGCGCGGTGGCGTTGTCCGGATCATGACGATCCTCGCCACCGCGCCGATCCGCGCGCCGCGCACCCTCGACGACCTGTTCGCCGACGCCCTGCGCGACGCCGAGCGCATGGCCCCGGGCCTGCTCCTGCTGGCGTTCGACGGCTCGGACGAGGTCGAGGCCGACGCCCGCCGCCTGCTCACCACCGACCCCGGCTGCGCCTTCGTGCGGTTCACCGTGCACCGCGAGGACGGCGAGGTCGTGGTCGAGGTGCGGGCGCCCGAGTCCCGCCCGGAGATCCTCGAGGGGCTCGTGGTGAGGGCCATGTCCGCGGGACGCTGAGCCGGAGATCGGCCAGACTGGGCGCATGACCGGCACCCTCGGCGAGGTGACCACCCGCACCGTCGGAGGGCGCACGCTCCGCGTCGCGATCCGTCGCGGCGACGGCTCCCGCACCCCGTTGCTGCTGCTCAACGGCATCGGCGCGCGCCTGGAGATGCTCGAACCGTTCGTGGAGGCGTTGCCGCGCGAGCTCGAGGTGATCCGGTTCGACGTGCCGGGCGTGGGCGGATCGCCCGCACCCCGCAGGCCCTACCACATGACGACGCTGGCGTTGACCGTCGGCACACTGGTGCGGGAGCTGGGCCACGAGAAGGTCGACGTCCTGGGCTACTCCTGGGGCGGCGGGCTCGCCCAGCAGGCCGCGCTCACCGGCCGGGGCTGGGTGCGCCGGCTGGTGCTGGTGGCGACCGGTACCGGCTCGTTGATGGTGCCGGGCCGGCCCGGGGTGCTGAGCAAGATGCTCACCCCGCGGCGCTACCGGGATCCGGCCTTCGCGGCGCGGGTCGCCGGGGAGATCTACGGCGGCACCATGCGCACCCACCCCGAGCGGGCCGCCCGCCTGCTGCAGGCGTCCGGTGAGGGGTACGAGCGCGGCTACTTCTTCCAGCTCCTCGCGGGCGCGGGCTGGACCACGCTGCCGGCCCTGGGGCTGATCGCCGCCCGCACGCTGATCGTCTCCGGCGACGACGACCCGATCATCCCGCTGGTCAACGCCCGGCTGCTGCACCGCGGCATCCGCGACTCCCAGCTGCACGTCTACCGCGGCGGGCACCTCGCGCTGCTCACCGAGCCCCACGAGCTCGCGCCGGTGATCGACCGGTTCCTCGCCGCTCCCTGACCGGCGCCGCCGTCGACGCGCGTTCGGCGATGCCCGTCACCCCCGCCCGGTCACACCCGCCCGGTCTCCCCCGCTCGGTCACACCCGCCCGGTCATCGCCGCCCGGTCATTGCCACCCGCTCATTGCCGCCCGGTCACCGCCCCGGCGCCGCACGCGGGTCGCCGATCGCCGGCGTCACGGCCACGTAGGTCACCGCGGCCGCGCACCCCGCCACGACCAGCGCCGCGCCGCTGCCGGGCTCGCCGACCGCGAGCGCGCGGAAGGCGGCGCCTCCCGCGAGCGCGAGACCCAGCAGCACCGCCACGGCCAGTACGGCACCGGCCGGCCCGGGCCGGCGACGCACCACGGCCACCGCCACGACGAGGATCGCCGCGACGGCCGCGCCGGTGAGCGGGAAGTCCGGGCCGGCCACCGGCACCCGCCAGCCGAACAGGACGCCGACGTAGGCGGCCCAGGTCAGGCCCGCCCGCAGCGCGGGCGCGCGCATCGGCCCCGGCTGCGCGACCACCGACAGCGCGAGCAGCCCCGCCGCGACCAGCACCGCGACCACGGCGAGCGCGGTCGCGGTCCAGGTCAGCGACGCCAGCCCGAGGTAGGCGGCGGCCACCCCGACCCCCACGCACACCGCGCCCGCCCAGCCCAGCGGGCCGGGACGGTGGCGCCTGCGCGCGGTGTCGTTCATGCTGCCGGTGTCGCCGTCGGTCGCCGCCGCGTTACCGCAGGTCGGCGCGGGTCGTGCGCGGCAACTGCCGCGAGAGGTGCAGTTCGCGCGCACGGGGGAGGCATGATCGGGGCATGACCTACGAGACCCTCGACTACACGGTGCGCGACGGGATCCTCACCCTCACGCTCAACCGGCCCGACAACCTCAACTCCTTCACCCTCACCATGGCGGACGAGCTGATCGCGGCCTACGACCGGGCGAGCGCCGACGACGAGGTGGGCGCGATCGTCGTGACCGGGGCCGGCCGGGCGTTCTGCGCGGGGATGGACCTGTCCTCGGAGGGCAACGTGTTCGGCCTCGACGAGTCGCAGCAGCCGACCCTGCGGGACCTGGAGGAGCGCTTCGAGGACCCGGAGATCGTGCGCGGCGTCCGGGACACCGGCGGGCAGGTCTCGCTGGCCGTCTACCGCTGCACCAAGCCCGTGATCGCGGCGATCAACGGCGCCGCGGTGGGCATCGGGGCGACCATGACCCTGCCGATGGACGTCCGGCTGGCCTCGGAGAACGCCCGGATCGGCTTCGTGTTCGGCCGGCTCGGGATCGTGCCGGAGGCGGCCTCGACCTGGTTCCTGCCCCGGATCGTCGGGATCAGCCGGGCCCTGGAGTGGGTCTACTCGGCCGACATCCTCAGCGCCCAGGAGGCGCTCGACGGCGGCCTGGTCCGGTCCGTCGTCCCCGCCGACCAGCTCCTCGAGGAGGCCTACGCGCTCGCCCGCAAGTTCGTCGACGGGCACTCGCCGGTCGCCACGGCGCTGATGCGGCAGATGATGTACCGCAACAGCGCGGCGCCGCACCCGGTCGAGGCGCACCGCGTCGACTCGCTCGCGATGTTCTACACGTCCGTCGCCGACGGGAAGGAGGGCGTGCGCGCGTTCCTGGAGAAGCGGCCGGCGGAGTTCACCGGCCGGGCCAGTGCGCTGCCGCCCTTCGTCCCGTGGCAGGCCGACGACTGATCCTCAGTACGCGATGAAGAGGATCTCGTCGCGCGAGTACTCGTGACCCGGGTGCTTCTCCTTGAGGTGCGCCTGGGTCTTGGCGACGAGGTCGTCCTCGTCCGTGCCCTCGATGTGCTCACCACAGGGGCAGTTCAGCCGTGTCTTCATCCGGCTCTCCTCTCACGGGGTATGCACCGACCCTAATGCGGGATCGCGGCGCCGTGTGATCACCCCCGGCCGATGAACGGCATGGTCGTGGCCGTGATCGTGAGGAACTGGACGTTCGCGTCGAGCGGGAGGTTCGCCATGTAGCGGACGGCGTCGGCGACGTGGCCGGCGTCGAAGGTCGGCTCCGGCCGCACCGACCCGTCCGCCTGACGGGCGCCCGTGGCGATGCCGGCCGTCATCTCCGTGGCCGCGTTGCCGATGTCGATCTGCCCGCAGGCGATGCCGTAGGCCCGGCCGTCGAGCGACAGCGACCGGGTCAGCCCGGTGATCGCGTGCTTGGTGGCGGTGTAGGCCGCGCTGCCCGGCCGCGGGACGTGCGCGGAGATCGAGCCGTTGTTGATGATCCGGCCGCCCTGCGGGTCCTGGCCGCGCATGACGGCGAAGGCCGCCCGCGCGCAGAGGAACGACCCGGTGAGGTTGGTGTCGACGGTCGCGCGCCAGTCCGCGACCGCGATCTCGTCCGGGGTGCCCGAGGGGCCGAAGGTGCCGGCGTTGTTGACCAGCAGGTCCACCCGGCCCCACTCGGTGACCGCGGCGTCGAACAGGGCCGCGACGGACTCCTCGTCGGCGACGTCCGTGGGCACCACCAGCGCGGCGTCGAACCCCTCCGCGGTCTCGGCCAGCGGCTCCGGCCGCCGGCCCGCCAGGGCCACCGCCCAGCCGTCCTCCAGCAGGGCGCGGCCGACGACCCGGCCCAGCCCCGATCCCGCTCCGGTCACCACTGCGGTCCGCTGCACGGGAGGTTTCTACCGCGATCGGTCCGCGACGGCCCAGCGCTGCTCGATGCGGCCGTAGCGACAGATCGCCAGCGCGCCGAGCCAGGTGGGCACGAACAGTGCGACCACGAGGTGGCCCACCACCTCGAGGTCGAGCCCGGCGAGGGCGGCCATCGGCCCCGTGGTGTTCGACTTTCTCGCCCAGCAGCTGCAGCAGCTCGATCAGCCCGATGACGAGTGCCACGACCACGCTCAGTGCGGTGACGGTGAGGTTGTAGAACACCTTGGGGACCGGGGTGACGAAGGCCCACTGGTAGGGGGCGGACATGGACACCCCGTCCGCCGTGTCGAACAGGCTCGTCCCGGCGGCGAACAGCACCGGGATGACCAGGATCGCGTACGAGGGCAGCTGCGCGGCCGCGGCTCCGACGGCCGGGACGAGCAGGGTGACCTCGGTGGCGGTGTCGAACCCGATGCCGAACACGAACCCGACCACCAACGTGTGCCAGGGCTTCGACACGGGGCGCTGAATGGGCGTTATGGAACCATCCTGCGATTTCGCCGGTGGTGGAGAAGTGCGGTCGCGGTGAGAAGGACCGCGAATCCGGCGAGGTAGACGTCGGGTTGCAGCGAGATCGCGCCGGTCGCCGGGACGGGCCCCACGGCGGGACCCGGCAGTTTCGTGACGACGGCCGCGGCGACCAGCAGCAGCGCGGCGAGGCCGAGCCACGCCCGGCGGACGACGAGGAGCACCAGCAGCGGGACGCACCAGACGAAGTGGTGCGACCAGGCGAAGGGCGCCACCGCCGCCGACGCCAGCCCGACGACCGTGAGCGCGAGCAGGTCCTCCCCGCGCCGGTACACCCGGACGGCGACGGCCAGCGTGACGGCCGTCAGCAACGCCGCCGGCATCAGGTAGACCGGCACGGTCTCGCCGAGGGTCCGGGCCACCAGGCCGGCAAGGGAGTGGTTGCTCGTCCCGGCCACGTCCGAGATCCGGTTCGCGGCCGCGAAGGTGCCGCGCAGCCAGTACTGCACCGAGTCGGCAGGGGCGACGGCGAATCCGAGGCCGGTCGCCGCGACGACCGTCCCGACGGCCACGCCTGCTTCCCGCCGGCGGCCGGTGAGCAGCAGGAACACCACGAACAGCAGGGGCGTGAGCTTGAGCGCCGCAGCGAGCCCGAGGCCGGCGCCGCGCCACCGGCAGGGCCGGCCGGTGAGGTCGAGCAGCACCAGCGCGAGCAGGACGACGTTGATCTGGCCCAGGTAGAACGTGGTGCGCACCGGGTCGAGCCACAGCGCCGCCGCCACCAGCAGGGCGACCGTGCCGGCCGGGAGCGCCCGCCCGCGAGCGCGGTCGCCCGCCGGACCACCAGGACGAGCAGCAGCACGCCGAGCGCGGTCCAGAGGATCTTCAGCAGCGGCACGGGCAGCAGGGTCAGCGGCACGAACAGCACCGCGGCCACGGGCGGGTACACGAACGGCAGGTCGAGCAGGACCCCGCCGGCGTACAGCGGCCGGTGCTCCAGCAGGTGCTCGCCACCGGCCCGGTAGACCTGCAGGTCGATCATCAGCGCGTGCGCGCCGGGCCAGCGCGTGACCACCGCGAGCTGCAGCGCGACCAGCACCGCGGCCCCGACCCAGGCGGCGGTGCAACCGAGCGGGGTGCTAAACCGGGGGAGGCGAGGTCCGGTCGTGTGTGGTCCGGTCGTGCGGGGTCGTGAGCGGGGGAGCGTCACCCGGCGACCGTAGAGCCCGGCGGGCTCGCCGTGGTGAGCACCGTCGGACCCGCGTTCGCGAGGAAACCGCGGCCGCCGTCCAGGTGATCGCCGTCCGGGACCGTTGCGGGCCGGGAGCGGCCGGGAACGTGCCCGGACGGCGATCATCGACCCGGGAAGCCGGGCAAATGTGACGGCGGCCACATCATCTGCCATGCTGACGCCATGCGTTCCGCCTACGCGCACACCGCCGAGATCGAGCTCGCCGAGGGCGGCGACCGGGCCGCCCCGGGCGCGGCGATCACCGCTGCACTGTGCGGGAGCTGGGACCACGAGCCGCCGTGCCCGATCGCCTCGCACCGCACCGCGTCGTCCCGCAAGGGCAGCCGGGTCCGGCTACGGGTGCTCTTCGCCTGCGACGTCGACCTGGAGGACGAGGTCCGCAGCCGGATCGACGCCGCCCTGGCCCGCGGCCTGCTCACGGGGCCGGACGGCACCGTGTCCCGCTGGTCGCTGCGCGACGCGCTGCCCGGCAGCGTGCAGGAGTGCGAGCGGGCGGACGCCGAGCGCCTGCTCGGCAGCGACGCCTGACGGGGTCCTCCCGGCGGCGTCCCGGTCCCGATCACCTGCGGCCTGACCCCAGATCGCCTGACGGCGGCCCTCCCGGTGGCGTCCCCGGTCCCCCGGCCACCCGCAGGCCGGCCCCTGATCGCCCGAGGGCGCCGCGCCGACCGCGGACCGGTTCGCCGAACGATCGTCGACCAGCCGTCGCTCGACCGAGGAGGTCGGGTCAGCGGCCGTGGTGGCGGTCCGCGAGCCCCCGCAGCCCGGTCGGGACGTCCAGGGCGTCGAGGCGCACGTGGAGCACGGACATCCGATCGTCGGCGAGGGCCTCGACCAACGCGGCGTCGAGCTCGGCGGGCGTGGCGGGGCTCGCCGTGCGCAGGTCGGCGCCCGGCGCGAAGGCGCGGGCCAGGGCGCACCAGTCCCAGGCCGCGACGTCGTTGTAGACCGCCTGCGGGCTCTGCAGGGCGCGCTCGATGGTGTAGCCGGAGTTGTCGACCAGCACCACGACGGGGTTCGCCCACCGGGCGAGCGTGCCGAGCTCCTGCACCGTCATCTGCGCGGCGCCGTCGCCGATCACCAGCACCGGGCGGTGGTCCGGGTCCGCCAGCGCGCAGCCGAGGGTCGCGGGCAGGGCGTAGCCGATGGACGACCACACCGGCTGCGCGACGACGTCGACCCCGGCGGGCAGCGTGATCCCGGCGGCGCCCCAGAAGGAGGTGCCGATGTCGGTGACCAGCCGGGCGTCCCGCGGGAGCCGGTGCTGGAGCGTCGCCCAGAGCGTGGCCTGGTCCAGCTCGCCGCCCGCCTCGGGCCCGGCGGGGGGCAGGTCCGGCAGCTCGCGGCGCAGGCTCCCGTCCATCAGTTCGGCCAGCACGTCCAGACCGGTCGCGAAGGGCACGCCGGGGAACTCGACGCCGGCGACCCGCGCGCCGCGGACCCCGAGGTGGATGGTGTGTGCCGGGTCGTCGCGGTGGGTGAACATCCCCGTGACGGCATCGGCCATGAGCGTGCCGGCCTCGATCAGCACGTCCGCGGTCTCCACGGCCAGCACCGCCCGCTTGGCCCCGATCTCCCCGACGTAGACGCCCGCGAAGTACGGGTCGTCGGCGGGGATCGCGGCGCGGCCGCTGGTCAGGGTGACGACGGGGGAGGCCGCGGCGTGCACGAGCCGCCGGAACGCCTCCTGGGTGCGGGTGCGCTCCACCAGGTGCCCGGCGATCACGGCGGCGCTCCGGGCGTCCTCGAGCAGTGCGGCGCAGGCCCGGCGGAAGCCCTCGACGGCGACCGGGTCGGCGGTCGCGACGGGCAGCGGTCGCCCCAGCCGCGCGGGGTCCACCGGGGCGACGGCCACGTCGGCCGGGATCGCCAGGTAGACGGGCCGCAGCTCGCACACCGCGGTGGCCAGCACCGCGTCGATCCGCTCGGCCGCGTCCTCCGCGGTGAGCACGGCGCCGTCCGCGGTCACCTCGGCGTAGGCCCGGGCGAACCGGCCGAAGTCGCCGTCGCCCAGGGTGTGGTGCAGCACCGCCCCGCGCGCGGCCGCGGCCCGCGGCGGCGCGCCGGTGATCTGCACGAGCGGGACGTTCTCGGCGTAGGCCCCGGCCACGGCGTCGATCGCCGACAGCTCGCCCACGCCGAAGGTCGTGACCAGCGCGCCGATGCCGCGGGTGCGGGCGTAGGCGTCCGCCGCGTACCCGGCGTTGAGCTCGTTGGGCGAGCCGATCCACTCGAGCAGCCCGGTCTCCAGGGCGGAGTCGAGCAGGGAGAGGCTGAAGTCGCCGGGCACGCCGAAGAGGTGCCGGGCGCCGAGCGCGTGCAGCCGGTTTGCGAGGTACTGCGCGACGGTGACCATGGGCCCCAGGACACGCCGACCGCGCGTCCTGCGCAACACACGACCTTTTGATGGCACAGAATGCGCAACGACAGGCGCACCGACCCGTCAGGAGTGGTCACTGTGCTCGACCGGACAGACGCCCGGATCCTGCTCGCGCTCGACGCCCAGCCACAGGCGACCGTCGTCGCGCTCGCGGAGCGGCTGGGCCTGGCGCGCAACACCGTCCAGGCGCGGCTGCGCCGGATGGAGGCCGACGGCGCGTTGTCGCCCGTCACCGTGCGGGTGCGGCACGAGCGGGCCGGCTACCCCGTGCTCGCCTTCCTCACCCTGGCCATCGACCAGGCCGACTCCGACCGCACGCTCGCCGACATCGCCGAGGTGCCCGAGGTGTGCGAGGTGCACGCGATCACCGGCGACGGCGACCTGCTGGTCCGGGTGGTCGCCCGGGACACCGCGGACCTGCACCGGATCACCCTCGCGGTGCTGCGCTGCCACGGCGTCGTCCGGTCCAGCACGGCGATCTCGATGGTCGAGTCCGTCCCGATGCGGATGGCACCGGCGCTGGCCCGGCTCGCCGACCCTCCCGGGCGGTAGGACGCCCGGCGGTCCGGCGAACCGGACGATCTCGACAACCACGGCCAGCCTTACCTAAGTTACGACCATGCTGTCGACCGTCCTCGACCCTGACCTGCGCGTCCCCGTCGTCACCGACTCCACCCGCCGCCAGTTCCTCGCCGTGCTCGGCGCCGCGGGACTGCTGGCCGGCTGCTCCTCCACGGCCGGGACCGGCCCCGCCGGCCCGGCGACCCGGACCGTGCAGCACCCGCTCGGCACGGCGGAGGTACCGGTCGCCCCGGCCCGGGTCGTGGCCCTCGACCGGCGCGCGGCGCTGCCGCACCTGCTCGCCCTCGGGATCACGCCGGTCGGGGCGCTGACCTACGAGAGCATCATCGGCACGCCGTTCCCGCCCGTGGTCGCCGACCGGGCCGCCGGCGTCGCGGTCCTGCCCACCGGCGGCGGGGCCGACGACCCGGACGTCGAGGCCGTCGCCGTCCTGCGTCCGGACCTGGTGATCGGCTGGACCTCGGGGATCGAGGAGCAGTACGCGGCGCTGTCCCGGGTCGCGCCCACCGTCGCGGTCGACGTCGACTTCACCGACGCGGCGGTCGGCCTGCGGGCGATCGCGGCCGCGGTGGGGCGGGAGGCGGAGGCCGAGCGGGTGATCGGTGCCTTCGCCGAGCGCCGCGCCGCCCGCTTCACCGAGCTCGGTGACATCGGGACCGTGTCCGTGGTGCTCGGGATCGGCGGCGGCCAGTTCCGCGTCTACACCCCGACCGGCTCGTCCGTGGCGCGCTGGGTGGCCGAGGCGGGCGGGTCCGTGGTCCCCACCCTGGCCGAGGCGACCGGCGAACCGTACGGCGACGAGCACGTGCTCATCGGCCCGGAGAGCCTGGGGCAGGTCACCGGGGACACCGTGGTCGTCATGTTCAACACCGGCGACGCCGGCGAGGCGGCGCTCGCCGAGCTGGAGGGCTCGCCGCTGTGGACGGGCCTGCCCGCGGTCCGGGCCGGTCGGGTGGTGCGGATCAACTCGCAGGAGTCGGTCGGCTCCTACGGGTTCCAGGGCTACGACTCGGTGCTCGACTCGCTCGTCGACCAGTGGGCGGCGTTCGGCCGGTCCCCGGGGGGACGGCCGTAGGATCCGGCCGTGCCCGTCGACCCCCCGCCCGACAGCGACTTCCTGTCCCTCGCCGGCATCGCGATCGACGAGACGCAGCGCCGCCTGCCCGGGACGGACCGCTCGGCGATGGCGATGGTCCTGCTGCTCACCCGGGTGGCGAGCGGACTGACCTACGACCTGGAGTCCACGGTGCACCGCCCTGCGGGCTGGAGCTGGTCGGCCTGGCGGTTGCTGTTCACGATCTGGGTGGCGGGCCCGCTGGAGTCCCGGCGGGCGGCCGAGCTGTCGGGGATGAGCCGGGCCGCCGTGTCCAGCCTGACGAACACGCTCAGCGCCGCCGGGCTGCTCGACCGCACGCCCGGCTCGGCCGACGGTCGCTCCGTGGTCCTCGCCCTCACGGAGAAGGGCACGGCGGCGATCGACGAGACCTTCCTGCGGCACAACGCCCGCGAGGCGGAGTGGGCGCGCCTGCTCGACCCCGAGGACCTCGCCACGCTCAACCGGCTGCTGGCCAAGCTGGCGGCCGCGGCGCACGAGGCGGACTGGGTCAACCGGCGCTGACCGAAGCCGACCGGGATTGACCGGCCCCTGACCAGCGGGACCGGCTCCCGCTGCCCTCGACCCCTGGCCGTCGGGCGCCGGAGGGGTTACGGTTCCCGTCGGTCAAAACTTTGACCGGTTTTCCCAGTGCCGGGAACGAGGGGATTTCCGATGACGCAGACCCCGGGGTCGGCCGCGCCGACCGTCCACCCGCCGTCCAGGCAGTTGCGCCGCGTGATCGGCGCGAGCCTCGTCGGCACGACGATCGAGTGGTACGACTTCTTCGTCTACGCCTCGGCCGCAGGCCTGGTGTTCGGCAAGCAGTTCTTCCCGGGCCTCGACGGCACCGCGGCGCTGCTCGCCTCCTTCGCCACGATCGGCGTCAGCTTCATCGCCCGGCCGATCGGCGGGGTGGTGTCCGGGCACCTCGGTGACCGGTTCGGCCGCAAGCCGGTGCTGGTCGCCACGCTGCTGCTGATGGGCCTGTCGACGGTCGGGGTCGGCCTGCTGCCCTCGTACGCGTCGATCGGCGTCGCGGCCCCGATCCTGCTGGTCTGCCTGCGGATGCTGCAGGGCCTGTCGGCCGGCGGCGAGTGGGGCGGCGCGGCGATGATGTCCGTCGAGCACGCCCGGCCCGGGCGCCGCGGCTACTACGGCGCCTACCCGCAGATCGGCGTGCCGATCGGTCTGCTGCTGGCCAACCTCGTGTTCTTCGCGGTGTCGGCGACGACGACTCCCGAGCAGTTCCAGGCGTGGGGCTGGCGGATCCCGTTCCTGCTGTCGATCGTGCTGATCGTCGTCGGGTTCTGGGTGCGGGCCCGGGTCGCCGAGAGCCCCGTGTTCGAGGACCTGCGCGACCGCCGCGAGCGCCGGTCCGCCCCGCTGGCCGAGGTGCTGCGGCGCAACCGCCGCGAGCTGCTGGTGGCGATCGGGCTGTTCGTGGCGAACAACATGATCGGCTACATCCTGATCGCCTTCATCACCTCCTACGGCACCCGCCAGCTCGGCCTGTCCAGCACGACGATGCTGGTCGTCGGCATGATCGGGGCGGTCGCGTGGGGCGTGTTCACGCTGCTGGCCGGGCACTGGTCCGACACGTGGGGCCGCCGGCGCACCTACCTCGTCGGCATCGTCGCGCTCGGGGTGTGGTGCTTCCCGTTCTTCCTGCTCTTCGACACCCGCTCGGTCGGCCTGCTGGTCGTCGCGGTCGTGGTGCTGGCCTTCGGCCTCGGGCTCACCTACGGCCAGCAGGCCGCCACGTACGCCGAGATGTTCCCCGCGCCCGTCCGCTACTCCGGCGTCTCGTTCGCCTACGCCTTCGGCGCCATCCTCGGCGGCGGCTTCGCGCCGCTGCTCGCGACCTGGCTGATCGCGGTCAGCGGGACCTCGCTGTCGGTCTCGGCGTACATGTTCCTCATGTGCCTGGTCACGCTGGCCGCGGTGCTGGCCCTGCGCGAGGGCACGCCCGCCGAGCGCGAGGCCTTCGTCACCGCGAGCTGACGGGGCGGGCCGGGGTCAGGGGAGCGGCAGCCGGGGTCCGTGCGGGTCCGGAACGTCCGCGCCGGCGGGCAGCCCGAAGCTCGCCTCCGCGCCGAGCCCCTTCGCCGCGGCGACCTCCCGCACGGCGGCGATCACCAGGTGCAGCGCGGGACGCCGGGTGGCCCTGGTCCGGTAGGCGATCGACACCGTGCGCATGACGGGCTCGGTGAGGGCGACGACGTCGATCGCGTCGTCCGTCCCCGGCGGGCGCTGCACCAGCCCGAGGTCCGAGACGAGCGTGACCCCGAGCCCGGCCGCGACGAGCGCGAGGGCCGTGAACTGCTCCTCGACCTCGTGCGCGGTGGCGGGTTCGAACCCGGCCCGCCGGCAGGCGACGCGCACCGCCCGGCCGAAGTGCGAGCGCGGGCCGGCGAGGATCCACGGCTGGTCGGCCAGCTCGCCGAGGGTCACCGTCGCGCCGGGGACGGTGCCGGCCGGCACCGCCGCGTAGAGCCGCTCGACGGCCACGACCTCACGGGTCAGCGCCGGGTCCCAGGACATGGGGTGCCCGGAGTAGTCGATCACGAAGGAGAAGTCGAGGGCCCCGTCGCGGACCGCGCCCGCGGTCTCCTCGGGCGCGAGCTCGCGGGTGCGTACCTGGACACCGGGGTGGTCGGCGGCGAGCGAGGCCAGCGCCGCGGGCAGCAGGCCCGACGCCACCGAGGCCCACACCCCGGCCGTCAGCCGGACCGACCGCGCCTGCTGGGCCTCCTCCACGGCGAGCTCGGCGCGCTCCACCGACGCCAGGATCTCCTCGGCGTGCTCGGCGAGCACCATGCCCAGCTCGGTGAGCTGCACGCGGCGGCCGAGCCGCTCGAAGAGGGTGCCGCCGACGTCCCGCTCCAGCTGCGCGAGCTGCTGCGACACGGCCGACGCGGTGTAGTGCAGCGCCGCCGCGGCGGCGGTGACCGTGCCCCGCCGGTGCAGCTCCCGGAGCATGCGCAGGCGCGACAGGGAGAGCTCCACCCGGCCCACGGTAGGTGGGTGATCCGGCTCGTGCAGGAACCGTGAACGCGACCCTCCACGATTCCTTGATGGACGCCGGCCGCGGCGCTGCCGCACAGTGGGGGCACCGGCGAAGATCGCCGGTCAGCCCGGCACGACCCCCACGCCGCCCCGGACGGGACCCGGCGCGGTCCGGCGTGCCCGAACCACACCAGCACAGACCGCCGGGAGGACAGCCGACGTGACCACGATGCAGGAGCCCATGGGATCGCCGGGGACACCGATCGAGGTGCACGCGACGCCGGCAGCCGCCCCCGTGCCCGCTGCGCGGGACCGCGAGCCCTACCTGCGCGTGACGTGGACCGATCCGGTCACGGGCGCCCGCGGCCACCTCGTCGTGCACACCCTGCGCTCCGGCATCGCCACCGGCGGCACCCGGATGCGGGCCGGCTGCACCCTGTCCGAGGTCGAGGACCTGGCCCGCGGCATGGCCGCGAAGACGGCGGCGTTCGACCTGCCGGTCGGCGGGGCGAAGGGCGGCATCGACTTCGACCCGAAGGACCCGCGCGCGGTCGGCGTGCTGGAGCGCTTCTGCCGGGCCATGCGCCCGTGGATCGACGCCCACTGGGTCACCGCCGAGGACCTCGGCGTGCCGCAGCACCTGATCGACGAGGTGTTCGCGCGGATCGGGCTCGGCCAGTCCTACCACGCGGCCATCCGGCGCTCCGCGGATCCGGCGGCCACCCTGGACCGCGTCCGCCGGGGTCTCGCGGCCCGCGTGCCCGGCGGCCTGCTCGGCGACGTCATCGGCGGGTACGGTGTCGCGCACGCCGGCCTCGGCGCGGCGGCCGCGCTCCGCCGGCCCGTCGAGCGCACCACCGTCGCGATCCAGGGCATCGGCACCATGGGCGGCGGCGCGGCCTGGTACCTGCACGAGGCCGGCATGCGGGTGGTCGCGGTGGCCGACGCCGCCGGCACCCTGTACGACCCGATCGGCCTGGACGTCCCCGCGCTGCTCGAGCTGCGCGACGCGTTCGGTGAGGTCGACCGCACACGGCTGCCCGCCGGGGTGGAGCTCCTGCCCCGCGCCGCGGTCGTCGGGCTGCCGGCGGACGTGTTCGTGCCGGCCGCGATCTCCTACGCGATCACCCCCGACAACAGCTACGACGTGGCCGCGAAGGTCGTCGTCGAGGCTGCGAACGCCGCCACCACCCCGGAGGCCGAGGCCATGCTCGCCGCCCGTGGCGTGCCCGTGGTGCCGGACTTCGTGGCCAACGCCGGTGCCGCGGCCTGGGCCTGGTGGCTGCTGCTCGGCCGGGTCGGCATGACCCGTGACGACGCCGTCACGGCCGAGGAGTCCTTCCGCATGCTGCGCACGCAGATGGCGGACAAGGTCCGGCTGCTGCTCGACCGGTGGGTCTCGGACGGCGTCCCGCCCCGCCGGACCGCACTGGGCCTGGCCGTGAGCGAGCTCGACGACGCCACGCCGGACGGCACCGCGGGCGGGCCCGCGCTCGTCATCCCCTGACGTCCGACAGCCCGCCGGTGTGCTCAGCGGGTGGCGCGGCTGCCCGGGACCTCGTCGGCGTCGAGGTGGCGGAGCAGGTTGGCCACGAAGCGGTCGCCCGTGTGCTGCAGCGTCACGTTCATCAGCCCGACGACGGCCGGTGAGGCCAGCCGGGACAGCGGCAGCTCCACGTGCAGGGTCAGCCGGATCGCCAGGTGGGTGCCGCCGGGTGCGTCCCGCAGCAGGTACCAGCCCTCGGCGCCGGTGAACTCGTGCGTGTCCGGCGGCGGCTCGTGCGTGTAGTCGATGCGGGACTCCTCGGGCCCCTCGGTGAACCGCATCCGCTCGGTGAAGGTCGGCTGGATCCCGACGCCGAGGACGGCCAGGCGCATCATGCTCCACCGCCAGCGGTCGCCGTCCGTCTCGATGCCGGTCAGCAGCGGGGTGAGCCGGGGGAGCAGCTCCGGGTCGGTGAGCACGGCCCAGATGTCGGGCCGCCGGGCCGCGACGACGGCCTCCGACTCCGTGGTGGTGGTGAAGCGGTTCACGAGGCCGAGGTTCCCGTTCCGGTTCCCGGTTGCACCTCACCCGGCACGGAGGGACCGGAGGGGCCGGACCGGTCCGCCTCCGTGTCGGTGTCCGCGTCCGCCCCGGCCGCGCGCAGCCGGCGCAGGATCCGGGCGAGGTCGGCCCGGTCCCGCTCGTCGAGCCCGGCGAAGAGACTCTCGGACTCGGCGTGCCGCGCCGCGCGGATCTCCCGCGCCAGGTCCGCGCCCTTCGGGGTCAGCCCGACGAGCGTGGCCCGCCGGTCCGCCGGGTCGGGGCTGCGCGCGGCCAGCCCCCGTCCCTCCAGGTCGTCCACCACCTCGGTCGCCGAGCGCGGCGCGATGCGCAGGTGCTCGGCCAGCGCGGACAACCGCACGGGGCCGTGCCGGGCGAGCACGCCAACCGCACGGAACTGGGACGGCGTGACGTCCCACGGCGCGAGCGCCTGCTTCGACCGGCTGCGCATCAGGCGGGCGACGGCCCAGAACGCCTCGCCGAGCGTCTCCTCCCCGTCGGTCACGGGAATACCGTACCAGCGACTCGTGTTGCTCCCTCATGTTGAGGTAACCTCAGTAAACGCCGAGAGGGGGGCACTTGGACACGCCCACAGGGAACACCCCCGGCCGCCCGGACCGTCCCGACCGCCCGGGCCGCCGCGCCCCGTCGGCCGCCGAGAAGCAGCAGGCCCGCGAGGTCTCGCTGCGCCGGATCGGCCGGCTCTTCACCCCGTACCGCGGGCCGCTCGCGCTGGTCGTGGCGATCATCGTCGCCTCGTCCGTGGTGGGCATGGCCTCGCCCTTCCTGCTCCGCGAGGTGCTCGACGTCGCGCTGCCGAACCGCGACGTCCCGCTGCTGGCCTGGCTGGTCGGCGGCATGGTGGCCGTCGCCGCCGTGACCGCCGCCTTCGGCGTGGTCCAGACCTGGATCTCGACCCGCGTGGGCCAGCAGGTCATGCACCGGCTGCGCACGGACGTCTTCGCGCACCTGCAGCGCCAGTCGCTCGGCTTCTTCACCCGCACCCGCACCGGCGAGGTGCAGTCCCGCATCACCAACGACATCGGCGGCATGCAGTCCGTGGTCACGACCACGGCGACGTCGATCGCCTCGAACCTCACCACGACCGTCGCCACGCTCGTCGCGATGCTCGCCCTGTCCTGGCAGCTCACGCTGATCTCGCTGGTCGTGCTGCCGCCCGCGATCCTGCTGTCCCGCCGGGTCGCCCGGATGCGCCGCAGCATCACCGCCCGTCAGCAGCGCGAGCTCGCGGACCTCAACGTGACGATCGAGGAGGGCCTGTCGATCTCCGGCATCCAGCTGAGCAAGACGCTCGGCGCCGGCCCCGCCCTCGTCGACCGCTTCACCGGTTCCTCGGAGCGGCTGGTGGACCTCGAGCTGCGCAGCCAGCTGGCCGGCCGGTGGCGGATGGCCACCATGAGCATCATCTTCGCCGCGATCCCCGCGGTGATCTACCTGTCCGCCGGCCTGCCAATCACCGCCGGGGCGGCCGGGGGAGCACTGACCGTCGGCACGCTGATCGCCTTCACGAGTCTGCAGGGCAGCCTGTTCCGGCCCCTCACCGGCCTGCTCGACGTCGGCGTCTCGCTGGTCAGCTCGCTGGCCCTGTTCGCCCGGATCTTCGAGTACCTGGACCTGCCGGTCGAGGTCGAGGACCCGGCCGAGCCCGTCGCCGTCGACCCGGCGCGGGTGCGCGGGCACGTCCGGTTCGAGGACGTGACCTTCGCCTACCCGGGCAGCGACACCGCGGCCGTCGCCGGCGTGAACCTCGACGTGCCCGCCGGGACCACCCTCGCCCTGGTGGGGGAGACCGGCTCCGGCAAGTCCACGCTGGCCTCCCTGGTGCCACGGCTGCGCGACCCCGACTCCGGCCGGATCACCATCGACGGCGTCGACGTGCGGGACATGCGCCTGGCCGACCTCGCCCGGATCGTCGGGGTGGTGGGTCAGGAGACCTACCTGCTGCACGCGACGGTGCGGGAGAACCTGCGGCACGCCAAGCCCGACGCCACCGACGCCGAGATCGAGGCGGCCGCCCGGGCCGCGCAGGTCCACGACCTGCTCGCGAGCCTGCCGGAGGGCTACGACACCGTCGTCGGCTCCCGCGGGTACCGGTTCTCCGGCGGCGAGAAGCAGCGCATCGCGATCGCCCGCACCCTGCTGCGCGACCCGAAGGTGCTCGTCCTCGACGAGGCCACCAGTGCCCTCGACACCGAGACCGAGCGCGCGGTGCAGCGCGCCTTCGGCGAGCTGGCGAAGGGGCGCACCACGATCACCATCGCGCACCGGCTCTCCACGGTCCGCGACGCCGACGAGATCGCCGTGCTCGACCACGGCCGCGTCGTCGAGCGGGGGACGCACGACGCGCTGGTCGCCGACGAGGGCCGCTACGCCGCGCTCGCGGCGTGACGGCTCACGCGAAGCCGGCCACCTCGTGCGGCCGGTACGGCTCCTCGAGGAACGCGATCTCCTCGCCCGTCAGCGAGACGTCGACCGCCGACAGGGCGTCCTCGAGGTGCTGACGCTTCGTGACCCCCACGATCGGCGCGGTCACCGTCGGCTTCGCGAGCAGCCAGGCCAGCGCGATCTGCGCCGGCAGCAGGCCCCGGCGCTCGGCGAGGTCCAGGACCCGGTCGACGATCACGCGGTCCTCGTCCCGGTAGAGGCTCCGGCCGAACCCGTCCGTCTCGGTGCGCGCGGTGGTCGCGTCCCACGGCCGGGTCAGCCGCCCGCGGGCCAGCGGGCTCCACGGGATCACCCCGACGCCCTGGTCCGCGCACAGCGGCAGCATCTCCCGTTCCTCCTCGCGGTAGAGGAGGTTGTAGTGGTTCTGCATGGTCGCGAACGGCGTCCAGCCGTGCCGCTCCGCGGTGTGCTGGGCCTTCGCGAACTGCCAGGCCCACATCGACGAGGCCCCGATGTGGAGCACCTTGCCCGCCTTCACGACGTCGTGCAGCGCCTCCATCGTGACCTCGATCGGCGTGTGCGGGTCCCACCGGTGGATCTGGTAGAGGTCCACGTGGTCCACGCCGAGCCGGCGCAGGCTGGCGTCGAGCTCGCTCGTGATCGCCTTGCGCGACAGGCCCTGGCCGTTCGGGCCGGGCCGCATCCGGCCGTTGACCTTGGTGGCCAGCACGATCTCGTCCCGGTGCCCGTACTCGGCGAGCACCTTGCCCAGGATCTCCTCGCTGCCGCCCGCCGAGTAGACGTTGGCGGTGTCGACGAAGTTCACCCCGGCCTCGAACGCGCGCAGGACGAGCGGCCGCGCGTCCTCCTCGCCGAGCGTCCAGTCGTGCCGCCCGCGCCCGGGCTCGCCGAAGCTCATGGCGCCCAGGCAGATCCGCGAGACGTCCAGACCGGTCGATCCCAGCTTCACGTACTGCATGCGCTTCCTCCCTGCTGTTCCACCCAGACGTTCCCGATCGCGACCTTTGACAGTCGTCCCCCGTGCGCCTATCTTGCTTGAGAGTTCAGTTGAACCTTGAACGAACGTGGACGGACGGAGTCGGACGATGCCGGTGCACCCCTACGAGACCCACCTCGCCCGGGTCGCGCAGGCCGGTGAGCACGCCCCGTGGACCCCGGCCGACGGGCCGCTGCCCGCCCTCTACCTCAGCCACGGCGCCCCGCCGCTGTTCGAGGACCCGGCGTGGATGGCGGAGCTGTTCGCCTGGGCGCGGTCGATGCCGCGGCCGGAGGCGGTGCTGATCGTGTCGGCGCACTGGGAGGAGGCGCCGCTCGCGATCTCCAGCAGCGCCACGCACGTCACCCCGGTCTACGACTTCGGCGGCTTCGACCCGATGTACTACCGGATGCGCTACGACACCCCGGACGCGAGCGCCCTCGCCCGGCGCGTGCTCGGCGCGCTGAGCAGCGAGCACGTCCACGAGACCGGCCGGGGCCTCGACCACGGCGCCTGGGTTCCCCTGAAGGTCATGTACCCGGAGGCGGACGTCCCGGTGCTGCAGCTGAGCCTGCCCACCGCCGATCCGGCGACGCTGCTCGGCCTCGGCGGGAAGCTGCGGGCCCTGCGCGAGGAGGGCGTGCTGGTGATCGGCTCGGGCTTCACCACGCACGGGCTGCCCTTCCTGACCCGCGAGGCGATCACGGGCGGCACCGCGCCGGGCTGGTCGCGGCAGTTCGACGCGTGGGCCGCGGAGGCCCTGGCCCGCGGCGACGTCGACGAGCTGGCCGCGTACCGCGCCAAGGCGCCCGGCATGCCCTACGCGCACCCGACCGTCGAGCACTTCACCCCGCTCTTCGTGACGCTCGGCGCCTCCACCGATCCCGAGGCGCCGCGCCGGTCCACGATCGACGGCTTCTGGTGGGGCCTGTCCAAGCGCTCCTTCGCCGCCGCCTGACCTCCTCCCCGCGAGTCGGGCCGTGGGCTTCCGCGAGTCGCGCTGTGGGCTTCCGCGAGTCGCGCTGCGGGCTTCCGCGAGTCGCGCTGTGGGCTTCCGCGAGTTGCGCGGTCGATCACGCCAGGTGGGTCCGGAAGAACGCGTCGATGCGCTTCCACGCGTCGGCGGCGCTCTCCGGCTCGGGGCCCATCCCGGTGACCCGCAGCAGGGGCCGCAGGACGCGCGGCCCGTTCTGCTGCTCGTTCAGGAACGAGTGGTTGGCGGCGGGGTACTCGGCGACGTCGTGCGGTACGCCGGCCCGGGTCAGCGCGGCCTCCAGCTTCCCGGCGGCGCCCTTGAGCGAGACGTCCTTCGCCCCGTAGCTGGCGACGATCGGGCAGGCCCCGGCCACCGCGGCGTCGAGGTCCTTGGGCAGCTGCCCGTAGTTGACCGACGACGCGTCGAACCCGCGCGACGCCGTCAGCAGCGCGAAACCGCCGCCCATGCAGAAGCCGATCACCCCCACCTTGCCGGTGCAGTCCGGGTGCTCGGCCAGCTCGGCCCGGGCCGCCTCGATGTCGGCGAAGGCCCGGCCCTGTCCCGAGAACAGGGCGCGGAAGGTCGAGACCAGGCACTTGCGCGCCCCGCCCGCGCTGAACAGGTCCGGCGCGAGGGTCAGGTAGCCGCGCGCGGCGAGCCGGTCCGCGTGCCGGCGCATCTCGTCGTCCAGCCCGAAGGCCTCGTGCACCACCACGACGCCCGGCCACGGGCCCGCGCCCTCCGGCCTGGCCAGGTGGCCGCGGAGGGTGCGGGAGCCGCCGGTGGCGGCGGCGCGGGCGGTGAGGTCGATGTCGGTCACGAGGTGTCTCCCGGCGGTCGGCGGTCGCTGGGCGCACGCTAGCGCGGTCCGATCAGGACAGCCGCCCGACGGTCAGCGCGATCTCGCCGGCGTTGTTGCCGTAGCAGCCCAGCGCGTCGTTCGGGTACGCGTACAGGTATCCCTCGTCGCGCACCTCGGCGGTGGCGCCGGTCCCGATCGGGATCACGGTGTCGTCGGCCTCCGGGGTCGGGGCGTTCGCCACCGAGCCCACCAGGGAGAACCACGCCAGGTCGTTGTGCCGGCGGCTGAAGGCCAGCTCGGCGCGGGGGTTGCCGACCACCCGCCGCAGCATCCCCTCGAGCCGGTCCAGGACGGCGCTGAACGCGCCCCCGGACAGGTGCCACCGCGTGTCGCCGGCCGGGCCGCAGGACCGGCCGGCGCTCGACCAGCGCCCCTCCGCGGTGAACCGGTACTCGCCCTTCTCCAGCCACAGGCCCGTCGCCGTCCACACCCGGTCGGCGGGCACGGTGAGCCGGGCGGTCTGCCCGGCGGCGAGGGTCGTCGTGCGGCGGTAGCCCTGCGCGGCCTGCCGCTGCAGCGCGACCTCCGAGACGGCCGGCTCGGGCCGGGAGGTGTCGACGCGCGGGACGGTCCGCGGGCGCGGCTGGAAGGCGATCTCCAGGGCGGCGCCGACGAGCCCGTCCGCCAGGGTGTGCGCGGGACCGGTGGGCGACGGGGCGAAGTCGGCCAGGGCGGACAGCTCGAAGGTCAGGTGCGTGGCCTGGGCGGCCATCCACGCGAGTGCCGCGTCGCTGAGCCCCTTCTCCGCGTACCCGCCGCCGACGTCGCCGTGGTCGCCCGGGAACCAGACCTGCCGGACGTCCTGGCCGGGGGCAGGGGGGTCCCACAGCGTCGGGCGGAAGGCACCGCGCAGCTCGTCGAGCGACACGGCGTGCCGGGCGACCGGGATCCGCGGGTCGAGCGTGACGTCCAGGAAGGTGTAGTGCTCGCGGGAGTGCACCAGGTCGGGGATGCCGACGTACTCCGGGATGCCGAGCGCGCCGACGGTGTCCCAGACACCGACGAACTCGATCGGCGAGGTGGGTTCGCCGGAGTCGTAGGCCAGCACGAGGCCGGTGCTCCAGCCGTCGTCCGCCGGGCGGGTGCGCAGGTCCCGGTAGCGCCGGTACGCGCGGCGGACGGCGTCGGCGCGGGCGGCGGGGTCCAGCGCCGTGCCGTCGACGATGCCGACCCGGCCCACCATTCCGGCCAGGCTGCGGGCGGTGTAGGCGCCGCGGCTGAAGCCGAACAGCGAGATCCGGTCGCCCGGGCGGTAGGTGTCGACGAGGTAGCGGTAGCCGTCCGTGATCGACCGGTCGAGGCCTGCGCCGGTCAGCCCGGCGCGCAGGTTGCCGATCGGGTCCAGCCGCGAGGTGCCGACGCCCGGCACGTACCTCGCCGGTGGCGAACCGCGGTCGGCGCGGTGCGCGCGGTACAGCCGCGCCACGTTGCCGTCCGCGGCGACGTCCTGCCACGTGCCGTCGCAGCACACCACGAGCCGCCGCATCCGTCCCTCCCCGTGATCGTCCTGGGGAGAGGGTGCTCCCCGCGGCCGGGCGGTGCCAGTACGGGAGGTACGTAGTACGAGGGCCAAATGGGTGGGACACCCGACCCGGACGGGCTACCGTTGCGCGGCGCGACGATCGCCTCCGGAACCGTCGGACCGCGCGGCTATCGTCGGTCTCCCACCACACGTCCGCCCGCGGCGGGCCTCTCACGACAGGGGTGTGTCGACGCATGCTGCTGCGCCTGCTGCGGCGGTACCTGCGGCCCTACCGCGGGCCGCTGACCCTCGTCGTCGTCCTGCAGCTCGTCGGGACGATGGCGGCGCTCTACCTGCCCAGCCTGAACGCGGACATCATCGACCGGGGCATCGCCCGCGGCGACACCGGCTACATCCTCGGCACCGGCGGCTGGATGCTCGTCGTGTCGCTGGTCCAGGTCGTCTGCTCGGTCACGGCCGTCTGGTACGGGTCGCGCACGGCGATGGGCTTCGGGCGGGACGTACGGGCGGCGGTCTTCCACCGCGTCGGCGAGTTCTCCGTCCGCGAGGTCAACCGGTTCGGGGCGCCGTCGCTGATCACCCGCAGCACGAACGACGTGCAGCAGGTGCAGATGCTGGTGCTGTTGAGCTGCACCATGCTCGTCGCGGCGCCGATCATGTGCGTCGGCGGCGTGGTCATGGCGCTGCAGGAGGACGTCGGGCTCTCCTGGCTGGTCGCGGTGTCCGTGCCCGTGCTCGCGCTGAGCATCGGCGCCGTCGTCGTGCGGATGGTGCCGAAGTTCCGCCTGCTGCAGGAGCGGATCGACGCGGTCAACCGGGTGCTGCGCGAGCAGATAACCGGCATCCGCGTCGTGCGGGCCTTCGTGCGCGAGCCGCACGAGCGGGCCCGGTTCGACGTGACGAACCGCGAGGTCACGGAGGTGGCCACGGCCGCGGGGCGGCTGCAGGCGCTGATCTTCCCGATCGTGATGCTCGTGCTCAACGTCTCGAGCGTGGCCGTGCTCTGGTTCGGCGCGATCCGGATCGACGCGGGGGAGATGCAGATCGGCGCCCTCACGGCGTTCCTGGCCTACCTGCTGCAGATCCTCATGGCCGTCATGATGGCCACGTTCATGGCGATGATGGTGCCGCGCGCCGCCGTCTGCGCGGAGCGGATCGGCGAGGTGCTCGGCACGGAGTCCTCCGTCTCCCCGCCGGGCGAGCCGGTCCTGCCGGCCGCCGTCGAGGGCGTGCTGGAGTTCCGCGGGGCCACGTTCCGGTACCCGGGGGCCGACGCGCCGGTGCTGCGCGGCATCTCCTTCACCGCCCGCCCCGGCGAGACCACGGCGGTCATCGGCAGCACCGGTGCGGGCAAGACCACGCTGCTCTCGCTGGTGCCGCGGCTGTTCGACGTGACCGAGGGCGCCGTGCTGGTCGACGGGGTCGACGTCCGCGAGCTGGACCCCGAGGACCTGTGGCGGCGGATCGGGCTGGTGCCCCAGAAGCCGTACCTGTTCTCCGGCACGGTCGCGAGCAACCTGCGCTACGGCGACCCGGCCGCCACGGAGGCGCAGCTGTGGGAGGCGTTGCGGATCGCGCAGGCCGAGGAGTTCGTGCGGGCGATGGGCGGGGCGGGGCCGGAGGACACAGGCCTCGACTCGCCGATCTCCCAGGGTGGCACGAACGTCTCGGGCGGCCAGCGGCAGCGCCTCGCCATCGCCCGGGCCCTGGTCAAGCGGCCGCCGATCTACCTGTTCGACGACTCGTTCTCCGCCCTCGACCTGGCCACGGACGCCCGGCTGCGGGCGGCGCTGGCCCCGGTCACCGCCGCGGCGACGGTGGTGGTCGTGGCGCAGCGGGTGTCCACGGTGGCCGGCGCCGACCGGATCGTGGTGCTCGAGGACGGCGTGGTCGTCGGGATCGGGCGGCACGAGGAGCTGCTGGCCGGCTGCCCGACCTACGCCGAGATCGTCGAGTCCCAGCTGGGCGTGGAGGAGGCGGCGTGACCACCACCGCACCCGGCGGTCGTCCCCGGCAGGACGCCGACACCGTCTCCGCCGCGCGCGGCATGGCGGCCCAGCGCCGCGGCGGCGGGCCGCCGTGGGGCGGCATCGGCCAGCCCACGGAGAAGGCCGCCACGTTCGGGCCCTCGGCGAGGCGGCTGGTCGGCC
This sequence comes from Pseudonocardia yuanmonensis, assembly GCF_039542425.1. NCBI lineage: Bacteria > Bacillati > Actinomycetota > Actinomycetes > Pseudonocardiales > Pseudonocardiaceae > Pseudonocardia > Pseudonocardia yuanmonensis. The sequence goes on from NZ_BAABIC010000014.1 coordinate 148,236, forward strand.
GGCTCGCGCCGGAGCGGCTCGGCGTGCTGGTCGTGGTGGCGCTCGGCGTGGTCAGCGTGGCGCTCAACGTCGTCGGCCCCCGGATCCTCGGCCACGCCACGGACGTGATCTTCGCCGGCGTGATCGGCGCGCAGCTGCCCGCGGGGCTCACCGCGGCGGAGGCGGCCGAGCAGGCGCGCGCGGCGGGGAACGGCACCGTCGCCACCCTGATCGAGTCCCAGGGCGTGGTGCCGGGGCAGGGGATCGACTTCCGGGCGCTCGGGGTCGTGCTGCTCGGCGTGATCGCGATCTACCTGGCGGCCTCGGTGTTCTCCTACGCGCAGGGCTACCTGCTCAACGGCATCGTGCAGCGCACGGTGTTCGTACTGCGCCGGGAGGTCGAGGACAAGATCCACCGGCTGCCGCTGCGGTACTTCGACGGCCGGCAGCGCGGCGAGGTGCTCAGCCGCGTCACGAACGACGTCGACAACGTCCAGCAGTCGCTGCAGCAGACGTTGAGCCAGCTGCTGACCTCGCTGCTGACGATCGTCGGCGTGCTGGCGATGATGGTCGCGATCTCGCCGCTGCTCGCGCTGGTCGCGCTGGTCACCGTGCCCGTGTCGATCTGGCTGACCCGGGCGATCGGGCGGCGCTCGCAGAAGCAGTTCGTGGCGCAGTGGCGCAACACCGGGATCCTGAACGGCCACATCGAGGAGGCGTTCACCGGGCACGAGCTGGTGCGGGTGTTCGGCAGGCGGGCCGAGGTCGAGGAGCAGTTCCGGGCGAAGAACGAGGCGCTCTACGGCGCGAGCTTCCGGGCCCAGTTCATCTCCGGGATCATCATGCCGTCGATGATGTTCGTCGGGAACCTGAACTACGTGCTCGTGGCCGTGATCGGCGGGCTGCGCGTGGCCTCGGGCTCGCTGACCCTCGGGGACGTGCAGGCCTTCGTCCAGTACTCGCGGCAGTTCACCCAGCCGCTCACCCAGGCGGCGTCGATGGCGAACCTGCTGCAGTCCGGCGTCGCGTCGGCCGAGCGGGTGTTCGAGCTGCTCGACGCCGAGGAGCAGACCCCGGACCCCGCCGTGCCGGAGGTGCGCACCGAGCGCCGCGGGCGGGTGGCCTTCGAGCACGTCTCCTTCCGCTACGAGCCCGAGCGGCCGCTGATCACGGACCTCTCGCTGGTCGCCGAGCCGGGCCAGACCGTGGCGATCGTCGGGCCCACCGGCGCGGGCAAGACCACACTGGTCAACCTGGTCCTGCGGTTCTACGAGCTCGACGGCGGCCGGATCACGCTCGACGGCGTCGACATCGCCCGGATGTCCCGCTCGGACCTGCGGTCCGGGATCGGCATGGTGCTGCAGGACACCTGGCTGTTCCACGGCACGATCCGGGACAACATCGCCTACGGCCGGCCGGGCGCCGGCGAGGAGGAGATCCTCGCCGCGGCCCGCGCCACCTACGTCGACCGCTTCGTCCGAAGCCTGCCCGCGGGCTACGACACGGTGATCGACGAGGAGGGCACCGGCGTCAGCGCGGGGGAGAAGCAGCTGATCACGATCGCGCGGGCCTTCCTCGCCGATCCCTCGCTGCTGATCCTCGACGAGGCCACCAGCTCCGTCGACACCCGCACGGAGCTGCTGGTGCAGCGGGCGATGGCGGCACTGCGCGCGGAGCGCACGAGCTTCGTGATCGCCCACCGGCTCTCCACGATCCGGGACGCGGACCTGATCCTGGTCATGGAGGAGGGCTCGATCGTCGAGCAGGGCACGCACGAGGAGCTCCTCGCCGCGGGCGGCGCGTACCACCGCCTCTACCAGGCCCAGTTCGCCGGGGCGACCGCGGAGGACTGACCGGCCGTCAGGGCCGGGCGTCCCGCCGGTTGGCGCAGCCGGGACCTCCGAACCGTGCGCAGGGCGACGGACGGGGGCAGGGTGGAAGACCTCACACGGCCTGGCCCGGCCACGGCCGCGAGTTCTATATTCTGCAGAATCTACAGCGGCGCGACGAGGGGTCCGAGCATGAGCACGTTGAGCACCGAGGAACGCGCGGTCGTCGACACGGTCCGCGACTGGGTCGACCGCGAGGTCAAGCCGGTCGTCCGGGACCTCGAGCACGCCAACGAGTACCCCGAGAAGCTCATCGAGCAGATGAAGGAGCTCGGGATCTACGGGCTGGCGATCCCCGAGCCGTGGGGTGAGGCGCCGGTCTCGATGCCCTGCTACGCCCTGGTCACCGCCGAGCTGGCCCGCGGGTGGATGTCACTGGCGGGGGCGATGGGCGGGCACACGGTGGTCGCGAAGCTGCTGCTGACCTTCGGGACCCAGGAGCAGAAGGACCGGTACCTGCCCCGCATGGCCACCGGCGAGCTGCGGGCCACGATGGCGCTGACCGAGCCCGGCGGCGGGTCGGACCTGCAGAACATGGCCACCCACGCGCGCCTCGAGTCGTCCCCGGACGGCGACGAGTACGTGATCAACGGGTCGAAGACGTGGATCTCGAACGCGCGGCGGTCGGGGCTGATCGCGCTGCTGTGCAAGACCGACCCGAAGGCCGAGCCCAAGCACAAGGGCATCTCGGTGCTGCTGGTCGAGCACGGCCCGGGCCTGACGGTCTCGAAGGACCTGAAGAAGCTCGGCTACAAGGGCGTCGAGGCCTGTGAGCTGATCTTCGACGACATGCGGGTGCCCGCCGAGGCGGTGCTGGGCGGGGCGCCCGGCAAGGGCTTCGCGCAGATGATGAAGGGCCTGGAGACCGGGCGGATCCAGGTCGCCTCCCGGGCGCTGGGGGTCGGGCGGGCGGCGTTCGACGACGCGCTGCGCTACAGCCAGGAGCGGGAGAGCTTCGGCAAGCCGATCTGGCAGCACCAGTCCATCGGCAACTACCTGGCCGAGATGGCCACCAAGCTGACGGCCGCGCGCCAGCTGATCCTGTTCGCCGCCGAGAAGTTCGACGCCGGCGAGCGCTGCGACATGGAAGCCGGCATGGCCAAGCTGTTCACCTCCGAGATCGCCATGGAGGTCGCGCTCAACGCGGTGCGCATCCACGGCGGCTACGGCTACTCCACCGAGTTCGACGTGGAGCGCTACTTCCGGGACGCCCCGCTGATGATCGTCGGCGAGGGCACCAACGAGATCCAGCGCAACGTGATCGCCGCCCAGCTCGTCAAGCGCGGCGGCATCGACTGACCTACTGAGCGAACGGCGCTCTCGCTCACTAGGTATGAGCGAGTGCGCCGTTCGTGCAGAAAAGGCGCTGGATGACGTGCAGAAAAGGCGCCGGGTGAGCGAACGGGCCGCCCGCTCACTAGGTATGAGCGAGAGCGCCGTTCGCTCAGTCAGTGCATGTGCGGGTAGGTGTGGTCCGTGGGCGGGACGAGGGTCTCCTTGATCGCCCGGGGGCTGGTCCAGCGCTGGACGTTGAGCATCGAGCCCGCCTTGTCGTTGGTGCCCGAGCCGCGGCTGCCGCCGAAGGGCTGCCGGGAGACGATCGAGCCGGTGGGGCGGTCGTTGACGTAGAAGTTGCCGGCGGAGTGCCGCAGCACCCGGTGGGCCTCGTCGATCGCCGTGCGCTCGGTGGCGAACACGGCCCCGGTAAGGGCGTAGGCGCTGGTCCGGTCCACGAGATCCAAGGTCGGCAGCCAGTCCGCGTCGTCGTAGACGTGCAGGGCGAGCACGGGGCCGAAGTACTCGGTGGTGAACGCCTCGTCGCCGGGGTCGCTGCCGACGAGCACGGTGGGGTCGACGAACCAGCCCTCGGCGTCGTCGCTACCGCCGCCGACCAGGACGTCGAGCGAGGCGGTGTTCTTGGCCCGGTCCAGCGCCGTGCGGACCCGGCCGAAGGCGCGGGCGTCGATCAGCGCGCCACCGAAGTGGCGCAGGTCGGTGACGTCGCCGTAGGTGAGCGAGGCGGTGACCTCGGCGAGCTCCTCGCGCAGCGCCGGCCACAGCGAGCGCGGCACGTAGGCGCGGGAGGCCGCGGAGCACTTCTGCCCCTGGTACTCGAACGCGCCCCGGACCAGCGCGGTGGTCAGCGGCGCCGGGTCGGCCGAGGGGTGCACGACCACGAAGTCCTTGCCGCCGGTCTCGCCGACGATGCGCGGGTAGCTGCGGTAGGTGTCGAGGCTGTCGGCCAGTGTGCGCCACAGGGTCTTGAACGTGGCGGTGGAGCCGGTGAAGTGCAGGCCGGCGAAGCCGGGGTCGGTGAGCGCGACGCGGGAGACGGCGAGCCCGTCGCCCGTGACCAGGTTGATCACGCCCGGCGGCAGGCCGGCGGCCTCGAGCAGGCGCATCGTGTACTCGGCGGCGAGCTGCTGGGTCGGCGTGGGCTTCCAGACGACCGTGTTGCCCATCAGCGCGGGCACCGTCGGCAGGTTCCCGGCGATGGCCGTGAAGTTGAACGGGGTGATCGCCACGACGAACCCGTCGAGCGGGCGGTGGTCCATCCGGTTCCACTCACCGGGCACGCTGCGCGGCTGCTCGGCGAGCACGCGGCGGGCGTAGTGGACGTTGAAGCGCAGGAAGTCGATCAGCTCGCACGCGGCGTCGATCTCGGCCTGCTGCACGGACTTGGACTGGCCGAGCATGGTGGCGGCGTTGAGCGTGTCCCGCCAGGGCCCGGCGAGCAGGTCGGCGGCGCGCAGCAGGACCGCGGCGCGCTCGTCGAAGGGCAGGGCGGCCCACTCCGGCGCGGCGGCCTTCGCGGCGGCGACGGCCTCGGCGACGTCGCCGTCCGTGGCGTTGGCCGACACCCCGATCATCGATCGGTGCCGGTGCGGCTCGACGACGTCGAACCGCTCGCCGGCAGCCATCCGGCGCCGGCCCGCGATCGTCATCGGCAGCTCCGGGCACTGGCCGCGCAGCTCGGCGAGCCGCGCCTTGAGCGAAGCGCGTTCCGCGGTGCCGGGGGCGTAGGTGCGGACCGGCTCGTTGGCCGGCTCGGGCACGCGGGTGATCGCATCCATGATCGACTCCTCGGACGACGGATCAGCGGGTGACGAGGGCGCGGAGCAGGAAGCCCAGGTTGGCCGGGCGTTCGGCGAGGCGGCGGGCGAAGTAGCCGTACCAGTCGGCGCCGTAGGGGACGTAGACGCGCATCCGGTGACCGGCGGCCGCGAGCCGGTGCTGCTCGGGGACCCGGACGCCGTAGAGCATCTGGAACTCGAAGGTCTCCGGGTCGCGGCCGGACCCCTCGGCCAGCGCGATCAGGCGCGGATCGTGCGTGGCGACCATCGGGTGCCCGGGGCCCGCCAGGAGGATGCGCAGGCAGCGTTCGTACGAGGCGTCGACCTCGGCCTTCGCGGTGAAGGCGACGGAGGCGGGCTCGGCGTAGGCGCCCTTGACCAGGCGCACGCGGGACCCCTCCCGGGCCAGGTCCGCGCAGTCCGCCTCGGTGCGCCGCAACGCCGCCTGCACGACGGCGCCCACCCAGGGGTGCTCGGCGCGCAGCTTGGCGACCGTCTCCAACGTGCCGTCGACGGTCGTGTGGTCCTCCATGTCGACGGTGACCGTGGTGCCGGCCCGGTCGGCGGCGGCGCAGATGGCGGCGGCGTTGTCCAGCGCGAGGGTGCCGGGCAGGGCCGCACCCAGGGCGGAGAGCTTCACCGACACCTCGGCCCGGTCGGCGAGGCCGTGCGCGGCGAGCCCGTCGAGGGCGGCCACGTAGGCGTCCCGGATCGCCGCGGCGCGGGTGGCGTCGGTCGTGTCCTCGCCGAGGTGGTCGAGGGTGACGAGCAGGCCGGCTGCGGTGAGCCCGCCCGTGGTGGCCAGGGCGTCGTCGAGGGTGTCGCCGGCGACGAACCGGTCGACGACCCGGCGGGTCGCGCGGGCGTCCGTCACGAGGCGGCGGACGAGCGGGCGGCGGCTGAGGGCGAGGACGGACGAGCTGAACACGGCAGGTCTCCCTTCCGGCCTCCGGCGGGGCGGGCGGGACCGACCACCGCCGGTGTGGGGTCACGGTAGGGAGTTCCCGTTCCCCTGCCTATGGACGATCGTCCGGGGTTTCGACCCGTTCCTTCGTACACTTGTCCGATGGAGCTGCAGGAGCTCGTCGACGAGGTCTCCCGGGTGCTGGGCGAGCCCGTCGTCCTCGAGGACCGGGACTTCAACCTCGTCTGCTCCGGGGTGCACCCCGACGAGCTGGACCCCGTCCGGCAGCGGTCCATCCTGCACCGCCGGTCGGCGCCCGAGGTGCAGGACTGGTTCGAGCGCTTCGGCATCGCGACCAGCGAGCGCCCGGTGCGCACGCCCGCGGACCCGGGGTTCGGGGTGGTCGCGCGGGTGTGCCTGCCGGCCCGGTGGAACGGAGTCACCTACGGCTACCTCTGGGCGCTCGACGCCGGCGGGCGGCTCGCCGGTCCGGACGCCGACGAGCGGCTCGACCGCGTGATGCGGCACGCCGCCCGCGCCGGGACGATCATGGCCGGGCAGGCGCGCACCCGCGAGCACCTCGCCGAACGGGCCCACGACCTGCTGGCCGGCGACCCCGCCACCGCCGAGATCGCCGCCGCCGAGATCGACCGGCTCGGCGCGCTGGTCCGCGACGTCCCGGTCCGCGCGGTGGCCCTGCACCTGGCCGACGGCGGCCCCGTGCCGCCGCTCAACCTGTGGCGGCTGCCCCGCGCCGCCGTCGCGACCGCCGCCGACGATCCCGCCGATCCCACGGTGCTGCTGCTGACGCCGTCGGGCGACGCGGACCACCTCGCCGGGGTCGCGCGCCGGCTGTACGCGGACCGGCTCGAGGGCGTCGACCCCGCCCGGCTCGTCGCCGGGATCGGCGGGGAGCGGGCGGACCTGATCGGGCTGCGGGACAGCGTCCGCGAGGCCCGGCTCGCCGCCCGGGTGGCGCACGAGGTGCCGCGCCTGCGGCCGATCGCCCGCTGGGACGCACTCGGGCCCTACCGGCTGCTGGCCTGCGGGCCGCGGCCGGCGCTGCGGGAGGGCGCGGTCGACCCCGCGGTGCGCCCGCTGTTCGATCACCCGGTGCTCGCCGGGACGGCGGCGACCTACCTGGACCTGGCCGGCAACGCGCAGCGGACCGCCGACGCGCTCGCGATCCACCGGCAGACCTTGTACTACCGGCTGGGTCGGATCGCGCAGCTCACGGGCCTGGACCTGGCCGACGGGCGGGACCGCCTCACCCTCCACCTCGCCCTCACCTTCCGGCCGTTGGTCGGGTAGGGGAACGAGGCGCCGGACACGGCTACGCGGAGCGGCCCCCGTGCCCTAGCATCGACCGGGACCGACGGAACCCGGGCACCGTTCAGCACAGTGCGGTCGCGCGACGCACGAGGAGCGGACCGTGTCGGACGGAGCGGGGAATGCCGGTGTGCGCACACCCGGCCGGGTCAAGGCGGTGCACGCGACGCGGCTGATGGTGACCGGGCCGGAGGAGGCCTTCGACCGGCTCACCCGGGTCGCGGCGATCGTCCTGCGCACGCCCATGATCGCCCTCACCGTGGTCGACGACGTCCGGAGCTTCCTCAAGGGCGCCCCGCACCCCGAGGCCATCACCGGTCCGGCGGGGATCTACGAGTGCTCGGTCTACGACGCCGCCTGCCACGTCGTGATCGACGCCGGCGACGAGATCTGCGCCCCGGACGTCTCGCTCGAGCCCCGGCTGCGCGACCTGCCGCAGATCAAGGAGTTCGAGGCCGCGGCCTGGCTCGGCGTGCCGGTCCTCGATCCGGACGGCTACGTCGTCGGCAACTTCTGCGCCATGGACCGGGTGGTCCGGGAGTGGACGGACGAGCAGCGCGAGGCGCTGCGTGGGCTGGCCCGGGCCGCCGGTGGCGAGATCGCGCTGCGGCTGGCCCTGCGGGACGCGGCACGGGCCACCGTGGAGGCCGAGCGCCGGGCCGCCGAGGCGGCCGAGCTGGCCCGCACCCTGCAGGCGAGCCTCCTGCCCCCGGCCCCGCCCGTGGTGCCCGGCGTGGCGATCGGGGTCCGGTTCGAGCCGGGCGGGACCGGCGTCGAGGTGATGGGGGACTTCTACGACCTGGTGCCCGTCGGCGGCGGCTTCGGTCTCGTGGTCGGCGACGTCTGCGGCAAGGGCGCCGCGGCCGCGCGGACCACGGCCCTGGCCAGGTCCGCGGTCCGCACGGCCGCGCTGACGGAGGCACTGGACGGCGGCGGCGAGGACGTGCTGCGGACGGTCAACGAGGTGCTGCGGGGCTGGTTCGCCGACCCCCTGTTCGGCGGCCGCGTCGGCTTCGTGTCCGCCGTGTACGCCACCTTCCACCGGCCCGCCGCGGGCGGGTCGTGGCGGGTGGACGTGGCCGGCGGGGGGCACCCGCCGGGGCTGGTCCGGCGCGCCTCCGGCGGGATCGAGCACCTCAGCGGCGGCGGGATGATCCTCGGCCTGGCCCCGGACGCGGTGATCGGGATGCAGCGGCTGCAGCTCGCCGTGGGCGACGAGCTGGTGCTCTACACGGACGGCGTGACCGAGGCACATCGCGTGGGGGAGCCCGAGCAGTTCGACGAGGCCGGGCTGGCCGCGGTGCTGGCGGCGCTGCCGCCCGACCACCCGCCACAGCGCACGGCGGAGGCGCTGCTCAGGGCCGCCCGCGGGCGGGCGGACGGCCGTTCGCCCGACGACGCGGGCGTGGTCGTCGTCCGGATCGGGCACCCCGGGTGCACGGGGCGTTAGCGCCCGCACCGGTGTGGACGAGTACCGGGTGAGCGAGGGGAAGGGGGACACGGGGGGTGACCGTTCCCGAGTACGGCGACGTGTCGTCGCTGCTGCGTGCCGTCACCGCCGCCGAGGGCGGGACGGCGCACGTGCACCTGGAGGGGCGTCTCGGCCCCGGGACCGCGCCGGACGCCGCGGCGCACCTCGCGCGGCTCCTGCAGGGCTACGACCGGGTCGTGGTGGTCCTCGACGACCTGCGGGTCGAGCGGTTGAGCCTGCTCGCCGTGCTGGCCCGGGCGGCGCGGGACGCCGGCGGCTGGCCGGAGGCGCGGCTCGCGCTGGTGGCCAGGGGCACCCAGCTCCGGCAGATGCTGCGGGCGGCCGGGGTGGCCGACCGGGTCGCCGTCGCGCACGACGCCGCCCTGGCCCTCGACCGGGCCGAACGGCGACCGGCCGTCGTCGACGCGACCTGGAGCTTCCCGCCCGAGCCGGAGATGGTGGGGCGCGCCCGCCGCGCGGTGGACCGCAGGCTGGCGGCGTGGGCCTACCCCGGCGACGCCGAGGACGTCGCGCTCGTGGTCAACGAGCTGGTCGCGAACGCCGTCGAGCACGCGAAGACCCCGTTCACCCTGACCGTGACGCTGGACCGGGACGGGCTGCGGATCGTCGTCGGCGACCGTTCACCGCTCCCACCCGTCCTCCGGCCGCAGGATCCGGGCGCCGCCCGGGGGCGCGGCCTGCAGCTGGTCGACTCGCTCGCCGCGGAGTGGGCGGTCGTCGACCGGGGCGAGGGCAAGATCGTGTGGGCGCTCCTGGTGCCCGACCCCGGCTGACCCGGGTCGATGCAGGGCTGATCCGGCGCGGACCCGGAGCAGATCCGAAGCAGATCGGGGCGGGGGGAATGATCGCGTTCCGGGCGGTGTTGGACGGAGTTCGTGCCCTTTGGACAGGGGACACGACCATGCGCGACACTGACCCGACCGATCGCGAACGGGAGTAGGTGAGAAGGGGTCGCCCGGCGCCCCCGCATCCGTGACGGAGCCCGAGCACGTGACCGGAGGGTCGATCCTGGAGATCGACCCGAGGACCGACACCGCGCCGTACCCGGCCGTGGTGGCGGACGCTGCCGGGATCGTCCAGGCCCTCAACCAAGCCGCGCGCGCCCTCCTCCCGGCCGTGCGCGTCGGCGACACCCTCACCGCGACCGGCCCCGGCTGGCTGGCCGAGTCGCACGCGAAGCTCTCCGCCGACAACGATCCCGACACGGCCGCCCAGGGCTGGGTCGACCGCCGCAGCCTCGAGGCGCACCCCGTCCGGCACGACGACGGCACGGTCACCTGGTGGCTCGTCGACGACACCGACACCCGCCTCGCGCGGGAGGCGCTGCGCACCGAGCAGGCTCGCACCGCGTTCCTCACCGAGGTGTCGACCGCGCTGCTCGGGTCGCTCAACATGCAGCGCTGTATGGAGATCACCGCGGCCCTGGCCGTCGAGAACCTCTGCGACGCCGCGATCGTGATGGCCCCGGCCTCCCGTGGCCGCTACCCGACGGTGACCGGCGTCCGCGGCGCGGCACCGGTGCACGACGTGCTCGACGTCGACCCCGAGGAGGTCGCCGGGCTCGCCGAGGCCCTGCAGGGCTTCCCGCCGGTGCCCTCGCGCTGGCTCGATCCGATGGCGGTGCCCGGCTGGCTGCGGCCCGAGGGGTTCGGCGGGGTCGGCTCGATCGTCGTGACCCCGCTGCCCGGGCACGGGGTGCCCGCGGGTGCGCTGATCCTGATCCGCGGGGTCGGCGCCGCCGAGTTCAGCGAGGACGAGGAGGTCGTCGCGCGGCTGTTCGCCACCCGCGCCGGCGTGGCCATGTCCGCGGCGCGGATGTACGACCAGCAGGCGTCGATCACCGAGACGCTGATGCGGGACCTGCTGCCGCCCGCGGTCGACCAGCTGTCCGGGGTGGAGTTCTCCGCCCGGTACCGCGCGTCGCAGGACGGCGACCGCGTCGGCGGGGACTTCTACGACGTGCACCCCGCGAGCGGTGGGGAGGGGGAGGACGGCGCCGAGTCGCTCGTCGTCCTCGGGGACGTCTGCGGCAAGGGTCTCGACGCCGCCGTCCTCACGGGGAAGATCCGCAGCACCCTGCACGCGCTGCTCCCGCTGGCCGGCGACCACGTCCGGATGCTGGGCCTGCTCAACGGCGCGCTCCTGAACACCCACGACGCCCGGTTCGTCACCCTGGTGCTCGCCTCGGTCGCCCGGGCGGGTGCCGGGGTGCGGCTGCGCCTGACCTGCGGCGGCCACCCGGCGCCGCTCGTCGTCCGGGCGGACGGGCGCGTCGAGGAGGCCGCCACCCGGGGCACCCTCATCGGCGCGATGCCGGAGGTCAGCGCGACCACCGCCGAGGTCACCCTCGGCCCCGGCGAGACGTGCCTGATGTACACGGACGGCATCACCGAGGCGAAGGGCGGCCCCTTCGGCGACGAGCTGTTCGGCGAGCAGCGCCTGCAGCGGGTGCTCGGCGAGTGCGCCGGGATGCCCGCCGAGGCGGTCGTCGAACGGGTGCAGATGCTGGCGTCGCAATGGGTGGGCCGCGGCGCGCACGACGACATGGCCGTACTGGCCATCACGGCTCCCCGCGGACAGCACCTGACCGCGGTCGGGGGGCATGGACGAGGCAGGTACACCGCATGACCGATCCGACGACCCGTACCCCGACCGGGCCGGAGGAGACCCTCCCGCACCACTCCCTCCAGCAGTACGTCGACGCGTTGTGGACCGCCGCGATCGCCGGCGACGAGTACGCGGCCACGGACGTGGTGTTCGCGGCGCTCGACGCCGGCGTCGACCCCGAGGCCGTCCTGCTCGACGTGGTGGGGGCCGTGCAGCGCAGGGTCGGCCGCGAGTGGGCGGCCAACCGGATCACCGTCGCGCAGGAGCACACCGCGACCGCGATCGACGAACGCGTCGTCGGCGCCGTCGGGCACCGGGTGCGCACCGAGCCGCACCGCGGCCGGATCGCCGTGGCGTGCGTCGACGGCGAGTGGCACGCCCTGCCGGCCCGGCTCCTCGCCGAGGTGCTGCGGCTGCGCGGGTTCCGGGTCGACTACCTCGGCGCCCAGGTCCCGGCCCCGCACCTCGTGGAGCACCTGCAGCGCACCGCCCCGGACGCGGTCGCCATCTCGGGCTCGATCGCGACCCGGCTGCCCACCGCACACGCCACCATCACCGCGTGTCGGGCCACGGGTGTCCCGGTGATCGCCGGCGGTGCCGCCTTCGGCCCGGACGGCCGGTACGCCCGGCTCCTCGGCGCCGAGGCCTGGGCGCCCGACGCGCGCGCCGCCGCCGACCGGCTCGCGGCCGGCCCGCTGCCCCGGCCGGAGAACAGCACCCAGGCCATCGACGACCTGCCCCACCTCGGGGACCAGGAGTACACGATGGTCACCCGGACCACCCCGCAGCTGGTCAAGGCGGTGTACACGGGCCTGGAGCACCGGCTGCCGGTGATGGCGCGCTACACCGACCAGCAGCGCCAGCACACCGCCGAGGACATCGAGCACATCGTGCAGTTCCTGGCGACCGCCCTCTACACGGGCGACGACGAGCTGTTCGGGCAGTTCCTGCAGTGGACGGCCGCGATCCTGGAGGCCAGGTCGGTGCCGGCGGGCTTCCTGGTCCCCGCCCTCGAGCTGCTCGGCGCCGAGCTGCGCGACTTCCCGCGGGCCACGGCCCTGCTGGAGGGCGCGCGGGAGCAACTGTCGGACTCCCTGGTCGGCGCGAAGGAGTCCGCATGACGGCGGGGCAGCGGTTCACCTGCAGCTGGGCGGTCGTCGGACGGCGGACCGGCCGGCTCACCCTCGTCGGCGACCTCGACTACGACCACGCGAACGAGATCAACCGCGTGCTCGTCGAGGGCCTCGAGGCGCACCCGGGCCTGCGCGCGGTGCACCTCGACTGCGCGGAGGTCGCCTTCTGCGACTCCTACGGGCTCGCTGCCCTGCTCCTGGCGCACCGGCACGTCCGGGCGGTCGGGGCGCGGCTGCATCTGGACAACCTGCAGCCCGGCCTCACCCGCCTGCTGGAGCTCACCCGCACCCTCGACTACCTCACCGCCGACGCCACACCTTCGCGGGCGGAACAGCTCGACACCTGAGCACCGTCAGGCCGGGTCCGCCGGCACGTCCACGGCGACGACCGTGCCGGAGGAGGGGCCCGGGCCGATGCGCAGCCGGCCACCCGCGGCCTCGATGCGCACCGCGTGCGAGGCCAGGCCGATGTGCCCGCCGCCCGGGCCGGCCGCGTCGGGCCCGAGGCCGACGCCGTCGTCGGCGACGACCAGCCCGGCGCGCCCGTCGGCGAAGGTCAGGGTGACGTGCGCGGTGCGGGCGCGGGCGTGCTCGGCGACGTTGGCCAGCAGCTCGCGGGCGGTCCGATGGAGCAGGGGATCGGCGGTCGTGCGCAGGTCGGACGGCCAGCCGTCGGCCCGGACGTCCGCGGTGAACCCGCCGCGCGCGCCCGCGGTCGCGGCGAGCTCGCGCACCGCCGCCGGCAGCCCGGCCTTGGCCAGCACGGCCGGGTGCAGCTCGGCGACCGTGGAGCGCAGCAGCCGGGACGTCTCGGTGAGCGCCCGGTCGAGCCGGTCGAACGCCTCGGGGTCCGCGGAGTCCCGGGCGTCGTCGAGGTCCATGCGCGCGGCGAGGACGTACTGGAGCGCGCCGTCGTGCAGGTGCTCGGAGAGCGAGGTGCGTTCCCGCTCCTCGAGGTCGCCGAGCTCGGCGAGCAGCTCGCCGCGGGTCTGCACCAGGCCCCCGATCTGCTCGACCCGGGAGCGCTGGATCCGGGAGAGCCCGATGCAGCCCGCGGCGACCCCGGCCGCGATCACCGCGCGCAGCAGCAGCGAGCTCCACGGTTCCTGGTTGGCCTCCCTCGTCGCGATGCTCGCGACGAGGTAGACGACCACCGTCGGGACCACGACGGCCGCGCACACGCGGGGGCGCAGCTGGGTCGCGGCGAGCACCGGGAGCAGGAGGAACCCGGTGATCAGGACGTCCGAGGTCCAGCTCTGCGGCGTCGCCACCCCGGTGAGCAGGGTCAGTGCGGCGAGCACCACGAGGTCGCCCAGCAGCGCGATCCACGCGAGCCGGATCGCGCGATCGCCGCCGCGGTGTACCCACACCGCGACCGCGAGCGCGAACACCGCGTAGCAGGCGGCGATGACCGCGCAGGTGACGAGAGAGTGCGCGGGCGGCACGAACGCCACGGTCAGCGCCACGAACACCACCAGCACCCAGCGCAGCGCGACCTGCAGCCGGACGCCGCGGCGGGCGTGCTCGACCGCCACCGCCAGCACGGCGGGGCCGCCGGGCGGCGCAGGGGGGCCGGTCGGAGTGCTCATCCATCCGCCCTTCGGTCGTGGTCCCCGCATCCTGATCCTCCCTATGCTTCACCCGTGACCGCCGGCCGAGGGGGCGACGCGCGCATCCGCGTGCTGGTCGCCGACGACCACCCGTTCTTCCGCGACGGCGTGGCGCGCGGCCTCGTGCAGAGCGGCCGGATCGAGGTCGTCGGCGAGGCCGGCGACGGCCGCGAGGCGCTCGAGGTGATCCGGACCGAGTCGCCGGCCGTGGCGTTGGTGGACTACGAGATGCCCGACATCGACGGGCTGGGGGTCGTCCGCGCCGTCGTCCGGGACGGACTGAGCACCCGGATCCTGCTGCTGTCCGCGCACACCGAGAGCGCCGTCGTGTACCAGGCGCTGCAGGAGGGCGCGGCCGGCTACCTGGCCAAGGACGCCCGGCGCGCCGAGATCGTGCAGGCGGTGCTCGACGTCGCCCACGGCCGCACCGTCGTCCCGCCCGAGCTCGCGGCGGGCCTGGCCGGCGAGATCCGGATGCGGGCCGCGTCGGACGGGCCGGTGCTGAGCGAGCGGGAGCGCGAGGTGCTGGCGGCCTTCGCGCGCGGACTGTCGATCCCGCAGGTCGCGAAGGAGCTGGTGATCGGGGTCAGCACGGTCAAGACCCACACCCAGCGGCTCTACGAGAAGCTCGGGGTGTCGGACCGCGCCGCGGCGGTCGCGGTCGCGATGCGGCGGGGGCTGGTGGAGTAGGCCGCCGCGGAGACGGCGGCGGGCCCGCGCGGTCGCACGGGCCGTCGGCCGGGTCGGTGTCACATGCCCGGCATTCCTCCCGTCTTCGCGGAGCCTGCCGTCTGGTTGGTGCCTGCCGTCTGGTTCGTGCCTCCCATCTGGTTACCGCCGTTCATCTGGTTGTTGCCGGTCGCCAGCATCTTCGTGAGCGCGGCCTGGGTGGCGGCGTTCATCTGCCCGGTCTGCGGAAGCCCGGCGTCGCGCTGCAGGTAGGTGATCGCCTGGGTGGTCTGGGCGTTCATCACGCCGGTGACCGGGCCCTCGTAGTAGTTCAACTGGCCAAGCTCCTTCTGCAGCGTCTCGATCGCGGCCGAGGGCGCCGGCGGCGCGGGCGGGGTGACGTGCCCGCCGCTCGACGAGCCGCCGTTCGCGGCGGTGCCCGCGGCGCCGGTGCCGGTCGGGACGCGGGGGGACGGGACCGGCGCGTGGTGCACCGGCACGGTGGCGGCCGGGACGGGGTCGGCGGCCGGGGCCGGGGCGGCGCCGGGGCCGTAGCCGAGCCCGTAGACCAGGCCGCCGGCGATGCCCGCCGCCGCGACCAGGGCGGCGACGGTCAACCCGACCCGGCGCCAGGTGGCCTTCGGGCCGGGGACGTCGGCCGGGTGGTCGACCCCCGTGTACGCGCCGTGCGAGCGGGCCCAGTCGTAGAGGGCGGGCGAGTACGGCGCGTCCGCGAAGGGGTCCTCCGCGCGGACCCGGCCCTGCGTCTGCCCGGCCGGGGCGGCGGGGGCGTCCTGCGGAGCGCCCTGGACCTCGCGGGAGCGCGGGTCGCGGGGGTCCTGCGGGGCGGGGGCGAGGGTGTCGGTGGTGCTCATCGTGGTTCTCCTTCCGAGGTCCGGGGCCGTTCGCCCCGTCGAGGAGAACTCTGCTGCGGTTCCCGCCCCGCCACCGTCGGGCCGCCGGCCGATCTCCCGCCCGACACCGCTGTCGGGCGATCGGGGGACAGCGGGGTCGGGAGCGGGAAACACCCCGCAACCGGGCGACGACATTCCTCGGGCCCCCGCGCGGGAAGGTCACGGGACGGTCACGATCGGGGGCGGGGGCAATCCCGCGGGCCCGTCCTGCCGTAGCACGAGAGCCGGGGGAGTCCGGCCAACGAGAGGAGCCCCATGACCCGCTCGCACGCCGCGTCCGCCGTCTCACCCGCGGTGGTGACCCTGCTGCGCGTCCTGGCCGCGCTGTCCGTGCTGATCATCGTGGTGCAGGGGGTCACCGCGGGGGAGATGCTGTCGCGCAGCGAGACAGCGGGGGCGCTGCACGCGAGCGGTGCGATCGTGACGCACGTGCTCACCGGCCTGACGGCCGTCGCCGCGTTCCTCGTCGTCCGGGCCACGCGCGGCCCGTGGTGGCCGCTGGCCGTCGCCGTCCTCCTGTTCGTGGCGACCTTCCTGCAGGCCGCTCTCGGCAGCGGCGGGGTGATGGGGGTGCACGTGCCCCTCGCCATGGTCTGCCTGGTGGCCGCCGTCTGCGTACTGGCGTGGTCGTTCGTCGTGGGCCGGACCCGGGCCTGAGCCCGGGCGTACGGGGGGAGCCCGCGATGGCGTGGCGGGCCCGGCCGGTCGACGGATTCCCGGACGACCTGCTGCTCGCCGGCCTGGCCTCGGGGGACGCCGAGCTGTCGGTCGCGTTCGTGCGGCGCTTCCAGAGCCGGGTCTTCGGCGTCGCGATGGCCGTGGTCGGCGACCCGCGCCAGGCCGAGGACGTCGCGCAGCAGGCGTTCGAGCGCGCGTGGCGGCACGCCGCGGTGTTCGACCCCCGCCGCGGCTCGGTGACGACCTGGCTGACCGCGATCACGCACCACCTCGCCGTCGACGCCGTGCGGGCCCGCCGTGCCGCACCCGTCAACCCGCTGGACCTCGAGGAGGTGCTCGGCGCGGCCCCGGGCGGGCCCGAGGGGGCGACGCTCGCGGCCGAGTCCGCCGCCGAGCTGCGGGCCGCGATCCGCGCCCTGCCCGCCGAGCAGGGCCGCGCCCTGGTGCTCGCCGCCTTCCGGGGTCTGACGGCCCGGGAGGTCGCCGAGAGCGAGGGCATCCCGGTCGGCACGGCGAAGACCCGGATCCGGTCGGCCATGCTCCGGCTGGCCGCCGTCCTCGAGTCGAAGCGGGGCCGATCGTGACCGGCCCGGAGTGCACCCGTTGCCGCGAGCTCGCGCCGGAGCTCGCGCTCGGCCTGCTCGACGGGCAGGAGCGCGCCGAGGCGCTCGCCCACCTGGAGGGCTGCCCGGCCTGCCGGGCCGAGGTGGCCGGGCTCGCGGGCCTGCACGACCGGCTGCGCGCGCTCGTCCCGCCCGTCGAGCCGCCGGCCGGGTTCGAGGAGCGGGTGCTGCGCCGGATCGGCCCCGTGCGGCCCCGGCGCCGGGTGCCGGGGTGGGGCCGCGCCGCCGCGGCGGCCGCCCTGGTCGGAGCCGCGTTCGCGGGCGGCTGGCTGGCCGGCACGACGACGACCGGACCCTCGGCTCCCGCGGTCGCCGCCCCGTTGCTGGCCGGCGACCGGCACGTCGGCGACGTGCTGGTGAGCCGCTCCCGGCCCGACGTGCTGTCGGTGTACCTGGAGGTGCCCGCACCGGGCCGACTGACCTGCGACCTCCTCCGGCAGGACGGCACGGTGGCCGCCTCCACCGTCTACGACGCCTCGGGCGGCACCGAGTGGTGGGGCGTGGAGCGCCCGGCCGACGCCGTCGCGAGCGTCCGGATCGCCGACGCGGCAGGCGGGGTGGTCGCGTCGGGGAAGGTGCCGCGGCCCTGAGGACCCGATCGGCCCCTACGCGGGCTCGACCGGTCCGGGTCGCGGCATCGCCGCCCGGGAGGCGATCACGCCGGCGAGCACGGAGTCGAGGTCCGGGTAGGTGCGGTAGGGAAGCCGGGCGAGGCGGTAGGCCGTCACCGTGTCGGCGCCCCGGGCGGCGGCCCCGGCGATGATCTCCCAGCGCTCCGCCGGGTAGCGGACGTCGCGCAGCACGTCGACGAGCCGTTCGTGCAGCGAGCGCGGGGCCCGTGCCAGTGGCAGGCGGGCCCCGCGGGCGTCGGACGGTTCGGGCATCCTGGCGGCCTCCCGTCGGGCCTGGGGCCGCAGGTGGTGTCGACGACCCGGTGCCGCAGCAAGGTACGGACGGTCCGGGCGCGCGGGCAAGGTCCTCGACCGGTCGGCGGCGGGTCCTCGGCCGGCCGCGCGCCCCGTCCCGCCGCGTGCTGCGGCGTTCGGCCCCGTGCTGCCCCGTGCTGCCCGCGTGCCGCCCCGTGCTGCCCCGGGTGGCGGCTCTCGGCCCCGTGCGGCCGCGTGCGGCTCCGGTAGCGTCGGCTGCGACCCCGCCCGCCGTCCCCGGAGCCCGCGCATGACCCCGGCCGCCCCCGCGATCGCCGCCATGATCGACCACGCGATCCTCAAGCCCGAGCTCACCCGTGACCAGGTCGACGCCGAGCTGGCGCTGGCGGCCCGGTACGGCGTGTTCAGCGTGTGCGTGCGGCCGTGCGACGTCGCCCACGCGGTCGACGCGCTGGCCGGCAGCGGCGTGGCGGTGGGCACCGTGCTCGGCTTCCCGCACGGCACCACCTCCACGGCGGGCAAGGTGGCCGAGGCGCGGCAGGCGCTCGCCGACGGCGCGGTCGAGCTGGACATGGTGCTCACCATCGGGCTGCTGCGCAGCGGCCTGCTCGCGGACGTCGAGGCGGACATCGCCGCCGTCGTCGCCGAGGCGGGGGACCGGGTCGTCAAGGTCATCCTGGAGACGGCGTTCCTGACCGGGGACGAGATCGTGGCGGGCTGCCGCGCCGCCGAGGCGGCCGGCGCGGCGTTCGTGAAGACGTCGACCGGCTTCGCCGGCGGCGGCGCGACGGCCGAGCACGTGGCGCTCATGCGGGCATCCGTGGGCCCGTCGGTGCAGGTCAAGGCCTCGTGTGGGGTGCGGGACCTGGACACCCTGCTCGCCCTGCACGCGCTGGGCGCCACCCGCTTCGGCACCAGCGGGAGCGCGGTGATCCTCGACGACGCCGCGGCGCGGGACGCGGTCCGCCCGGTCGTCGCGCGGACCGAGGGCGGGTCCTACTGACCCGAAGTTGAACGAACGTTTGACAAGATCATGGACGGCGGCCTAGCGTCGGTCCGCCCCGTCGCCGACGCCCGTGAGGTGTGTGCCCGTGTCCCGTGAGCTCGAGGGGCAGGTCGCCCTCGTCACCGGTGCGACGTCCGGTCTCGGCCGGCGCTTCGCCGAGGTCCTGGCCGGTGCCGGCGCCGCCGTCGCCGCGGCGGGCCGGCGGGCTGACCGGCTGGAGGAGCTGGCCAAGGAGGTCGAGGCCGCCGGCGGCCGGTGCGTTCCCGTGCCGCTCGACGTCTCGCGCGCCGAGGAGATCCCCGCCGCGGTCGACCGCGTGGAGGCCGAGCTCGGGCCGGTCACGATCCTGGTCAACAACGCCGGCGTGCCGGACGCCAAGCGCGCACACCGCATGCCGCTCGAGGTCGTCGACGCCGTGCTCGGCACCAACGTCCGCGGCCCGTGGCTGCTGGCCACCGAGGTGGGCCGCCGGCTGATCGCCGCCGAGCGGCCCGGACGCATCGTCAACATCTCCTCGATGAGCGCCTTCGACTACCGCAACGGCGGCGCCGCGGCGCTCTACTCGGTGAGCAAGGCGGCGCTGAACCGGATGACCGAGGTACTCGCCGTGGAATGGGCCCAGCACCGGATCAACGTCAACGCGATCGCCCCGGGCGCCTTCCTCACCGAGATGATGGAGGGGATGATCGAGCGCCTGCACACGGACGCCGAGGGCCTCGCGGAGCCGTTCCCGCGCAAGCGCCTCGGCATCCCGGAGCAGCTGGACAGCACGCTGCTCTACCTGTGCTCGCCGGCGTCGGAGCTGGTCACCGGCACGGTGATCAAGGTCGACGACGGCCAGCACCAGCGCTAGCGCCTCGCCGTCAGTCCGACACCGCGGTCCCGAGGTCGCCGGTGGCGGTGGTCGGGGCCGGCGTGAGCCCCAGGTGCTCGCGGAGCGTGGTGCCCTCGTACTCCCTGCGGAACACCCCGCGCTCCTGCAGCAGCGGGACCACGGTGTCGGCGAACTCGTCGAGCCCGCCGGGCGTGATGTGCGGGACGAGCACGAACCCGTCCGACGCGTCCGCCTGTACGAACTCGTCGAGCAGCTCGGCGACCCGGCCCGGCGTGCCGATGAAGTTCTGCCGGCCGGTCACCTCGATGATCACCTCGCGGGTGCTCAGGTGCTTGGCCTCGGCGAGCTCGCGCCACTCGTCGGCCGTCTTGACCGGGTCCCGGTACATCCGCACGCTGGCCCGGCCCCGGGAGATCGTGTTCTCGCCGACGACCGGGTCCACGGTGGGCAGCGGGCCGTCCGGGTCGTGGTCGGACAGGTCCCGGTTCCACAGCTGCTCGAGGAACTTGATCGCGGTCGCCGGGCTGACCTGCTGGTACCGGACGTGCCGGGCCCGCTCCTGCGCCTCGGCCTCGGTGTCGCCCAGCACGAACGTGGCCGCAGGCATGATCTTGAGGTCGTCCGGCGAGCGGCCGTACTTCGCCAGCCGGCCCTTGACGTCGGCGTAGAAGGCCTGGCCGGCCTCGAGCGTGCCGTGCCGGGTGAAGATCGCGTCCGCACCGGAGGCGGCGAACTCGCGGCCCTCCTCGGAGTCGCCGGCCTGCAGGATCACCGGGCGGCCCTGCGGGCTGCGCGGCACCGGGAAGCGCCCGTGGATGTCGAACTGGTCGGAGCGGATGGCGAACTCGCCGGCGGGGCGCCAGAACTCGCCGGTCTCCTTGTCCGCCACGATCTCGTCGCCGCGCCAGGAGTCGAACAGCTCCCAGGTGGCGGCGAGGAACTCCTTGGCGCGCAGGTACCGCTTCTCCTGCGGCAGGAAGCCGCCGCGGCGGAAGTTCTCGCCGGTGAACTCGTCCCAGGAGGTGACGACGTTCCAGGCGGCGCGGCCCGCCGAGAGGTGGTCCAGCGAGGCGAACTGGCGGGCGACCTCGTACGGCTCGTTGAAGGTCGAGTTGATCGTCCCGGCCAGGCCGAGCCGGTCGGTGACGGCGGCCAGCGCGGCCAGGACCGTGAACGTGTCCGGCCGCCCGACGACGTCGAGGTCGTAGATCTGCCCGCCCTGCTCGCGCAGCCGCAGGCCCTCGGCGAGGAACAGGAAGTCGAACCGGGCCCGCTCGGCGGTCCGGGCGAAGTGGACGAACGAGTCGAACTCGATGTGGCTGCCGGCCTCCGGGTCGCTCCACACCGTGGTGTTGTTGACGCCGGGGAAGTGCGCGGCGAGGTGGATCTGCTTGCGCGGCATGCGAAGTCCTCCCGGGCGGTCAGGCGGCGTAGCGGTCGGCGGGGCGGTGGAGGCCGAACAGCCCGCGCAGGGTGTCGGCCTCGTAGGCGGTGCGGAAGGCGCCGCGGCGCTGCAGCTCGGGGACGAGCCCGCGGGTGATCCGTGCGAGGTCGTGGTCGACCGAGCCCGGGCGCAGCCGGGCTCCGGCCAACCCGGCCTCCTGCCACTCCAGCAGCAGGTCGGCCAGCTCGGCGGGCGTGCCGGCGAGGATCCGGGCGTCGCTGATCAGCTCGCGGCCGAGCCGGGAGTCCATGCGGCCCTTGCGGTCCCGCGCGGCCTCGGCGGACTCGTCGAGGAACACCACGACGTCGCCGAGCACGTGCAGCGGCTCCTCCGCCCGCCCGGCGGCCTCCTGCTCACGACGGATCTCGGCGAGGATCGGGGCCACGTCGGCGGTCTCCTGCGGGGTGACGAACCCGAGGTCGCAGGAGCGGGCGACGAGCCGGTAGGCGTAGTCGCGGTGCGCCAGCGCCGCCACCAGCGGCTGGCCCTGCGGCGGGCGCGGGGTGATCGACGGGCCCCGCACCGAGAAGAACCGGCCCTCGAAGTCGATGTAGTGCAGCTTCTCCCGGTCGACGAACCGGCCGGTCGCGGCGTCCCGGATCTCGGCGTCGTCCTCCCAGCTGTCCCACAGCCGCCGGACGACCTCGACCCAGTCCGCGGCCTCGTCGAACAGGTCCGGCGCGTCCTCGCGGGAGATCTCGCGGCGCCCGACGAGCGCGGCCTCGTCCGGGCGCGTTGACACCCGGACCCGCACCCCGGCGCGGCCGGTGCTCACGAAGTCCAGCGTCGCGATGCCCTTGGAGAAGTGGAAGGGCTCGGTGTGCGTGGTGACCGCGGTCGGGACGATCCCGACGTGCGAGGTCAACGGCGCGACCCGGGCCGCGACGAGCAGCGCGTCGAGCCGGCCGCGGACCTGGTCGGTGCGCTCGTCCGGTTCGAAGGGGCGTGAGGACTGGATCGCGAACCCGTCCTCGATCGTGACCAGGTCGAGGAGGCCGCGCTCGGCCTCGACGACCTGGTCGGCCCAGTAGCCTGCGTCGAACAGCGCGGTGGGGCGGGCCTCGGGCTCGCGCCACGAGGCGGGGTGCCAGCCGGTGCCCTCGAGGGCGACGGCGAGGTGCAGCGGGGTCATCCGACAGCTCTCCCTGAGGTGGGTCGGGGACGGGGGTGCGTGCGTCAGCGCGCGCGACAGCCGGTGGTCGTGACGAGGCAGCGGTCGATCCACCGCCGCTGCGTCAACATGAGCGTCCGTACCCCGGGGACCACGACACCGACACTAACCGTGGGCGCGGCCCGGGACGACGTCGTAGGGTCCGAAGCGTGGCAGGGACGACACGGACCACACCGGACGCGGACGGCTACGCCCTCGCGTACGAGCGCGCCGGCAGCGGGCATCCGGTGCTGCTGCTCCACGGCTGGCCGGGGGACCGCGGCGACTGGGCGGCGGTCGCGCAGCTGCTCGCCGGGGCGGGAACGGCCGACGTGACCTGGCCGGACCTGCGCGGGTTCGGCGAGTCGGACAAGCACGTCGGCGGCGACGTCGCGGCGGCGGGCCAGGCCCGCAGCGCGCTCGCGCTGCTCGACGAACTCGGGATCGAGCGGGCCGTCGTCGCGGGCTACGACGTCGGCAGCCGGGTCGCACAGACCCTGGCCGCCGAGCACCCCGACCGGGTCGCGGCGCTGGTCCTCGCGCCGCCGCTGCCCGGTGCGGGCCGGCGCGTACTGGAACCCGAGGCCGCCGCCGAGTTCTGGTACCAGCACTTCCACCGGCTCGGGCTGCCCGAGCAGGTGATCGACGGCCGGCCCGACGCCGTGCGCGCCTACCTGCGGCACTTCTGGGACCACTGGTCCGGCCCGGACTTCACCGTGGAGGAGGAGCGGCTCGACCGGCTGACCGAGCGGTACTCGCCGCCGGGCGCCTTCACGGCGTCGATCGGCTGGTACCGCAGCGGCGCCGGGATGATCGCGCGCTCGCTCGCCGAGGAACCGCCCACGAGCCGGATCACCGTCCCGACCACGGTGCTCTGGCCCGAGCACGATCCGCTGTTCCCGCGCGCCTGGTCCGACCGGCTCGACGACTGGTTCGAGAAGGTGGACCTGCGCCCGCTCGACGGCGTCGGCCACTTCTCGCCGGTGGAGGCGCCGGAGCGGTGGGCCGCCGTGCTGACCGAGGTGATCGGCGGGCTGGTGGACGGGGGCCGCGGGTGAGCCTCCCGCTGTCGATCCTGGACCTCTCGCCCGTCCCCGCGGGCGGGACGGCCGGCGACGCCCTGCGCAACTCGATCGACCTCGCGCAGGCCGCGGAGCGGGCGGGCTACCACCGCTACTGGGTGGCCGAGCACCACCTCGCGACGGGTGTCGCGTCGGCGTCGACACCGGTGCTCGTCGCGCTGATCGCGGCGGCCACCGGGCGGATCAGGGTGGGCTCCGGGGCCGTGCAGCTCCCGAACACCCGGCCGGTGCAGGTGGCCGAGCAGTTCGGAACGGTGGCCGCGGTCCATCCCGGACGGATCGACGTCGGACTCGGACGGTTCGACCTGCACCGCATCCTGCGGCTGATCCGGCGCGGGCCCACAGGCCGGAAGGGCGGGCGGGCACCGGAGACCCGGACGGTCGACGGGCTGCTGCTGCCGAAGCCGGGGACGGTGCCGTCCGACCTGGCCCTGTACGGCTGCCTCGCCGAGCTGCTGGGCTTCGACCCCGACCAGGAACCACCGGACTACGACCGCCAGGTCGGCGAGATCCTCGCCTACTTCGCCGGCACCGCCCGCGGCCCGCACGGCGAGCCGCTGCACGTCCTCCCGGCCGAGGGCGCCGACGTCGAGGTGGTCGTGCTCGGTTCCACGCCGGGGGAGAGCGCGCGGGTCGCCGGGGAGCACGGGCTGCCCTTCGCCGTGAGCTACCACCTCGTGCCGCACCTGGTGCTCGACGCCGTCGCCGCCTACCGCGAGGCGTTCAGGCCCGGCCGGGTCGCCGAGCCGCACGTGATCGTGTCGGCGGACGTCGTGGTCGCGGAGACCGACGCGCGCGCCCGGGAGCTCGCCGCGCCCTACGGGCAGTGGGTGCTCGACATCCGCTCCGGGGGTGGTGCGCGGCCGTACGTGACACCGGCCGAGGCGCTGGCCCGCGAGTGGACGCCGGACGAGCGGGCCGGGGTGGCCGATCGGGTCGACACCCAGTTCGTCGGCGCCCCGGACACCGTGTGCGGGAAGCTCGCCACGCTCGCCCGGGTGACCGGCGCGGACGAGCTGCTGGTCACCACGATCACCACCGACCACACCGACCGGGTCCGCAGCCACGAGCTGCTCGCGCAGGCGTGGGGGGCGGCGCGGACCGGGGGGTGACCAGGGCGGGAGGCGGCAGCTCGGGCCGGGATTCCGCGCTCCTCGTGACGAGCCTGCCGACCGTCGCCCCGCGCCGGACCCGGCCACGGTTCACGGCCGGTCGAGCCCGGGCCCGCGGAGCACGATCTCCAGGCCGGCCCGGAACTCCTGCTCCGCGCTGACACCCTGTGCCTCTCGCGCGATCTCGGACAGCACCGGAAGGTCCGACAGCTCCGCCAGCCTGGCGGTGCCCGTACCGGAGAGTGGGCTGAAGTGCTGCACCTGGAGCGCGCCGAGCACGTGGCTGAGGTACGCCCGGAAGGCGCCTGATCTCCCTGGCTGCAGGGGGCGTCTAGCGTCCCCGCTGCCGCAGCAGGAACCGCTGGATCTTGCCGCTGGGCGTCTTGGGCAGCGCGTCGACGAGGTGGACGCGGCGGGGGTAGGCGTGCGCGGCGTAGCGGGTCCGGACCAGCTGCGCCAGCTCGTCCGGCAGGTCCGGGCCCGCCTCGACGCCCTCGCGCAGCACCACGAACGCCTCGACCACCTCGCCGCGCAGCTCGTCCGGCATGCCGACGACGGCGACCTCCGCCACCGCGGGGTGCGTCGACAGCACGGACTCGACGTCGAACGGCCCGATCCGGTAGCCGGCCATGATGATCACGTCGTCGTCGCGGGCGGAGAAGTAGAGGTAGCCGTCCGCGTCGGCGCGGCCCGCGTCGCCGGTGAGGTACCAGCGGCCGTCCTCGCTGAACCGGTCGCCGCGGACCCCGCCCGCGTAGCCGTCGAACCACAGCAGCGGGCTGGCCGGCACGTCGAGCGCGACCCGGCCGGGAGTGTCCGGCGCGACCTCCTCCTCGGCGTCGTCGGCGAGGACGGCGACCCGGAAGCCGGGCAGCGGGCGGCCCATCGAGCCGGGCCGGATCTCGGCCCGCAGGCCCGGGTGCCAGGCGTTGGCGACGACCATGCCGAGCTCGGTCTGCCCGTAGTGGTCCCGCACCTCCACGCCGAGGACCTCGCGGCCCCACGTCACCAGGTCGGGGTTCAGCGGCTCGCCCGCGCTCGAGCAGGTGCGCAGCCGCAGCCCTTCGGGCGGGGCGATGCCGGAGGCCCGCAGCCCCCGGTACACCGTCGGGGCGGCCGCGAAGGCCGTGACGCCGAACCGGCCGAGCACCTCCCAGGTGGCCTGTGCGGAGAAGCCGGCGTCGAGCAACAGCGTGCGCCGGCCGGTGGCCAGTGGGGCGAGCAGGGCGTAGTAGAGCCCGTAGGCCCAGCCGGGGTCGGCGGCGTTCCAGAAGACGTCGTCGGCGGTGACGTCGAGCGCCAACTCCTGGTAGGCGACCATCGACGCCAGGGCCTTCGCCGGCACGATCACGCCCTTGGGCCTGCCGGTGGTGCCGGAGGTGTAGAGCTGCACCATCGCCCCGTCCGGGCCGCCGACCGCCGCCGGGGCGCCGGTGGGGGAGGCGCCGGCCAGCCGCTCCCACTCCGCCGACCCGACCGTGACGACGGTCCACGGCGCGTCGGCCGGGATGTCCTCGCCGGGATCGAGCTTCGGCCGCTGGTTCCCGTCCGTGATCACCACGCTCGTGCCGGAGGCGGTGAGCCGCAACGCGATCGCCTGCGGGGCGAACGCGGTGAACAGCGGCACGTACACCGCGCCGAGGCGCACCACCGCCAGCACCGTGACGAGCAGGTCCGCGGTCTTGGGCAGCAGCGTCGCCACCCGTGAGCCCGGCCCGACCCCGAGCCCGGCGAGCCCGGCGGCGAGCCGCTCGGACCGTTCGCGCAGTTCGCCGTACGTGAGGTCGACGGCCGACAGGTCCCCGGCCACCAGCGTGGCCGCCACGTCCCCGGCCGGGTGCCGGTCGCACAGTTCCTCCGCCAGGCAGAGGTCCGGCCGGGAGTAGTGCTCCCGCAGCTCGGCGGCCCGCGTCGTCGCGTCGGTCATGGACGCGATCGTGGCACAGCCCGGCCGGGGATCCTCAGACCGTGACGCCCTCCTTCTCCAGCGCGTCGAGCTCCGCCGCGGACAGGCCGAGGATCTCGGTGAGGACCTCGCGGGTGTGCTGGCCGAGGGCCGGTGCGGCGCCCTGCGGGCCCATCGCGCTGCGCGAGGCGACCCAGCCGACGGACGGCAGCCGGCGGGGGCCGATCACCGCATGCACGGTCTCGGGGAAGAAGCCGCGCGCGGCGAGGACGGGGGAGCGGTAGACCTCGTCCACCCGGGCCACGGCCTCCGCGCCGACGCCCTTGGCCTGCAACGCCCCCGCCGCCTCCGCGGCGGTGCGCTGCGAGGTCCACGCGGTCACGAGCGCCTCGAGCTCGTCCTCGTGCACCCGCCTGGCCGCCAGGGTGGCGAACCGCGGGTCGTCGGCCAGCTCGGGCGCGCCGAGGACCACGGCCAGGGCGGCGAACCGGTCGTCGTCCTCGCAGGCGATCGCCACCCACTCGTCGTCGCCGGCGCAGCGGAAGGTCCCGTGCGGGCAGGCCAACTCGTCGCGGTTGCCGATCACGGGCACCTCGCCGCCGGTGGCGCCGGCGAACAGCACGGGCCACGGGAACGCGGCGAGGCAGGCCTCGAACATCGCCGTCTCGACCCGCACGCCCTCGCCGGAGGCGCGGGCCTGGTAGAGCGCAGCCACGGTCGCGATCGCCGTGGTGATCCCCGCCATCGGGTCCGGGAGGGACATGACGAGGTCGGTCGGTCCACCCCGGACGTCCCCGTTGGACGACGCGATGCCGCTGAGCGCGTCGATCAGCGAGCCGTAGGCCGTGCGGTCCCGGTAGGGGCCGGACTCGCCGAAGCCGGTCATCGACACGGCGACGATCCGCGGGTTGATCTCCTTGAGCGTCTCGTACGGCAGGCCCATCCGGGCGAGCGCGCCGGCGCTCATGTTGTCGATCACGACGTCCGCGGTCGCGATCAGCCCGCGCAGCAGCTCCATCCCGCGCGCGGTCTTCAGGTTCAGCGCCACCCCGCGCTTGCCCTGGTTGTACTGGTTGAAGTAGCCGGAGCGGTCCACCCCGACGATGCCGTCGGCGTACGGCCCGAGCCCGCGCGTGGTCTCCAGCCGGGTCCCGGTCTCGACCCGGACGACGTCCGCGCCCAGGTGGGCGAGCTGCATCGCGGCGAACGGGCCGGCCCACACCCACGTCAGGTCGATCACCCGCACGCCCTCGAGCGGGCGCTCGGCGGGCGTGCCGGAGCCGGCCGGGTGCGCGGTGGGACCGGACCAGAGCCCGGCGGCGTCGGCCTCGCCCCGGGCCGGCGCGGGGTCGCGCGGCGGGGGGGCGGTGCCGTTCACACGCCACGGCCGTCCGGGCACCGGCAGCGACTCGCCGGGAGCGCCGCCGAGCGCGGCCGGGGGCAACGACCCGCGCGCGGCGAGGTGGTCCCACTCCAGGATGTCGCGCGCGCCGTGGATCGGGGCCGCCGCGATGCGGTGGGTGTGGGCGAGCTCGAGGAACTCGGCGAGGGTGAACTCCGCCAGGTGCTCGCCCACGAACACGTCGAGGACGTCCGCGTTCTCGTCCCGCCCCGCCGTCGTCTCGAAGATCTCCAGGGAGCCCCAGTCCGGGTCGCCGAGCATCGTCACCAGGCGGCGGAACTCCTCGTCGCGGGTGATCTGCATGAGCACGGTGCCGTCGCGGCAGGGGTAGAAGCCCCACGGCCCCACGCTCCGGTTGCCCTGCCGCACCGGCAGCTCGCCGGTGTAGTGGTAGCGCGACATCGCGGTGGCCAGGACGCTCGCGACCGAGGCCTGCAGCGAGACGTCGAGCCGCTGGCCGAGCCCGCTGCGGCGGCGCTCGACCAGGGCCCCGAGCAGGGAGAGCACCGCGCCGCACGCCGCGTGCACGCTCGCCAGCTCGCCGCGGTAGCGCAGGGGGAGCGGGTCGGGCCCGCGCAGCGTGGTCGAGTTGATCGACAGCAGGCCGCCCGCGGCCAGGGCGAGCAGGTCGGTGGTGGGGTGCGGGCCGTCGCGGTGGGTGCGGCCGAAGGTGGAGACGTCGACGACGACGAGCGCGGGCCGGGCGGCCTCGATCTCGGCGACGAGGTCGTCGCCGATCCAGTCCGCACCGTCCCGGGTGGACCGGATCAGCACGTCGGCGCGGGCCGCGAGCGCGCGTACCGCGGCGTCGTCGGCGGTCACGGACCGCTTGCCCGCGTGGAAGTACGCGAAGGAGGCGCTGCGCTCGGCGTCGGGCACCGACTTCGCGAAGGGGCCGAGGGTGCGGAACGGGTGGCCCTGCGGCGGCTCCAGCAGCACGACCTCCGCCCCGAGATCGGCCAGGAGCCGGCCCGCGTAGGCCGCGGCCAGCGTGTCCCCGGCCTCGAGGACGCGCAGGCCCGCGAGCGGGTGGTCGAACGACTGCGAACGTGACGTCATCGTCATTTCCTTCCGACGGTGACGCACGCTACAGGGCGAGCGGGATCAGCGGGAGGGGGGTCGGGGGCGGTGGGCGGGAGGAGCAGGGGCGGGAGGAGCAGGTCGGCGAGCGGAGTCGGAAGGAGCAGGAGCGAAGTCGGGAGGAGCAGGTCCGGGAGCGGGAGCGGGACGGAGCAGGAGCGAAGTCGGGAGGAGCAGGTCCGGGAGCGGGAGTGGGAGTGGGAAGGAGCGGGGGAGTGGGGCGGAGCAGCAGGTCGGGGGCTGCGGTCCGGAACACCGAGCCCACCGCGAGTCGGGAGTTCCCGCACCGCGAGTCGGGCTGTGGGCTTCGGCGAGTCGGGCTGTGGGCTTCGGCGAGTCGGGCTGTGGGCTTCGGCGAGTCGGGCTGTGGGTCCCCCGGGGCTTTGCGAGTCGTGCCGGTGCTGCATCGAGGGGCAGGCGGCGGACCGCGGAGGGAACGAAGGCCTTCCGGAGCCCGCAGGAGCACCCGGCACACCTGTCGTCGCCTCTCACATCCGCTCCGGTTCGCCGCCACAACTGGGAGGTCGGCGGCACACGTCGTCGACGGCCGGTGCGGCGCCCCAATGGGTGTGCGAGGCGGGGCGTCGAGTCGCTCGCCGGGGCCCGCCGGGCTGGCCCCTCGACAACCTGGCGCGCAGGTGCTCATACACCCGGTTCGTCGCGGCGCAGGCCGTCGACAGGGTGTGTCACGCACCTGGCGGGTGTGAGGCCCGGCCAGAACGGTTGTGCCGCACCGCGCCGGGTGCAGCGGGACGAGCGCCACCCCGGTGGGTCCTCGTCACCCTGCCGGTCCTCGTCACCCTGCCGGTCCTCGTCACCCTGCCGGTCCGCGTCACCCTGCCGGTCCGCGTCACCCTGCCGGTCCGCGTCACCCTGCCGGTCCGCGTCACCCTGCCGGTCCGCGTCACCCTGCCGGTCCTTGGCATTGCGCCGGTCCTTGGCACTGCGGCGGTCCTTGGGACTGCGGCGGTCCTTGGCACTGCGCCGGTCCTCGCCACCCCGCTGCGTCCTCGGCACTGCGTCGGGCCTTGGCACTGCGCCGGGCCTTGGCACTGCGTCGGGCCTTGGCACTGCGTCGGGCCTTGGCACTGCGTCGGGCCTTGGCACTGCGTCGGGCCTTGGCACTGCGTCGGGCCTTGGCACTGCGTCGGGCCTTGGCACTGCGTCGGGCCTCGGCACTGCGTCGGGCCTCGGCACTGCGTCGGGCCTCGGCGCTCCGCCGGGCCTCGGCACTGCGCGGGGAGCTCGCTACTGCGCCGTGGCCTCGTAGGTGTGGCCCGCCTTGCGGAGTCGCTCGATCAGGGTGTGGCCCATCGCGGTGACGGGGGTGAGGGAACCGCTGCGGTCGGGGAGGTCGTCGAGGGCGAGGCAGAGCGCGCTCTCCCCGAGCATGACGGCGGTGGCGGCGTAGCCCGGGTCCCCGGACCCCGCGACCGTCGCGGTGACCGTGCGGCCGTCGACCGTGGTCCCGGTCAGGGTGTGCCGGAAGAAGCCTTTCGCGCGGGCCTGCTCACCCGGTCCCGTCCCCGGCTTCGGCAGCACCCGCTCCAGCAGCGCGCGGGTGGGCGGGAACGCCGCCCCGCCGACCATCGCGCCCATCGCCCCGGTGATCGCGACGGCCGCGACCGCACCGGCGACGCCGCGCCCCGCGGCCATCCGCTCCTCGTAGCGCAGGCCCCGGCCGTAGGACCACTCCTGCAGGGCGTTGCTGCGCCGCACGATCCGGGTGTTGAAGGGGGCCATGACGAACGCGGCCGTCCACGAGCCGTCCGGCTCGCGACGCGGCGGGCCGGCGTCGCGCGGCTGACGCGGCGTCGGCTCGGCGGCGGGATCCGGGCTGAGCGAGTGCGGGCGCAGGGCGATCCGCCGCGCCGCCGGGTCGCCCGCCACGCTCTCGACGTGCCCGAGCAGGGAGGCCAGGGTCCCGCCGCTGAACCCGCCGCGCGCGGTCGCGACCGCGCGCACCCGATCGAGGTCTGCGCCCGCGGCCTCGTGGAGCAGCAGGGTGCCGAGGTCGGAGGGGATGGAGTCGTAGCCGCAGGAGTGCACGATCCGCGCGCCGGACCCGCGGGCCACCGCGTCGTACCGGTCGATCGCCTCGCGGACGAACAGCACCTCACCGGTCAGGTCGCAGTAGTGCGTCCCGGCCCGGGCACAGGCCTCGACCAGCGGCAGCCCGTACCTCGCGTACGGACCCACCGTCGTCGCGACGACGCGGGCCGAGCCCGCGAGCGCCGCCAGCGAGGCCGGGTCGGTCGAGTCGGCCGCGACGAGCGGCCAGTCGTGGGCCCGCTCCGGCAGCCCCGCCCGCACCTGCTCCAGCTTGTCCCGTGACCGCCCGGCGAGCGCGATGCGCACGCCCTCGGGCGCGGCGTCGGCGAGATAGCCGGCCAGCAGGGCTCCGACGAACCCCGTGGCGCCGAAGACGACCAGATCGTGCTCCCGCTGCGTGCTCATGCCCGCATCGTGCCGGGTGTCCGGCGCGCCCGCGCGCGGTGGCCGATCACGCAGCAGGACGGCGCAGGCCGGAACGGCTAGGGTCGGCCGCGACGTCGCGTGCCCACCGGTCCGTCTCCCGAGGAGTCCCCGCGTGCCCGAGTCCCGCCCCCAGACGATCGCCTACCCCGGCCCCGGCTCGCGTCCCTTCCGCCGCGACCAGGAACCGCTGGTGCCGCACGTCATCGTGCTGTTCGGCGCCACCGGTGACCTGGCCAAGCGCAAGCTGCTGCCCGGGCTCGCGTACCTCTGCGAGTCCTCGTTGGCCCCCGAGGTCCGCATCGTCGGTACGGCGATGGAGGACATGTCCACCGAGGAGTTCCGCGAGCTGGCCCACCACGCCGTGCAGAACTTCGGCACGCACAAGGCGAACGACGACGCGTGGGCCGGGTTCGCCGACAAGCTGACCTACGTCCCGCAGGGCGCGGGGCCGGAGGGGCTGACCGCGGCGGTGAAGGAGGCCGAGGCCAGGCTGGGCGAGGACGTGCACCGGCTGCACTACCTGTCCGTGCCGCCGAAGGCCGCGCAGGCCGTGATCGCGATGCTGCGGGACGCGGACCTCGTCGACCGCGCGCGGGTCGTCATGGAGAAGCCCTTCGGGCACGACCTGCCCAGCGCGATCGAGCTCAACGACTACGTGCACAAGGTCTTCGACGAGTCGCAGATCTTCCGGATCGACCACTTCCTCGGCAAGGAGGCGGCGCAGAACATCCTCGCGTTCCGCTTCGCCAACGGCCTGTTCGAGCCGATCTGGAACCGCAACTTCATCGACCACGTCCAGATCGACATCCCCGAGACGCTCGGGCTGGACCAGCGCGCCAACTTCTACGAGTCCACCGGCGCGTTCAAGGACATGGTCGTCACGCACCTGATGCAGGTGATGGCGTTCGTGGCGATGGAGCCGCCGACCGCGCTGGAGCCGCGGGCGATCAGCGAGGAGAAGAACAAGGTCTTCCGCTCGCTGCTGCCGGTGCACCCGTGGGACGTGGTGCGCGGCCAGTACGGCGGCTACCGCGAGGAGGAGGGCGTCGCCCGGGACTCCGACACCGAGACCTTCATCGCGCTCAAGGTCGGCCTGGACAACTGGCGCTGGGCGGGCGTGCCGTTCTACCTGCGCACCGGCAAGAAGATGGCGGAGGGCCAGCGGATCATCTCGATCGCCTTCAAGGAGGCGCCGCGGACGATGTTCCCGGCCGGCTCCGGCGTCGGCACCCAGGGCCCGGACCACCTGACCTTCGACCTCGCCGACTCCTCCAAGGTCTCGCTGTCCTTCTACGGCAAGCGCCCGGGCCCGGGCTTCCGGCTGGAGAAGCTGTCGATGCAGTTCTCCACGCAGGAGACCGAGTCCGCCGGCGACGTGCTCGAGGCCTACGAGCGGCTGATCCTCGACGCCATGCGGGGCGACCACACCCTGTTCACCACGGCCGAGGGCATCGAGTCGCTGTGGGAGCGGTCGATGCCGCTGCTGGACGACCCGCCGCCGGCGAAGAACTACCCGGTGGGGTCCTGGGGGCCGAACGCGATCCACCAGCTCATCGCGCCCAACGCCTGGCGGCTGCCGTTCGAGCGGGCCTGGCGCGAGCGCCGTTAGCGGTCCCAGAGGGGGTGCGGGTCCCGGCCGGCGAGCATGAGGAAGCGGTCGCGCCAGGACACGTCCGCGGGCACGGGGCCCAGCGGCGCGCCGAACCACCCTGCCTCGCGCCAGCGCGCCGCCTCCGGCTCGGTGCGCTCCCACAGCGCCCGGGCCAGGTGCTCGGTCAGCGGGTTCACCGATCCGCGGTGGACGGACACCTCGTGCGCCATGAGCGCGGCGCCGACCGCCCGCCGCCAGAGCAGCTCCTCGGCGCGGAGCGCGTCGTCGCCGGTGGGGGCGGTCGGGTCGGCGACGGCCGCGGCCGCCGCGCAGGCCTTCTCCGAGGCCTCGCGGGCGAGCGCGGGCAGGTCCTGCCGGTGCTCCAGGTCGGCGACGTCGGCGAGGTGCGCGGGGTCGGCCGCCCGCCCCGCCAGCAGGTCCGGCAGGGCGGCGACGGTGCGGACGTGGTGGCGGACCAGGGCGTCGAGCGGGGTCGGCCGGGCGGGATCGGGCCCGTCGGGCAGCGGCGGGACGCGGATGCGCCACTGGTCGGGCGCCACCCCGTCCAGCACCTGGTTCAGCACCCGCTCGGCCTCGATCAGGCATTCCGCCGCACGCAGCATCGGCGCTCCCGTCCACATCGGTGTCGACGTCCCGCCGACGATCACAGCACGGGCCCGTCTCCGCACCGGCCGGATGGAGCAAAGTGAGTCACCCGGCCGACGGGTGGGACCGCGCCGCGGCGCGTAGCGTGCGGGAGTGGCGGAGGGTGACTCCATCGCGCGGCTGGCCGCCCGGCTGCACGCGGCGACGGCGGGCCGCACGGTCGTCGCGAGCACGTTCCGGCATCCCCGCCTGGCGCTCGCCGACCTCGCGGGACAGCGCATCGAGGCCTGGCGGCCGCGGGGCAAGCACCTGCTGATGCGGACCTCGGCCGGGTCGACCCTGCACTCGCACCTGCGGATGAGCGGGTCGTGGTCGGTGCTGGGCCCGGGGAAGCGGCTGCCGCGGTCGGTGGAGGCCCGCGTGCTGCTGCGGCTCGACGACGACCGCACGCTGGCCGGGATCGCCCTGCCCGTCCTCGACCTGGTCCGGACCCGGGACGAGGACCGCGTCGTCGGGCACCTGGGCCCGGACCTGCTGGGCGAGGACTTCGACGCCGACCTGGCGGCGCGGCGGCTGCGCGCCGCCCCGGACACCGCCGCCGTGGCGGCGCTGCTGGACCAGCGGCGGGTGGCGGGGCTGGGCAACTTGTGGGCGGGCGAGCTGTGCTTCCTGCACCGCGTCGACCCCTGGCGGCCGATCGGCGAGGTCGACCCGGGCCCGCTGCTGGCCGGCGCGCGGGCTCGGCTGCGCGAGGCCGTCGTCAGCAACCCGCGGCAGGTCACGACGGGCGACCCGCGCCGTCCGCACTGGGTCTACGGCCGCGCCCGCCGGCCGTGCTACCGCTGCGGCACGCCCGTCGCCTTCCGGCCCGCCGCGCGCACCCCGCACGGCCGGGAGACCTGGTGGTGCCCCGGCTGCCAGCGGTAGGCGGACGGGGCTACTCGGGGGTGCCCTGCCGCCAGTCCCCGCTGGTCCCCGAGCTGGGTCCGCCCTCCCCACCGCGCGGGCCGTCGGGATCCTCGTCGGATGCGTCGGGGCCGTCGGGGCCGGTCGCGGGCTCGTCGACGGCCCGGTCGCGCGGGTCGCCGTGGTCCATCCGGTCCTCCCGGTCCCGGTGGAAGGCACGCGGGGGCCCGTCGGGGTCCGGCCCGGTCTCGGAGGCGGGATCGGTCGCCATGGGCCCGGGTTCCCCCGTTCACGGCGGCCAATCGTGTACGCCGGGGGCCGGCCGCCGCGCCCTGCCGGCTGCGGGAGGGTACGGTCGTGGACACACTGGTCCGGAGTCGAGAAGCCTGCTCCCACGCCGAGAGGACGAGATCCCGTGAGCCCCGCTCCCGACAGTGCCGAGCGCGCCGACACCGGCGCCGTGCCGGGCCTGCCCGAGGTCGCGGCCTGGTGCGGTGCGGCAGGCGCCTGGGAGCGGCTCGACGAGCCCGACAGCGGCATCCAGCTCCACCTCTGCCGCGTGGGCGAGCGCATCCGGGTACTGGCCGTCCGCGGCGAGATCGACGCCGCCGAGGCCACCGCCTTCCAGAACGCCGCGATCGACCTGGTCCGCACCGCGAAATACCTCGTCGTCGACCTGACGGGCGTCCGCTTCCTGGCCTCCCGCGGGCTCGCCGCGCTGGTCCGCACGCAGCGCGCGGCCGACGACGTCGGCTCGCGTGTCGCCGTGGTCACCGGCGGCAGCCGGGTGGTGCTGCGGCCGATGCAGGTGACCGGCGTGGACACCCAGCTGCACCTCGTCGACTCCCTCGAGGACCTCGAGCGCCCCGACGGGTCGGCCCTGACCGGTCGGCACTGACGGGTCGGCACTGACGGGTCGGCACGGACGGGTCGGCCCGGAAGCCGCCGACCTGCAGGAACGCCCCGGCGCGCACGCCCAGGTTGGCCGCGTACGCGTGGGTGTGCCGGTCGACGCCCGTGCCGGCGCGGGGAGGTACCCGGAGGGTCGGCCGGATGCTACTTCTCTGTGACGGCCGCCACGTCGGGCACCGGCTTCCCGGCGGCGACGAGCTCGCTGCCGCGCTCGTAGTCCTCGTCCGCCTCGTGCGTCGCCACACCGACCGCGCGGCCCTGCTCGTCGGCGTACCACACCGTGAAGGCGCCGCCGCCGTGGTCGACCAGGCGGGCGCGGTCGTAGCCGTCGCCCCACGCGGCGTACTTGAGGGTGCGCTCGCCGATCTCGGTCCAGAATCCGGGCACGGCGTCCCAGCGCAGGTCCGCCCCGGCGGCGACGCCGCCGGCGACCGTGCCCATCGCCTCCGCCTCGCCCCAGTGCTCCACCACGAGGTGCCGGCCCGCGGTGGCGTTGCGCGCGTAGGCCACGTCGCCGGCGGCGTACAGGCCTGGCGCGGAGGCACGCATGTGCTCGTCGACGACGACCCGGTCCTGTTCGACCCGCAGCCCGGCGGCGCGGGCCAGCGTGACGTGGGGGTCGATCCCGCCCGCGACCAGCACCAGGTCGGCCTCCAGCGGCTCCCGCCCGGACACCCGCACCCGGCGAGGGCGCGCGTCGGGGTCGCCGAGCGGCTCGATCGCCTCGACCTGCGCCCCGCCGATCAGCGTGACGCCGTCCTCGACGAGCCAGCCCGCGATCCGCCGGCCGGCGTCGGGACCCAGTCGCTTCTCCTGCGGCAGGTCCTCGGCGCTCACGACCGTGACGTCGAGGCCGCGCCGGGCGAGCGAGGCGGCGGCCTCGCAGCCGATGAACCCGGACCCGACGACGACGGCGCTGCGGGCGGTCAGGGCGGCCGAGCGCAGCTCCTCGGCGCTGTCGAGCGAGCGCAGCATGGCGACGGCGGGCGCGTCCGCTCCCGGCACCGGGAGCGGCTTCGGGGCGGACCCGGTGGCCAGCACGCAGGCCTTGAACGTGACCCGGCCGCCGCCGGACAGCTGCGCGACCCGCTCCTCCGCGGACAGCGTGGTCACCGTCTGGCGCAGCAGCAGGGTGATCCCGCGGGCGGTGTAGGTGGTGGCGGGCGTCAGTTCCGTGTCGCCCGCCTCCGACTCGCCGCGCAGGTAGTCCTTCGACAGTGGCGGCCGGAAGTACGGCGCGGCCGTGTCGTCCGAGACGAGCACAACGGCGCCGTCGCCGCCGTGGTCGCGGTAGCTGGTGGCGGCGGCGAGGGCGGCCGGTCCGCCGCCCACGACGAGGAGCTCGACATGCATGTGACGCGGGATACCCGACGGCGGTGATCCACTACCCCGCCGCCGGGTACGCCGGGACCCGCGTCAGCTGGTGTGGTGGACCTCCTGGAGGCCGTACACCGGGGTCGGGATCCCCTCGAGCCGGGCCTTGAGCTGCAGCGCCAGGTAGAGCGAGTAGTGGCGGCTCTGGTGCAGGTTGCCGCCGTGGAACCAGAGCCCCTCCTGCTGGGTGGGCTTCCACATGTTGCGCTGCTCGCCCTCCCACGGACCCGGGTCCTTGGTGGTGTCGGAGCCCAGCCCCCACACCTTCCCGACCTTGTCCGCGACCTCCTGGCTGATCAGGTCCGCGGCCCAGCCGTTCATCGAGCCGTACCCGGTCGCGTAGACGACGAGGTCCGCCTCGAGCTCGGTGCCGTCGTCGAGCTTCACCGTGTGCTCGGTCAGCTCGACGACCTGGCCCTGCACGAGCTTCACGTCGCCGTTCGCGATCAGGTCGGCGGCGCCGACGTCGATGTAGTAGCCCGAGCCGCGGCGCAGGTACTTCATGAACAGGCCGGAGTCGTCGTCGCCCCAGTCGTGGCGGAAGCCCGAGGCCTCCAGCCGCTCGTAGAAGTCCTTGTCCCGCTCCTTGATCGCCGCGTACACCGGCTGCTGGAACGTGTGCATGATCCGGTACGGGATGGACGCGAAGGTCATGTCGGCCTTCTGCGTGGTCATCCCGGCGGCGAGCGCGCGCTCGGAGTACAGGTCGCCGAGGCCGAGGTCCATCAGGGAGTCGGACCTCACGATGTGGGTCGAGGAGCGCTGGACCATCGTGACGTCGGCGCCCACCTCCCACAGCGCGCCGCAGATGTCGAAGGCCGAGTTGTTCGACCCGATGACCACGACCTTCTTGTCCTTGTAGGCGTCCGGGCCCGGGTGCTTCGAGCTGTGGTGCTGCTCGCCCCGGAAGACGTCCTGGCCGGGCACCTGCGGCACGTTCGGCTTGCCGGACATGCCGGTGGCGAGCACGAGCTGCTTGGGGTGGAGGGTGATCTCCTCGCCGTCGCGGTCGACGACGACGGTCCACTCCTTCGTCTCCTCGTCGTAGGAGGCGGACCTGCAGGTCGTGGAGGACCAGTAGTTGACCTCCATGACCTTCGTGTACATCTCGAGCCAGTCGCCGATCTTGTCCTTCGGCGCGAAGACCGGCCAGTTCTTCGGGAAGTCGAGATAGGGCAGGTGGTCGTACCAGACCGGGTCGTGCAGGCACAGCGACTTGTACCGGCTGCGCCACTGGTCGCCGGGCCGCGGGTGCCGGTCGACGACGACGTGCGGGACCCCGAGCTGCTTCAGCCGGGCGCCCAGGGCGATGCCGCCCTGCCCGCCGCCGACCACGAGGACGTAGGGCTGGCGGGTGCGGCCCACCTCCTCCTGCTCGGCCCGGCGGGCCTCGGCCCACGTCACGCGCTCCCGGTTGACGCCGTGCTCGGCGCCCATGGGCCGCCGCTCGCCCTGCGGCTCCTCGTGCCCCTTCAGCTCGTAGAGCGTGGTGAGGAAGGTCCAGGCGCCCTCGTCGGTGAGCCGCACGTGCCCGCGGCCGCGGCCGACGGCCGTCTCGAAGCCGATCCAGGCGTCGACCACGCCGTCGGCCTCGGTCGGCTCCTCGGTGGTGTGGAAGTTGCGGGCGTCCGTCGACTCCATGGTGGACCGCAGCAGGTCCGCGACGCCGTCGCGGTTCTCGACGGTCCTGATGTTCCAGGTGAACGCGATCAGGTCGCGCCAGAACGAGGTCGTCGCGAAGAGGCCGGCCGCCCGCTCGGCGTCCCGGGCCGCGAGGGCGGCCTCGAAGTCGGCGAGCCACGTGTCGACCCGCTCGCGGGCCGCGGTGGCGCTGGCCGGTTCGAGGGTCTGGGTCATGCGGACCTCCCTGTCCGTCTCCCGTAGCTGTGGTGCGTGCCACTCCAGCCAAGCCGCCCACGCCCCGGGGATCAAGGGTTGCAGCGCCGTTGCAACCTCCGGCGGTCCCCGGATGTGGCAGCGTGGGGCGGTGACCTCCGTACGCCGAATCGGGATCGGGCTGGCCGCGGTCGGCAGGCCCGCGTACATCACCGCCGGTCGGGAGCGCGACCTCGGCGACGCGCGGGACGTCGAGGCCCTGCGCGAGCGCACGTGGGCGGTGCTCGACGCGGCCTACGCGGCGGGGATCCGGTACGTCGACGTCGCCCGCTCCTACGGCCGGGCAGAGGAGTTCCTGGCCGGGTGGCTGGCCGCGCGCCCCGGGACCGGGGACGTCGAGATCGGGTCGAAGTGGGGGTACCGGTACGTCGGCGACTGGCGGCGCGACGGGGTGCCGGTGGCCGGCTCGATGTCGGGCGTCCACGAGGTCAAGGACCACTCCGTCGAGGCGTTCGCGGAGCAGTCCGCCGAGTCGCTGGCGCTGCTCGGGAAGCGGCTCGCCGTGTACCACGTGCACTCCGCCACGCTCGACACCGGCGCGCTCGACGACGCCGAGCTCCACCGGGCGATGGCCGACCTGCGCGAGCACGGGATCCGGGTCGGGATCTCGACCTCCGGGCCGCGGCAGGCCGAGGCCGTCCGGCGCGCGCTGGAGGTCACGGTGGACGGCGAGTCGCTGTTCACCTCGTTCCAGAGCACCTGGAACATCCTCGAGCCCTCCGTGGGTCCGGCGCTGGTCGAGGCCGCGGACGCCGGGGCGAGGGTGATCGTCAAGGAGGCGGTCGCGAACGGGCGGCTGGCCCCGGGCGGCGCGACGAACTCCCGGGACGACCGCGTGGCGAACCTGGCCGAGGAGCTCGGCACGAGCGTCGACCGACTGGCGTTCGCCGCGGTGCTGGCCGAGCCGTGGGCGGGGATCGTGCTCTCCGGCGCCGTCGACCCGGCGCAGGTGGCGAGCAACGTCGCCGCCACGCAGCTCACGATCCCGGCCGAGGTGGAGGACGAGCTGCTCGACCTCGCCGAGCCGGCCGAGCAGTACTGGGCCGCCCGCGCCGCCCGCGCCTGGGCCTGACCCGCACGAATCGATCCGAAGAGGGGTTACCTGCGTCACGGGTTCGGGTAGAAAGCTCCCAACCTGGTCCGGACGCACCCGGCGTGCCGGCCGCGGGGAAGGGAAGAACGGCCGATGCTCAGGACATCAGCACGTCGCCGCGCCGGCGCGGTCCTCTGCTCGCTGGGGATTGCCGCGGTGCTCGCCGCATGCGGCGGGGGCGGCACCTCCGGCTCGACCTCCGGGTCCGGTTCGGGGGGTGGGATGACGGTCAAGGCCGGCGAGTTCCCCTGGAGCGCCGCCACGCTGACCAACGCGATCCTCACCGAGGTGGCCGCGCAGCACCCGGAGCTGGGGGTCTCCCAGATCGACACCACCGCGCTGGGTCCGGCCCCGGCCTGGGCCGGCGCGCAGCGGGGCGACGTCGACCTGCTCGCCGAGGTCGCGCTGCCCAACCAGCAGCAGCTGGCCGACCAGGCCAAGGACCGGATGAGCCTGGTGCACCAGACCTACGGCGGCGCCGCCCAGGGGTGGTTCGTGCCCAGGTACGCCACGGAGCCCGGGCAGCCGCTCGCCGGCCTCACCAGCGTCACGCAGCTCAACGACTACGCCGCCGCACTCGGCAACAAGCTCGTCGATGCGGACCCGAGCTTCATCACCACCCAGCAGAACGCCAAGCGGCTCGCGGGCTACGGCCTGACCCTGCAGCAGGTCACCTCCAGCGAGGCCGCCCAGCTGGCGGAGCTGAAGCGGGCGTACGACCGCAAGCAGCCGATCCTCGTGTACCTCTACCACCCGCACTGGGTGTTCACGCAGTTCGACATGGTCCAGCTGACCGAGCCCACGCCGTACCAGCCCGACTGCTTCACCACCGGCAACGGGGCCTGCGCGATGCCGGACTACTCGGCCTGGACCGCGGCGAGCACGACCCTGCAGCAGCAGGCCCCGAAGTTCTACGCGATGCTGCAGAAGTTCGAGATCCCCGTGGCGGACGTCGAGGCCATGCAGAAGAGCGTCGACGTCGACAAGCAGCCCGCCGACCAGGTCGCGAAGCAGTGGCTCGCGGCGAACCAGCAGCGCGTGCAGCAATGGCTGGCGGGCTGAACGGCGCCGAGCCGGTGATCCGCTGCCGGGACCTGACGAAGGTCTTCGGCAGCGGGTCCGCGGCCGGCCGTGCCTTGGACATGGCCCGCGAGGGCGCGTCGCGCGGGGAGATCCAGCAGCGGACCGGGGCGACCCTCGCCGTCCGCGACGTCTCGTTCGCCGTCGAGCCCGGCGAGCTGTTCGTCGTCATGGGGCTGTCCGGCTCGGGCAAGTCGACGCTGGTCCGGCTGCTCAACCGGCTCATCGAGCCCAGCGGCGGCTCGGTGGAGATCGACGGGCGCGAGCTGCGCGGGCTCTCGGACGCGCAGCTGCGGCAGCTGCGCAACCGCCGGATCAGCATGGTGTTCCAGCACTTCGCGCTCCTGCCGCACCGCACCGTGCTGCAGAACGCCGCGTACGGCCTGCAGATCCGGGGGACGAGCGAGGGGGAAAAGCGGGAGCGCGCGCAGTGGGCGCTCGACCAGGTCGGGTTGGGCGACCGCGGGGACGCCTACCCGGGGCAGCTCTCCGGCGGCATGAAGCAGCGCGTCGGGCTCGCCCGTGCGCTGGCCAGCGACACCGACGTGATGCTGATGGACGAGCCCTTCTCGGCCCTCGACCCCCTCATCCGCCGGGACATGCAGGCGCTGCTGATCCGGCTGCAGAAGGAGCTGTCCAAGACCATCGTCTTCATCACCCACGACCTCAACGAGGCGATGCGGTTGGGGGACCGAATCCTGCTGCTCAAGGACGGACGGCTCGTCCAGCTCGGCACCGGGCCGGAGATCCTCGCCGCGCCCGCCGACGACTACGTCGCCGACTTCGTCTCGGACGTCGACCGCACGCGGGTCCTCACGGCCGAGGACGTGCTCCGCGAGCCGCGGCTGGTGGCCCGGCTCGAGGAGCGCCCGGCCGACGTGCTCCGGCGGCTCGGCGCGGCCGAGGCCACCGGCGCCTACGTCGTCGACGACGACCGGCGGATCCTCGGCGTGGTCCACGACGAGTGGCTGGGCCAGGCGGCCGCCTCCGGCCGCGAGCGGATCGACCCGGGGGCCCTCGACGACGGCTTCGCCACCACCGGCCCCGACCGGCCGCTCATCGAGATCCTCGGTCGGCTCGGCCGGCACGCCGTGCCCCTCGCCGTCGTCGACGACCGGGGCCGGCTGCTCGGGGTCGTCCCGCGGGCGGCCGTCCTCGCCTCCCTCGCCGCCGTCCCGACCAGGAGCTGACCATGCCTCGCATCGAGGTCGGCACGTACGTCGACCAGTTCATCACCTGGCTGCTGCGCACGGTGCCGGGGTTGTTCGACGCGATCAGCGTGGTCATGACCGCGCTGGTGGACGTGATCGTCCTGGCCCTCGCCCGGCCGTCGTTCGTGGTCTGGGTGGTGCTGCTGACCCTGGCCGCGCTGCTCGTCCGCGGCTTCGGGTTCGCGCTCTTCACCGCCGTCGCCTTCCTGCTCGTCGCGGCGATGGACCTGTGGGAGGAGACGATGGAGACCCTCGCGGTCGTGCTGGTGGCCGCGGTGATCGCGACGGCGATCGGGGTGCCGCTGGGCATCTGGGCGGCGCGCCGGCAGGGCGTCAGCGTGGTGCTCCGCCCGATCCTGGACTTCATGCAGACCACGCCGGTGTTCGTCTACCTCATCCCGGCGGTGTTCTTCTTCGGCGTCGGCGTGGTGCCCGGGGTCGTCGCGACCACGATCTTCGCGATCCCGCCCGCGGTCCGGCTCACCGAGCTCGGCATCCGCGGGGTGGACCCGGAGGTGGTGGAGGCCGCCCACGCCTTCGGCGCGCACCCGCGGCAGATCCTGCGCGAG
The DNA here is from genome assembly GCF_039542425.1 of Pseudonocardia yuanmonensis. Lineage (NCBI taxonomy): Bacteria > Bacillati > Actinomycetota > Actinomycetes > Pseudonocardiales > Pseudonocardiaceae > Pseudonocardia > Pseudonocardia yuanmonensis. Next base: position 190,757 of record NZ_BAABIC010000014.1, read on the forward strand.
GTGCAGCTGCCGATGGCCCGGCCGTCGATCATGGCCGGCGTCAACCAGGTGATCATGCTCGCGCTGTCCATGGTGGTCGTCGCGGGGCTGGCCGGCGCCGGCGGGCTGGGCAGCGTCGTCGTGACCGCCGTGACGCAGCTCGACGTCGCGGGCGGTTTCGAGGGCGGGCTCGCCGTGGTGATCCTGGCCATCTACCTCGACCGGCTCACCGCGGCCATGGCCCAGCGGCCCGGTCGGGGCCTGTGGGCGCGGCTGCGCCGCCGCCGGGCCCCGGCCACGGCGGTGCCCCCGGAGGACGGGGAGGCGCCCGTCGGCACCCCGGACGCGGACGCTCCGGTCCCGGCCGGCGCGGGCGACCCGACCGTGCGCTGACCGCGGGAGGGGTGAGCGAGCGGCGCGTTCGCTCAGTCCTGGTGAAGGACGGCGCCGCTCGCTCACTCCTCAGCGGACCCGGAGGACGGGCTTGCCGGGCGCGCGGTCGGGGGAGTCGAGGTAGGCGTGGGCGGCGGCGACGTCGTCGAAGTCGAAGACCCGGTCGATCACCGGCGCGAACACGCCGGCCGCCAGCCCGGAGCGCACGAAGGCGATCGCCCGGCGCAGGGCGGCGGGATCGCCGGTGATCTCGAAGACGCGGTAGCGGCGTAGCCACACCGCCGCGTACCCGCCGCCGGGCAGGGGAGTGGGCAGCCCGGACAGCCCGCCGTGCACGATCACGCTCGCCCCGGGCGCGCAGGCCGCGACGAGCTGACCCACCTGTGGACCACCGACGGCGTCGAGCACCAGGTCCGCACCGGGGCCTGTCCCGGACCCGCTCCCGCAACCGGGCGTGGGATCGCCGGGGTCCGCCCGCGCGAAGGCCGCACGCAGGGCGTCGGCCAGCGAGCCGCCGCCGGGGACCTCCCGGCCGTCGCCCTCGTACGGCCCGGCGACCACGACCTCCGTCGCCCCCGCCTCCCGCAGCGCCGCCTCCGGCCCCGGCGCGGGGACGGTCGCGACCGGCGCCGCGCCGAGGTACCGCAGCACCTGCAGTGCCGCCACACCGATGCTGTTCGCCGCCGCGGTGACCACGACCCGGTCGCCGGGCCGCACCCGCAGGATCTCGGCGACCATTCCGTACACGGTCACGTACGGCATCCAGACCGCCGCGCCCGTGATCGCGTCCATCCCCTCGGGCCGGCGGACCAGCGCCGCGGCCGGCACCACGGCCTCCTCGGCGTAGACCGGATGGTCGTTCTGGGAGAAGGCGGGGATCACGCTGACGGCGTCGCCCGGGGCCCAGCCGTCGACCTCCGGCCCGACCTCGAGGATCTCGCCGGCCGCCTCCGTGCCCAGCCCCGCCGGCAGCCGCGGGTCCTCCAGGTAGGTGCCGCGGCGGAAGTTGACCTCCGCGCGGTTCAGGCCGACCGCGTCGACCCGGAGGCGGACCTCGCCGGGGCCCGGCGCCCGGACGGGGAGGTCCTCGATGCGCAGTACCTCGGGCCCGCCGAGCTCGTGGAACCGGATCATGCGTGCCATGCCCGTGAAACTAGCCGCGATCAGCCCTGCGCGGGCAGGACGTGGTCACCCACCTTGTCCGTGGACAGGCACAGCGAGCAGACGACCGCGTCATGCGTCTCGCACCTCGTGACGTCCGGCCGCTCGAAGTCCTGCCGGCAGACGTGGCAGTGCAGGACCTCGCCGGACGGGTTGCCGTGCTCGTCGAACCTCGGCCGGTCGAGGCCGTCGTCCGTGCGCCGCAGGTAGTACCTCCCCCGGGTCGCGATGGCCAGGAGCGGCGGCAGCACCACGGCCAGGCCGATCGCGACCAGCGGCGAGAAGGGCTGGATCGCGGCGCCGAACACCCCGAAGAACACCAGGATCGACACACCCGCCGACACGATCATGGAGCCGAAGCCCACGGGGTTGACCGCGTAGAGCATCCCGCGGCGGAACTCGGGCGTGATCGGCGACAGCTTGAGCACGTACTTGTTGACCGCGATGTCGACGGCCACCACCACGACCCAGGACATGCCGCAGTTGGCGTAGAAGCCGAGGATGGTGTTGAGGAAGTCGAACATGTTCGCCTCCATCAGCACCAGCGCGATCAGCAGGTTCACGCCGAGGAACACCAGCCGGCCCGGGTAGCGCTTCGTGACCCGGGTGAACGAGTTGGTCCAGGCCAGCGAGCCGGAGTAGGCGTTCGTGACGTTGATCTTGATCTGGGAGATCACGACGAGGACGACGGCGAGCGTCATCGCCAGCCACGGCGGCAGGATGTCGCGGTAGATCTCCAGGAACTGGTGCACCGGCTGGTTGGCGACGGCGGCGCCGTCCGCCACGGTGGCGATCAGGTACACCGCGAGGAACAGCCCGACGACCTGCTTGATCGCGCCGAAGACGACCCAGCCCGGGCCGGCGAGGACCATCGCGGTCCACCAGCGGCGGGAGTTCTCGGGCGTCTTCGGCGGCATGAAGCGCAGGTAGTCGATCTGCTCGGCGATCTGCGCGATCAGCGACAGGCACACGCCGGCGGCCAGCATGACGGCACCCAGGCTGGGCGTGCCCTGGCCGTTCTCGCCCTGGTAGGCGAAGAAGGAGCTCACGGACTCGGGGTGGCTGACCAGCAGGTACACGAACGGCGCCACCATCAGGACCAGCCACAGCGGCGTGGTCCACAGCTGCAGCTTCGACAGCAGCGACATCCCGTACACGACCAACGGGAAGATGATCAGCGTCGAGAGTGCGTAACCGAGCCAGAGCGGGATGCCGAGCCCGAGCTCGAGGCCCTGGGCCATGATCGAGCCCTCGAGGGCGAAGAAGATGAAGGTGAACGTCGCGAAGATGACGTTCGTGACGACGGAGCCGTAGTAGCCGAAGCCGGAGCCGCGGGTGATCAGGTCGAGGTCGAGGTTGTAGCGCGCGGCGTAGTAGGCCAGCGGGAAGCCCGTGGCGAAGATGACGACGGCGAACACGAGGATGCCCCAGAGGGCGTTGGTCGTGCCGTAGGAGATGCCGATGTTGGCGCCGATGGCGAAGTCGGCGAGGTAGGCGATGCCCCCCAGCGCGGTGACCCCGACGACGCCCGTCGACCACTTCCGGTAGCTGCGCGGGGCGAAGCGGAGCGTGTAGTCCTCCAGCGTCTCCTTCGCGGCGGTCCCGACGTCGGCCGTCACCCCGGCGGGGGTGCTCGCCTCGCGGTTCTCGATGCTCATGCGGGCTGCCTTTCCGGACATCGTCCGTTCGGGGGTGACGTTCGGTGGTGCGGTGGCCAGGGAACAGGCCGGCGCTAAACGATCGCCAAGTGCTGCTGCCGGCGGCGCGGCGCTGATCGGCGTCCCTGGTCGCGGGGCCCAGGGGGTCTCTCGGCGGAACGTTCGACATCTCAGCGTCAGACGGGCCGACGATCAGGGCGTCTGATGCGTCGAAATCTCACTGTTCGCGGAGAGGTACCGGAGGTCGACGCCCACCGTGCTCACGGACTGGCCACGAGCAGGCGCAGGGCCTGCGCGACACGCGCGTGCTCGCCCGCGATCTCCTCGACGACCGGGCCCGGCACGGCGGGCCCGTGGGACTCGGCCCGCCGGCACAGCCGGGCCATCGCGGTCGCGCCGACGGTGTCGCCGAGGCCCTTGAGCGTGTGCGCGGCGCGCTGTGCGCCCTCCGCATCGCCCGCGGCCACCGCCGCGCGGAGGGTCTGCACGAGCGGCGGAGTCTCGCTGAGGAAGTCCTCCACCAGCCCGGACAGCGCGCCGGGATCACCGCCGACCAGCTCGCGGAGGCGATCGAGCGCCGCCGGGTCGAGCGCCGCCGGGTCGAGCGCCGCCGGGTCGAGCGCCGCCGGGTCGAGCGCCGCCGGGTCGAGCGCCGCCGGGTCGAGCGCCGCCGGGTCGAGCGCCGCCG